>JAJZQG010000118.1 GCA_021847645.1 Myxococcales bacterium
TGCGGCGGCGCAATCACGGCGACCGACGCTGCGGAGGGGACCGGTCGTGACGGTGCGGAGTCGAACACCGGAATCGCCGAGGTGGTCTGTGCCGGCATAGCCGACGCGTACATCGCCGGGACCGCTTGCGGCGTCGGCGCGTCCGGTGTCACGTGCGCCGTGCCGTCGTCCCGATTCGCGGGCGGGCGGATGGTGCCGGTAGGACCCAGGGCCGACGCGTCCGGACGCGCCTGGCTGGGCGGGGGTTGTTGGGAAGGGGGCGGGGGAAGCGTGCCGGACACGGTCCGATCATAGTACACGGGGAGCCGCTTCGGGCAGGGGCGGTGGGATCGGATCCGGATTGGGGGTGCGACGCAAGCGCTGTGGCTGCTCGACCGGCGTGTTGCGGGGTCAGTAGCCGCGACGAGCGACGACCGTGAAGCCTGGCTCGAGCTCGCGGACGGAGCTGGTCACCACGCACAGGGCCGAGTGAGGCTCGGTGCGCAGCACGCGGATCTCTCCGATGACCTCGCGCGGCAGCTTGTCCGCCTCACCTCGGGCGGTGTCGGGCGCCGTGGTGATCTCGGCCTTGCGCAGCTCGAAGTGGACGCGGTTGGCGGCCATGGCGCGCCCCATCCGCAGCGAGTCGCGCCACCGGTCGCCCTGCTCCACGACAAACAGCCGGTTGCCAGGACGAAGACCATCCTTGGAGCCCTTGTCGATGAAGACGACCTGGTTCTGACCGATCAGCTCTCGCGGCTCGACGGCGGCCGCGATGTGCCCCCAGACCTCCCGGTCATTGGGCACCGGCGGCACCACGTCGAAGCGCCGCCCGATCGGGCCGATGAGCGCGCCGCGCTCGATGACGTCGAGGGACTCGGTCAGCGTCGCCTCGGCGATATGGGTCTTTTCGTTCCAGCGCGTGACCTTCGCCGTGCCCTTGAATCGAACGATGTAGCCCTTCGAGTCGCCCGCCTCCGGGCGGCGCGTTTTCTCGAAGATGGTGAACTCCTGGCCGATCTGCACGTTGTGGTTGCCCTTGATTTGCAGATAGACCTGGTCACCTTCGGCCAGCAACATGGTGTCGCCCGGGCTGCCGATCACTTCGCCCCAGACGTCCCGCGCCTCGTCGGCGATGTAGCCCTCGTCGCGCAGGAACACGGTTCCCTGCGGAACCATGGACTGTCGCATCACGAAGGCCTCGCCGGCGGCGCTCTGCGGGGCCGTGCCGGCGGTGGGAGCGGCGCGCAGCTGGAGCCGATCGCCTGGGTAGATCCAGTTCGGATTCTGCACTTGCGGGTTGAACGACCAGACCCGCGGCCAAGCCCACGGGTTGTCGTAGTAGTGATTGCACAGGTCCCAGAGCGTGTCGCCGCGCCGAACCGTATGGTAGGCCGGCACGCTCATCGCCTGTTGTCCTGTCCCCGAAAAGGCCCCCTCGCCGCTGCCGTGCACGGTCGCCGTGTTGCCCATGTTCAGGTCGAACTGGCTCGAGCCCGCCTCCCGGTCACTGGACGGCAGCCCCTTGTCCGGGTCGTAGCCCGCGGGGGGAACGCCCCACGGCGTGGTCGTGGTCTCCGTCGTGGTGGTCGTGACCGGTGGCGTGACGACAACGGTCGTATTGCCCCCTTCCGGGGCCTTGACCGTGGCCGCAGGAGGCGGCGTCGTGCCCGCGCCGGTGTCGCCCTCGCCTTCTTGCGCCCAGGCGAACGTGCACCAGCACGCAGGGCCCACGGCCGATATCACACTGATGGTCAGCAGCCGGTGCTTCCACATCATCGATCTCTACTCCCGCGGAATCTTCTTCACTGCGTCGCTGGACGGATAGGACTTCCGCAATCGGTCGAAGGTCTCCCTGGCCTTGTCGCGCTCGCCCATGGCGCGTTGGCTGAGACCTAGTTTGAGCAGGGCGTCGGGAACCTTGTTGCCGTTGGGGAACCGCGCCACCACGCCCTCGAACTGCTCGGCGGCACGCACGTAGTCGCCTTTTGCGTAGTAGCACTCGCCACGCCAGTACGTGGCGTTGTCCGCGTCGTCCGCCGACGGATACCGCACCAGGTACCCCGCCAGCGCCGTCAACGCGTCATCGTACTTCTTCTTCTTCACCAGGGCCAGCGCGTCCTGGTAGTCACGCTCCGCCTGGTCCTTCGAGCCCGATGCCGCCGAGCCTTCGCGCACCGACGGCTCCCGGTTGCCCTCGGCACGAATCACGGTCCGGGCACCTTCGTCTCCATCCCGCGCCTGCTGGTCATTGGCTCCCAAATCATTGTCGTCGTCTCCCGATCCCGCGTCCGGTCCGATGCGGACTACCTGCAGCGAGGGACGACTCCCGGCGTCGGGCGCGGGGGCCTTGGCGGCTTCACGGCTGGCCTCGGCGGCCTCGAGATTGGTCAGCCGCTCGTTGAGCTTGTCGTTGTCCGATTGAATGCGATCGATGTCGCGGCGGAATCCGTCGAATTGGCTGCGCGCCGACGCATCGGCGCCCGCGCAACCCAGCGCGACCTGCCCCGCAAGGAGGCAGCCGAGAACCAGCGAAAGACGAGCTACGTGCATCCACCAGCAAGCGTAGTGCGCTCCGGGGTCCGGGGCCAATTCCTCGACGAACAACTGCCGCTTGCCCGTTTGGGCCGCCCGGTGCGCCCTGACCGCCCTACCGACCGAAGCTCGTGCCCCGCCAGGCGTAGCGCCCCTTGCCCTGGCACACGCGCCCGGCGAGCCGCGCGAGGCTCGCAAACGTGTCCTTGTCTTCCGGGTCCGAATCCTTGCGCGCCGCGTCGAGCCGCGCACGCCAGTCCCCGCACCCCAGCCCTTCCGCCTCGTCCAGGAACAGCAGCATGCCGTCGTCCTGCATCGACAGATTCAGCTGCACCAGCGGGCTCTCCGCCAGATCCCGCCGGCTCAGCTGCCCCGCGGCGGAAGGCATCTCCCAGACCTTGCGCAGATGCCCTTGATCGGGCACCAACAGCAAAAACGACGTCGCCAGGACCCACATGCCTTCCTTGTATTGGCGACGACACAGGGCCGCCTCCCCCACGGGCTTTCCCACCGGCACGACCTTGTCGCACTCGACCCGAACCGAGTCGGGAAGACCGGCCAACTTGATCAGAGACGCGGAGGACGTGTCCTGGATCCCCTTGGATTGCAGCCATCCATCGACACCGTCCGCGGCGGGAGTCCAGTCTGGAACCCCGGTGCCGGCCGTCGCCGATGACGGCGCCGCGGGCTGGTCGGACGACGACGGGGCAGGCGGGGCGGTGCTCGTCGCTGGAGCCGCGGAGCTGGCGGCAGGGCGTGCGGACGCGACGGCGTTCTCGGCGGCGCCGGGCGACGCGGGAGCAGGCGGGGAACCGCATGCCAGGACGGGGACCAGCAGAGCAGGCAAGGCGAACAGGCGAATCGTCACGGGCAACCCCTTTGCGCGGCTCGACAACGCAGCGCGCGATCGTGCGCACCATACACGAACGCTCCGATGATGGCGAGCTATGGCACACGGGTCAACCGGCGCGACAGCGGGTATGATCATCCGGTGATGACCCGCCATGACGTGCTCGCTCGGACGATGCTGCTGCCCGCGGCGCTGTCGTTCCTGATCGCGCTCCCAGCCCTGGGAGCGCCGAATCGCCTGCGGACGCGCGATGGGCTGCCCGGCCGAGAGCAGCCCCGATTGGACGGTGGAGCGACCTTGCTCGACACGGCGCCCTATCGGCTGCGCATTGGCGACACGATGCCGGATATCGAGCTTCCCCGCCTCGACGGCAGCACCCTCCGCCTCGGCACGCTGCGAGGCAAGACGGTGGTCGTCAGCTTCTACTCTCCTTATTGCGAGCCGTGCAGACATGAGCTGCCGGCGCTCCAGCGCGCCATTCAACGCGTGCACCACGACACCGGAGCAGCGATCACCATGGTCGTCGTCGTGACCGAGGAGCGCCCGTCCGACGACGTAGTCAAGCAGCACCCGTCGGCGCTGTGGCTGCTGGACCCGGACGGCCGTGCCCAGAGCGCCTTCGACCCGCGCCGGCTTCCCTGTACGTTCGCGATCGACACGGGGACCACGGTTCGTCACATCAACCGAGGGTTCGGTCCGGGCTACGAAGCGCGCGTGGGGCGGTGGCTGCGTGAGATGGTGAGCGGCCGTGGGAGCTGAGGAAGCGGCGCGTTCCTTTGGCTGCGGGCCGAAGGCGGCATTCAGGGCGTGCCGCAGCCGGCCGTGTGCTTGTAGACGAGCACGTCCTGGTCCGCGCCGTTGACCAGCACGAACACGTTGAGCCGAGGTACGTAGCGCCAGCGGCCGAACGTGCCGTGCGCAGCCGTCGTCGTGGGCGCCCCGCTCGCGCTTGCTTGCGACCACACCTTGGATTCCAGGTCCAGGACCCAGGGCGCTCCACCGATCCACGCGACGAGGTCATCCGCCGCTGTGTCGTAGTCGACGCCCGGACCGTTGGCCGTAATCACCTCGCCGCCTCCGGTGGTGATGACCTCCTCCGGATAGGCACTCACGTCCGGCGCGTTGGTGAACGTCGTGCCGCCCGTCGTGATCCAGTCGTCGGTCACGTGCGTGCCGTGGGCGATATCGTAGACGAGCACGAGCTTCGAACCCAGGAACCACAGCAGCCCTCGCTTGGTGTCCACCACGCCACGCTTGTCGCCCCATGCCTCGTACCGGGGCCAGAACGGCGGATTGCCATAATCCTGCAAGACGACCCAGCTGTTGGTGTCCCAATCGTACGCCGCCAGCGACTTGGTGCGGTGAACGTACACGCGCTTGGTCGCCGGATCATAGGCGCTCCCTTCGCTGCAGCAGTTCGTCAGCGGCAGCTCATTGGACGGTTGCCGATCGGTCCACGCCTTCGCCACGGGATCGAACGCCCAGGTCACGTTCGTCCCGCCGCCGTCCTGCCAACGGGACCCGCCGTGCACGAACATCGCGTCCGCATGAGCGACATACGCGATACCGTCGTACGTGTGCCGGGAGACCGGCTGACCGTCGGGGAGCGGGTCCTGGCTGGCATAGCTCTGCGACGACGGGTCCGTGAGCCGGGTCCACTTCAACGTGGCCATATCGAAGGAGTACACCTCGTTTCCGGCATAGTCCGAGTGGCCTCCTCCAAAGATGAGCATCTGATTGTGGACGGGATCGTACGTGCCGCCGGACCATGGCTCAATCGCATTGGCGCAGTTGTAGCCGGTTGGGCACACGGCGCGCATCTTGGAGTCGGGCACGTCGTACCAGCTGTCGGCAGGCAGATCGACGAGCTGCTGTTCCAGCGCGGTGAAGGGGGGAGACGGCGATGTACAGCTTTGGTTGGGCGTGACGGAGCCACCGCTTCCGCCGGCTCCGCCCGTGGCGCCCCCTGAGCCAGCTGCCCCGCCCGCGCTCGCGCCGCCTGAGCCGCCCGTGCCCGCCGACCCCCCCGCCCCGCCCGTCTGGGCGCCCGCGGAGCCGCCGCTCGCGCTGGCGTCCGCGCTACCGCCCGAACCTCCGACCGCACCGGCTTGTCCCGGGCTGGAGCTATCGGAACCGCAACCCTGCAGAGCAGCAAGCCCGAACACAACCCACGAGAGTCGAATCGCCTGGTGTACCATGCGCGCAGCATACACGGCTGAGCACACGTAGCAATGCCGCGCCAAGGGACTCTGGACTCCGCGCGGCATGAAAGGCACAATGCCGCCTTCGCCCATCGCGACAGGAAGGCAGGTTCCCGTTGCAGACGCTCCCATCGTCTCCTCCCCTCGGCAGGCTCACTTGCTCGGCGGCGGCCTTCGGCGCAGCCATGGCGCTCATGTTTCTGGGATGCGGAGGAAGTGACAATCCAGCGAGCCCGGGGCCGTCGTCGGCCCTCGACGGCGGCGCAGACGCGAGTCCCGAGGCGTCGGAAGACGTGGCGCCCGTACCCCTCGGCAGCACCATCACGACGGTGCGCTTGCACAACCCGTCGAGCAACCCCGAGACCGACGTGCCCGTGACCTTCGGGCAGGTGTTTCGTCCCGGCGACGTCCCGGCGGGCAAGACCCTCGTGGCACGGATCGGGGACACGGTCATTCCCCTCCAGGTCGACGTCAAGGCGACGCACGCCGACGGCTCGCTACGCCACGCGGTGCTCACGGTGCGCCTGCCCGCCATGGATGCGGGGCAATCGCGGAGCGTGGAGATCGTCTCGGCGGAGCCGTCGGCGCAGGGCGATCCGGTCGCGCTCGGGGATCTGCTTGCCACGGACTTCGACGCGGCCGTCAAGGTGAGTCTGGGTGGACAGGCCTATACGGCGTCTGCCGCGGCCCTGCTCTCATCGGGGACACCGAAGCCTTGGCTGTCCGGGCCGCTGGTGTCGGAATGGATCGTCTCGACTCCGTTGCACGGCGCGGCGGGAGACCACCCGCACCTAAGCGCGCGGTTCTCGGTTCGGGAATACGCCGGCGCCACGCGGGCGCGGGTCGCCGTGGTCCTGGAGAATGATTGGGCATTCGAGCCTGGCCCGCAGAACTTCGTCTATGACGCGAGCGTCGCGATCGCGGGCAGCGAGGTTCTGGCGCTGCAGGGATTGACCCACTACGCCCACGCCCGGTGGCGTGAGACCTTCTGGTGGGGAGACGCCGTGGCGACCGAGGCGGAGCAAGACGGGCGCTACCTGATGGCGAGCGGGGCGGTGCCCAACTACGATCCGCAGCTCACGGTGACCGAGGCCGCGGTCGCGTCGGTGACAGCGGCGTGGAATGCGAAGGACCGGGGGCCGATGAAGGTTGGCGGGATGGAGCCGTACATGCCCGCGACCGGGGCGCACGACGACATCGGGCCGCTGTCGCTGTGGGACTCGTTGTATCTGTGCAGCATGGACTCGCGAGCGCGCGCCGTGGCGCTGGAGCTCGCGGACATGGCGGGCAGCTGGCCCGTGCACTACCGGGACAAGAACACCGATCTCCCCGTGTCGCTGGCCGACTACCCGTACATGACGCTGCTAGGCAATCCCGGCGACACGGTCAATCCGGCGACGGGCAAGTCCGAGGCATTCCCCGCTTGCGCCGCGGACTGCTCGAGCCCGTTCACGCCCGACTCGGCCCACCAGCCGTCGCTCGGCTATCTGGCCTACGTGGTAACGGGCGACTACGACTACCTCGAGGAGCTGCAGTTCTGGGCGAACTTGAACCTCCTTGAGAGCAACCCCTACTACCGCGAGTTCGAGAAGGGCCTGCTGCAATGGGGGCAGGTCCGCGGGCAGGCTTGGTCCCTGCGCACGCTGGGCTTCGCGGCCTACATCACGCCGGACGACCACCCCATGAAGGCGTACTTCGTCGATCGGCTGCATGACAACCTGCAGTGGTACGTCGACCAGTACACGGGAGACCGGAAAAACGCGCTCGGGGTGCTGACGAACGGATACGCCTTCGCGTACGACAACGGGCGCGGCGTGGCGCCGTGGCAGGACGACTTCTTCACGTGGTCGGCGGGGCAGCTCGTGGCGATGGGCTTCGACGAGGCCAAGCCGCTTCTTGCCTTCAAGGCAGTCTTTCCGGTCGGACGCATGACCGAGCCGGACTTCTGCCCCATCTTCGGAGCGTCGTATTCCGCGAACGTGCGCGACTCCGACCAGTCTGCCGTCTATGACAGCTTCGCGACCGTCTATCAGCAGACGGTGGATCCGGCGGTGGCGGGGTTGCCCTGCGGCAGTGCGGAGATGGCCGCAGCGCTGAACCTGCAGCCAGGCGAGATGACGGGCTACTCCAGCTCGCCGGCAGGATATCCGTCGAACATGCAGCCGGCCTTGGCGGTGGCGGTCGAATCGGGCGTGGCCGGCGCCGCAGACGCTTGGACTCGCTTCGAGGCGCGGACGGTCAAGCCGGACTACAGCGCCGCCCCGAACTTCGCGATCACGCCCCGCACGCACTGAGCGCGCCGGGCGGCCCCGTCTCACTGCCCCAGGATACGACGCACGCCGCACTGCGCCTGGATCATCTCTCCGCCGACGCGTTTGCTCTGCGTTCCGACCGCGCACAGGTAGACGCTCTGACCGCCCAGCCGGAAGGGCGCGATGGAAGCATCGCGGGGGCCGCTCTCGCACGGGACCCGGCCGCTCCACGGCCTGCGATCCGCCAGGAAGGGTCCGAAGGCCGCCACTTCCTCGGCCTCGCACACGTCGCGGCTGCGCGCGATAATCAGGCCTTGCTGGTCGGCCAGCACCATGTAGTCGACTCCGGACCGCCGGGCACAGGCGTCCAGCTGCAAGGTCAGCGCTTCCTGCAACACTTCGCTGCGCCGCTTTCGTCGTTCGTGGAATGCCAGCATCGGATCCTCCAGCGCGAATTGTCCCGTGCCCGCGGCGCCCCGTACAACAAAGCTGCGAGGCCGTTGCCCCGGCGCCGGCCCCGGGCTATCGGAGCGTCATGTCCGACGCCCTGAACCTCCGCAGGCTCAACGCAGGCGATTACGGCGCATTGGTCGAGCTGTGGACCGCGGCCGGCCTGCCCTACAAGCCCCACGGCCGCGATTCGCGCTCAGCCTTCGAGCACCAGCTCACCCTGCCCCAAATCGCGTTCTTCGGCCTCTTCGACCACGACCGCATCATCGGCACCTCGCTGGTCACGCACGACGGCCGCAAGGGCTGGATCAACCGCGTGGCGGTACACCCGGACTACCGTCGTCGCGGCCTCGCGATTCGCCTGATCCGCGAGAGCGAGCAGTGGCTGGTCTCGTGCGGGATAGGCATCTTCGCGTGCCTCATCGAGGGCTACAACGACACGTCGCGGGCCACGTTCAAGGCCGCGGGCTACGAGCTGTTCGAGGGGGTTACGTACTTTACGCGACGCGTCGATCCCGACGTGTAGGCGCACCGGGCGCCGTGCTGGGGGGGGCACGGCATCCGTCGAAGCCGACAGCGGCGCGCACCCGCCCTGCGCCAGCGCTGCGCGGCGAATCGCGCTTTGGGCCGATCGCCGTGTCGTTCGCGGCACCCAGGACAATCGATGCCTCGTTGATGCCCTCGAGCCGGCGTAGCTTCGCGCCCTGCAGGCGGTGCTGAGGGACGAGAAGCGCTCGGATGTCCTTCTGTCGCTCGGTCGACTTCCTACGCCCACGGCACGACGTCCCGAAGCCCATGATGCCGAACACACTACCCCGGCCACTTCGAATGGGGCACCATCGCCGACGTGGACGCAGGTGCACTACGACATCGGGCGCTAGCTCTGGTTGGTGGACCCGTCGGGGCGTTCGCGCTAGCGGCGGTTGCGTTGTACTTGCGATTGGGGCCGACTCGGATCCATGCCGACACCTCGAGAGACCTCCTGTTGGCACGGGACTGCTTCGATCTCGGTCAATGCCACTCCGTCGGGTCGTCCGCCAGCGCCTGGCACCTCTTCCACGGCTCCGGGTGGCCGTCATTTCTTGCCGTCTGGATGTGGCTGGGACTGGGAGTCCGCGCGGTGCGGCTCCTGGTACTCGCCCTTCAAGCCGCATCCGTAGCCGTGCTGGCGGCTGCGGGCCGCCGGCTGCTATCACCGCGCGCGGCGTGGATAGCCGCGTTGTGCTGGACAGCCTACCTCGTTGTGGTGGACGACGTCACGACGCTCTGGAACCCCAGCCCTGCCGCGCTTCCCCTGGTGCTCTATACGGTGGCGGCGATCGGCCTTTCCCGCCGCGGTTCCCTGATCGACGCGCTACTTGCGGGCTTCTGGGCCGGATTGCTGTTGAACGTGCACGTCGGATTCGCCGTCCTCCTGCCGCCCACCATGGTCCTCGCCGTCGCGGCGACTCGCCGACCGTGGCTGGGATTGCCCCTCTCGCTCGCGGCCGCGGCGTCCACCGTCGTGCTTGCCTCCCGCGCGATGCTCCGCATCGACGCGCTGGCCTTGGCTCGCCACCCTGGCGTGGCTGGCGTTGGATTGGCGGGGCTTGTCGCGGCGTCGGTCGTGCTGCGCTTCGCGTGGCACCGCTTCGACCAGAACCGTCGCCAGGGGGCGGCCGCGGTGGCCGTGCTTGCCTCGTCCACCGCCGGGTTGCTTGGCTTTGTGTTGCAGACCCGGGGTGTGATCGCGCGGGCGATGTTGCCCGGTCTGCCAGCGCTTTCCCTGGCCATCGGCTGGCTCGCAGCTCGCCTTCTCCCACGGGCAGAGCCCTCGACGCGCGGCGCTACGATTCGGATAGCGCTGTCGGCACTCGTGCTCGTGCTCGCTATCGTGCTGCGCCCCGCCGCAAGTCCCACGGCCGATTGGAGCTACACCGATATGGCCGCGATCGCGCCTGCCGTCCTGGCGAACACCACCTGGGGACACCTCTTTCTTGGTCTCGAAGGCCCCAGATGTTGGGATGTGACGGCGGCACTGGCGCCTTACGCACCCGCTCCTGCGCGCCCCGAGGAGGGCACGGAGCCCTTGGCGCTACGATTGCTCCGCATCCCGGACACCTCCTCCGCGGTGCTTCACGACAAGGGCGGAACCGTCGTTCCGCTGGAGAGTGGCTGGAGTGCCGTATTCCAGCGCACCGCGTCTCGACTCCGCTGGAGCGAGGCGACCGTGTGCATTATCTCGGAAGCCGGCAGGAACTGCGCGAAGGTGACGGGTGCCCTTTCGGAGCAATTCGGCGACGGGGAGTTCTTGTTCGGCAGGCGAGCGTATCCGCAAGTGCACGACCTGGGCCGCGTCGAGCCCTATCGCGTCGAATTCCAGGTCCCTGTGTCCCCGTGGCCGCGGGGTGGCGAATGGGTATTGGACGTGCTGAATGACGGCAGCTCGTCCTGCGGATGGGAAATCTCGCGCACTACCCTGGAACACGACGGAAGCCTGCCGACCGAGTCCCTGCGAGTAGCGGACCCCTCGCTGGAGGGAATGGTGGTTTTGTCGCGGCGATTCGACGGTTCCCATTGCGGTCCGGCGGTCGACCAGGCCTATCCTCCATGCGTATTCGAGAGTGGGGCCGGCGAACTCGAATGGCGGCGAGCGGCGGCAGGGAGAACCGGCCGATGACACGGCCAACGCCCAGTGTGTCTGTCCGCGTGTTCCTCGCGGGGCTTTGCATGATGCTCGTCGCCTGGTTCGGCCCGCGGGTCCTGGGCCCGACAGCACAGCCGCAGTTCGCTGCGGTCATGGCCGAGGTCAACCAGTCCGGCGCCTTGGGTGAGGGCGTCCGCGTGACCGGCATTTCGATCGAGGGCAGCCGCGCCGTGGTGAGTCTCGAACGCCGCCAGCAGTGGCAAGGCCAAGTGGTCCTGGTCGACCCCGACGAACGGGGCGTGACGTTGCGTAGTCGTTGGTTCGGCTTCGCTGCAGGCGCGGGAACGCCCCCACCCGACGACGTGCTGCGACGCCTGGGCGAGTTGTTGGACCGCTCCTTTGCCGACGACCCGTACCGAGACCCCGAAGATGATCGGAGCAGACCGGCAGTGCTGAATCGCGCAACGGTAGCGGAGCGTCTCCCGTACAATCGCGATGTCTTCGGAAAGGGACGGTTGATAGTGCTAGGGGCGATGGTCCTTCTGGCGATGGCAGCCACTATCTGGCGGAATTCGGCGCGCCCACGCGGGCCGCAGAGTTCGGGGACGTCACAGGACCCCGAGAAGCGACGCGAGCGCTCCACCGAGGGGCCATGACCGTCAGCTGCCGGCACGGCCGGGCCTCGCCTGGAGTTGGCAGACGGTCTTGTCGGGCAAGACTTGAGAGTTGCCAGGTCTCGGGGCTCCACGTGCACACACGGGCGGGCAGGGCGGTGGTCTTGGACGCCCCTGCTTGACGACCTTCCGAGCGTGTCGTCCCACGCCACTTCATGTTCGTGTCAAGGTTCGCCGCCACGTCAAGGCCGGCTCGTCTTCGCTGCCCGAGAAGCTCGACCCGTCGCGCGTGCGCGTCGAGATCAAGAACGGCACCACGACGCGCAAGGTGGCTTTTACGTCATTGAGCTACGACCAGCTGCGCGCGGCGGCGCGGGCAGCCAAGGGCCAGGCGTCCAAACCGTCGAAGACCGACTCGGCCGAGGTCAAGAAGGTGCGCGCGGCGCTGCAGGCCGCGGGGCTGCGGCAAGTAGGGCTGCGCGCTTCAGGGACGCGGCTCACCCTGTCGGGCGTGGAATTCAAGCAACTCAAGGCGCTGGGCAAGGTGCTCGCCAAGCTCAAGGTGTGACTGTCGGGCGCCCGTCTTGCCGATGTCGGGCGCACGCGTCGAGCGCCACCTTGTCGTCCGCGAGGCAGGCCGGGCGGATTACGTGTCATTCTGTCAATGGCGATGGCCGCACGGCCGCAGGGGATCATGGCGGATCGCCCGGGCAAACGGGGCAACGACGACGAAGTTCGCCAGAACGCCATGATTGGCATGTACATGGCAAGGCCTGCTCCTCACCGCGGCCGTGTCGGCCCCGGGCTTGGTCACCAGAGGAGCTGTCATGTCCCGTCTCGCCTCGTCCTTGCCCTGCGCGCTTCTGCTGCTGGGTTCGATCGCAGCGTGCGGCGCACCGGACGGCGTGGTCGCGGACGGCCTCCCCGTCGACAACCCGCCATCGGTCTCCTCTGTTCCGGCTGCAGCGCGCGTGGGCGATCTGCTCGTCTACCAGACACCTCAAGGGGACGGCTCCTCGAGCTACGTCCTGTCAGCGCGGTTCGGCGATCCGGACGTGGCGGCGAGCGACGAGCCGTCGCGGGTGAGCGATGCGTGCGAGCTGCGTGTCATTGCACCTGGCGCTGCGGGTCCGGCGCAGCCGAGGCGGCTGCCCGACGCTGGCCGGCTCATCGTTCAAGCGGGCGATCGGGCAAGCGCGATCGACCCCGACGCGCAGGGCGCCTACGCGGTCTCGGGTGTGTCGACGAAAAAGGACGGGCTGTGGACCGACAGCGCCCAGGTCATCGTGTCGGCGTCCGGCGGAGCGGTTCCCGCATTTCGCGTCTCGGCGCCGTCGCCGCCAGCGTTGCGTCTGACGGTAGCGGGATGGCAGGGCCAAGCACCGGCGGGCGCTCAGCGAGCTCCGATGCTGGATCGTTCTGGCGCGGCGGCATTCTCGTGGGATCCGGCGGATGCGGGCGTGGTGCACGTGCAGCTCGCGCACGGCGAGCTCGTGGTGCCGGGGCAGGAGCCGGGTCCGGTGCGCATGTTGGAGTGCACCTGGCCGGCAGCGGACGGATACGGCGAGATCCCGGCTCGAGCGCTTGCGGCGCAGCCGCCGGGAGAGGCCACGATCCGGGCGTACGTACACTCGTCGGGGCAGGCCACGGCGGGGGACTTCGACATCACGCTCACGCTCGTGCAGGACGCGACGGTGGCTGGGGTGGATACCGATCTTCCGATTGTCGCGTTGCGGTGAGCGGGCGGGCACGAGGCGGGGCGCCGAGCCGCCAAATGCGGGACTTCCGCCGCGCAGCGCGGTACGCTCGCCCGCGCTTGGTTCCCCCAGACCCAGACCCCGTGGAGACGTGGGCGCGCTCGCGCGTGGGCACGGTGCTCCATCGCAAGTGGCGCTTGGACAAGCTCGTCGGCGTGGGCGGGATGGCCGCCGTGTTCGCCGCCACGCACCGCAATCGCAACCGTGTGGCCGTCAAGCTGCTGCTGCCCGAGTACGCCAGCCATCCCGAGCTTCGCGAACGTTTCCTGCGAGAGGGCTACCTGGCCAACGGCGTGGGGCATCCGGGCGCGGTCCGCGTGTTCGACGACGACGTGGCGGACGACGGGTCGGTGTACCTGGTGATGGAGCTGTTGGACGGCGAGACGCTCGAGCAGCTGGTGGTGCGGCGCGGAGGGCGGCTGGACGTCAGCACGGTGCTCGAGATCGTGGACCGGGTGCTGGCGGTGCTGGAAGCGGCACATGCGCAGCACATCGTGCATCGCGACCTGAAGCCGGAGAACGTGTTCCTGACGCGCGACGGCGACCTGCGGGTGCTGGACTTCGGGATTGCGCGGATGCGGGAGCACTCCGAGCGACTGCACATCACGCACAAGGGGCACGTGCTGGGCACGCCCGGATTCATTCCTCCGGAGCAGGCCCTGGGGCAGTGGGAGCGGGTCGATGAGCGCAGCGATCTGTGGGCGGTGGGCGCGATTGCCTACTATCTGCTGGCAGGCCGCGAGGTCCACCAAGGAGCCACGCCGCACCTGCAGCTGCTGGCGGCGGCGATGAATCCGGTCGAGCCGCTGCGCCAGATCGCGCCCGAGGTGCCTTCGGCCGTGGCTCGCATCGTCGATCGCGCCTTGGCCTTCGATCCCCAGGACCGGTGGCCGTCGGCCGCTGCGATGCGCGACGAGATCGGGCTGCTCGATCTGCTGCTCGACCCACCGTCGCTGGATGTGGCGCCGTTGACTGCCGACGACATCCTCGACGAAGAGGTGGATCTGTCGGGGGGCGACGACGCGCCGATCGCTCACATCGAGGGGCTGCCGATGCGCGATGAGGGGCCCGAGGCGGGGGCGACGATTCGTCCGCCGGGCGGAGAACAGGCCGTGGCGTGGTATGCCGCGGAGGAGCGGCTGGCGGGCCTGGCGCGGGAGGATTCGCCGCGGGCACAGGCGCAGGTGCTGTTCGAAGTGGCGACGTTCTACGCGGACGAGCTGGCGGACTACGAGCAGGCCTCGGACTGCCTGCACCAGGCTCTTGCGGCGTGGCCCGCCCATGGCGAAGCGTTCGAGAAGCTCGAGACGCTGCTGACGGCGGCCCGTCAATGGGAGCACCTGGTGGACCTGTACCTGCTGCGGCGCGACGCCATCGTCGACGAGCGGGAGAAGGCTCGTCTGACCAACCGGGCGATCGTGGTGCTGTGCGATCGCATCGGCGACTTGGAGCGGGCGCGGGGGCTGTGCACGGACCTTCCCGAGGACGACCTGGGCACGACCTGGTCGCGGACGCTGGGCAAGAACCGGCGCACGGGACCGTGAGCGTTGGGGCGCCGCATCGACCGCCGTGAGGAAACTCGCATTGACAGGCCCTGGCGGACACGGCACACAGCAGCGCGCGATGGCGACCTCGGCAACCCGTAGGATCTGGCTGCGGCGCGTGGTGACCTGGGGGATCACCGTCGCGCTGCTGGCGTGGGTCTTCCACACGGTGCCGCTCGCCCACACCTGGGCTGCCATCCAGGACGCGGGTCCGGCGACCGTGGCCGGGCTGGGGCTGGTCTACTTCCTGTACTCGTTCGCGGCGGACGTCATCGCCACCTGGGCCACGTTCGGCTGGTTCTGTACGCGCCTGTCCTTGCGGGACGTGTTTGGAATCCGCGGCGCCACCTACCTGCTGGCGATGGTCAACTACAACCTCGGGCAGGGCGGCATCGTGTACTTCGTTGGCAAGAAGCGCGGCGTGGGCATTGCGCGAGCCACGGGCACGGTGCTGCTGACGATGGGCGTGATGTTCGTAGCGCTGCTGCTGCTGGCGGCGGCGGGCAGCTGGCTGGGCGACCCGAACGAACCCCGCCTTCGGCTCATGCGTTGGATCTCGGCCGGAGGGCTGGCCGCCTTCGTCGTGTACCTGGGTGTCATCGTCGCGCGGCCCTCGTTCCTGGCGCGCCGCGCGATCTTCCAGCCCTTATTCGACGCGGGCATCGTCGGCCACGCCAAGGCCTGGCTGGTTCGCTTTCCCCACGTGGCCGGGCATGTCGTCTTCCAGTGGGCGCTGCTCAAGCTGTTCGGCGTGCATATTCCTTTTCTGGCGGCCGCGACGTTGCTCCCGGTGACGTTCGTCATCTCGTGGATACCGATCACGGTCCAGGGGTTGGGGACCTCGCAGGTGGCCGCCGTGCAGCTGTTCAGCCGCTACGGCACCGGTGCCTCGCTGGATGAGCGTAACGCGCAGGTGCTGGCATTCAGCCTGGTCCTGTCGGCGCTGTTCATGGTCTACAGCCTCATCGTCGGGCTCCTGTTCCTGCGGACCGAGATCGCTCGAGACACCGTTCACGCGTCGGGCGCGTCCGGCACCGCCGATCAAGACAGCGACGCCTGAAGCGGCACCCGTTCGAACGTCCGTGGTAGCATGCGTCCATGGTGTCTCTTCGTCCTCGTGCGGCCGTGCTGACCGCCTCGCTGTCCGTCGCCGTCTCCGTGTTGACCCTGTCCGCGCCCGCGCTGGCAGCCGATCTGATCCTGGATCACCAGACCGTCACGCTGGGGGGCGTGCAGACCTACGGCACCGTGTCGCTGACCAACGGCTCGAAGATCATCGTGACCGTGTTCAACGGCACGGACCGGGTGAACACGGGCAACCTGGTGTTGAAGGCGAACTCGATTACGATCGACGCGAGCAGCAGCGTCATCGCGAAGGGCGCGGGGTACCAGACGCCGTTGTGCAGCAATGGTTCCGGTCCTGCGGCGTTTCCGCTGTCGGGCGGGCGAGGCGGATGCGCGGTTCGCGACTCGGGGGGTGGTGGAGCGCACTTTGGCGGCGGTGGCCGCGGGACCAAGGACTGCCCGACGACCGGATGCGTATTTCCGCAGTACTACGAGGAAGACTGCATCGGCGCGGTCAGCGGTGGGGCGTGCGCGAGCTACACGGACTGCCGCAACAACGACGGGCTGCCGACGGTGGCGGGACAACCCTTCTTCCACTGGATCTACGCCACGGAGTTCGGTGCGGCGGGCGGCGACAAGGGCTGCCGGGACGGTGACGGATTCACGCCGTCGGCGGGCACGACGGTGGCGGACGCAGGCGGCGCGGGCGGCGGGCGAATCGTATTGTTCGCGGCCAACGCAGCGCAGACGGGCACGCTCGACATCGCGGGCATGGTCAACGCCAACGGCGACCGCGGCTGCGCGTCGGGCAACGACAGCGCGGGCGGCGGGGCGGGCGGCACGGTGCTGCTGATCGGCGACAACGTCACCATCCAAGCGAGCGCCAAGATCTTCGCGGCCGGAGGGCGAGGTGGCGACTCCCAGCCCAAGTGCTTGAGCTGCACGACGAACACCGATTGTCAATCGGGCCAGACCTGCGTGAGCGGACGCTGCAGCCCGTGCAACTGCACGCCCTGCACGAGCAACGCGCAGTGCAACGCGGCGCTCGGCCAGACGTGCAAGAACCTCGGCGGCGCCTTCGGCACCGTGTGCGCGGACGCGTCGAACCAGTGCACGCCGGTCGACGGCACGTACGAGGAGAACGAGTGCAAGGGCACGCAGACCAGCGGTACGTGCGACGACTGCGGCGGTGGTGGTGGCGGCGGCCTGGTCAACGTGCTGTCGCGCGTGGCGAGCATCTCGCCGGTGGCGCGGTTCGACGTGCACGGCTCGGCCGGCGGCGTGTGCCCCATCTGCACAGGCGAGGCGGGCGGCTCCAACGGCGAGCTGCAGATCGACGGCGCCTATGTCGGTGAGGTCTGCGACGGCTGGGACAATGACTTCAACGGCGTGGTGGACGACGGCCTGCCGCCGTTGAACTGCAACGGTGTGAGCATGCCGTCGTGCGTGAACGGCGTTCCGCAGCAGTGCCCGGCCAATACGCCGTCGTGCATCGGACCCGTCACCGACACCCGTCCCCGCTTCGTGGTGGTGGTGGACACCTCGGGATCGATGCTCGACGACCCGGCGGGCAATCCCACGTTCGGGGACGGCTCGGTGGGGCACGTGGGCGTGGACACGTCGAGCGACGCGGACACGATCGACGGCAACAACTCGAAGCTGTACATCGCAAAGAACGCGCTCAACAACGTGCTGGCGGCCTTTCCTCACGCGGACTTCGCCCTGGCGCGCTATCACCAGGACGTCTCGCAAAACCGCAGCTGCCAGGCGGCCAGCTGGTTCGAGTGCCAGAACCTGTGCTGCAGCTACGACGACCCGCGCAACAACGTCGCTCCGGCCTACCCGATTCCGCCGTCGTGCAACCTTTCGACGGCGTATCCGACGGCGGGATACGCGTCGTCGCTCAACGGCAACATCAATGTGGGCTGGCCCAACACGGGTGACTGCATCAACTACGCTGGGTCCTGCGGCGCGCCACGGCGTGGTGCGGACATCCTCGTGGGCTTCCAGAAGCCCCTCGAGCAGGAGCTGATGTGGCTCGACGGCAAGGAGACGAACTTCAACTCGAGCACGCTGCCCGGCGACCATTGCTCGTTCTCGGCGGGAGGCGATTGCGAGCTTCGCGCCACGGGTCCCACGCCGCTGGCGGGCGCCCTGGACACTACGGCCGACTATCTGAAGCCGATCATCCAGTGCGACGGCGGCGTGCCCTGCCGCAAGTACGGCGTCATTCTCCTGACCGACGGGGCCGAGAGCTGCCAGGGCAATCCCGTGGCCTCCGCGACAGCGCTGCGCAACACGATCAGCGGCGTGCCGATTGACACATATGTCGTCGGATTCAGCGTCTTGCCGTCGGAGCAGGCCCAGCTCAACGCCATCGCCGCCGCGGGCGGCACGGGCGGGGCCTTCTTCGCCAGCGACGAGAGCAGCCTGTCCAACGCCCTCGCCTCCATCATCGCGGCCTCGACCAACTTCGAGAAGTGCAACGGGCTCGACGACGACTGCGACGGGCTGATCGACGAGGACTTCCCGGACAAGGGCCAGCCCTGCGACGACGGCAAGCTGGGTGTGTGCAAGGGAACCGGCGTGCGCGTGTGCAACGCGAACGGCGATGGAACGGTCTGCCAGATCACCAACCCCGGCCAGGCTCCAGGCACCGAGGTATGCAACGGGCTCGACGACAACTGCAATGGTCTCGTCGACGAGAATGGTGTGTGCCAGCTATGCGTGCCGACGGTGGAGGTATGCAACGGACTCGACGACAACTGCAACGGGTTGATCGACGACAACCCGGTCGACGTAGGCAAGCCTTGCGGGCTGTCGGTGGGGCAATGCAAGCCGGGCGTGACGGTCTGCAACAACGGCAAGCTCGAGTGCTCGGGAGGCGTGGGCCCTGCGACCGAGGTGTGCGACGGGCTCGACAACGACTGCAATGGGGTAATCGACGGCATGACGCGGCCCTGCTACGGGGGCCCGTCGGGCACCGAGGGTGTGGGCGTATGCCGCGCGGGAACCATGCCGTGCACGGCCATGCCCGGCAGCGGCGTGGAAGCGTGGGGCGCTTGTGTCGGCGCGGTCGTTCCCTCGCCCGAGATCTGCGACGGGCTGGACAACGACTGCAACGGGCAGGTGGACGATCATGTCTCCGACGGGCTGGGGCATTACACGGGAGATGCGTGTTGCCAGTCGGGCAACAAGTGCGATGTCGGGGTATGCACCTTCGGAGCGTACGCGTGTGCCGGCTCCCAGGTGGTGTGCGACGGCGGCGTGCTGCCGTCGCTCGAGCAGTGCGACGGGCTGGACAACGACTGCAACGGGCAGGTGGACGACGTCCCGGGGCGAGGCGCCAGCTGCGCGATGCCCGGAGGGTGCCCGGGCGTGCTCGACTGCCAGACAGGCGTGGGCCTGGTGTGCGTGGCGGCGGCCAGCATGCCGGAGATCTGCAACGGCATTGACGACGACTGCGACGGGAGCATCGACGAAGAGCCGGAGGTGAGCCAGAACGACCCACTCATCGGAGTCGATTGCGACGTACCGCAAGCGCCGAACGACAACCCGCCGTGCAAGGCGGGGAAGACGGTGTGCAAGGCGGGCGTGGTGACGTGCGAGGGCGCGGTCGGTCCGCTCCCCGAAGTCTGCGATGGCATCGACAACAACTGCGACGGCCAGATCGACGAGAACAACCCGTGTCCGGGGGAGCTGGTGTGCTCGGACGGCGCGTGCCGCGCCAAGTGCCAGCAGGGCGAGTTCCCGTGCGCCGGCGGCGAGGTGTGCGTCAATGAGGTATGCGTGCCCATCGGCTCGACCGACGGCGGCGCCGACAGTGGTGCCGACGGAGCGGCGGGCACGGCGGACGGAGCGGCCGGCAGCGGCGGAACGGGAGGAACGGCGAGCGACGGCGGCGGAGGCTCGTCGGGCGCGGGAGGCGCTGGCGCGGCCGGCGGATTCGGTGGCAGCAGCGCCGGCGGGTCGGACGCGGGGACCTGGGACGGCTCCGGGCCGTCGGGCGCGACGCCTCAGGACACCAATGTCTACGGCCTGGCAACGGGCGGAGGTGGATGCGCTTGCAGCGTGGAAGGACATGGAGGCAGGCAGGCCGGAGCGGCGCTCGCGCTTCTCGCGTTGGCGCTGGTGGAGACTCGTCGCAGGGCGCGTGGAAGCCGGCAAGGAGGTGCGCGATGAAGTCGTCGCGGGCAATCTCGCTTCTGGCGCTGTCGGCGATCATGGCGGCGGCCCCGGCGTGCAACACCGATGCGTACTGTTTTACCTGCGAGTCGGCCCAAGCCGACAGCGGCACGGACGCGGCCGGGGGCACGGGCGGCACCGCGGGCACGGGCGGCACCGGCGGCGCCTTCTACATCGACGGAGGCGGCACGGGCGGGACCGAGCCCGCGGAAGCGGGCCTGGACGGCGCGGACGCGTGCGGCGCGGACACGCAGACCGACCCGACGAACTGCGGAGCGTGCGGCAATGTCTGCGATCTGTTCGGGGCCTTCCCCACGTGCATCGCGGGCCAATGCGCCATCGACCATTGCGCGCCCGGTCATGTGGATCTGAATGGCGTGGCGAAAGACGGTTGCGAGTACCCGTGTACGCAGACCAACGGCGGCGTGGAGCTCTGCGACGGCCTGGACAACGACTGCAACGGCGTGACGGACGACGGGTTCGACCTCACGAGCGACACGAACAACTGCGGAACGTGCGGCAACGTGTGCGCGCTGGGTCACGCCACGGCCAAGTGCGAGGAGGTCAATGGATTCCCCACTTGCATCGTGGACGCGTGCGACGCTGGCTATGCGGACATCGACAAGCTGCCGGAGAACGGCTGCGAGTATGCGTGTCCGGTGTACCCGCCGGAGGCCGAGACGTGCAACGGGGTCGACGACAACTGCGACGGTCAGGTGGACGAAGGCAATCCGGGGGGTGGGCAAGCCTGTGAGTCGACCTGCCCGGGCGGAACCTGTCTGGGGCAATGCACGCCGGGCACGACGCTGTGCATGGGCACGGGCCTGGTGTGCGTTCCGGGCGTGGGTCCCACGATCGAGGTCTGCGACGGCGTGGACAACAACTGCGACGGCGTGATCGACGACGGGTTCGATCTGGCGAACGACCCGAACAACTGCGGCGCTTGCGGGCATGTGTGCTCGCTGGCCAACGCCGTGGGCGGCTGCGTGAACGGCGCGTGTGTCATTGCCGCCTGCCTGCCGGGCTTCGCGTCCAACGACGGCGATGCGTCCAACGGGTGTGAGTACGCGTGTCCGGTGACGCCGCCCACCGTCGAGAGCTGCAACGGGCTGGACGACGACTGCAACGGGGTCGTGGACGACGCGTCGGAGATTGCATCGCAGAAGCCGGCGGCGTCGCTGTGCTACCCGACGCCGGGGACGCCGTGCGCGGGTGCGGACTTCGTGTGCAAGGGCGCTGGAGGATGGAAGTGCAACTACGGCCCCGGGGTGGAGGTCGACGCCAACGGCACGCTCGCCGTGGTCGAGACGCGCTGCGACGGCGTCGACGGCAACTGCAACGGGCAGACCGACGAGTCTTTCGCGGACCTGGGAACCGAGTGCGACAACGGCTTGAAGGGAGCGTGTCGCGACGGTGGCAAGCGGGTGTGCGATCCGAACGACGTGACCAAGACCATGTGCGACCTGTCGCTGCCTCCGGATCCGGTTCCTGGAGCGCCGTCGACCGAGGTCTGCAACGGTATCGACGACGACTGCAACGGCGTCATCGACGACGGCATCGTGGACGACATGGTGCACGTGAGTCTCAACGGCCTGACGTTCGACGTGGACCGGTTCGAGGCCTCGAGGCCCGACGCGACGCAAACGGATCCGGGAAGCAACGAGAGCCGTCGGTGCGTGAAGCCGAACGTGCTGCCCTGGACTTTCGCGACGCAAGGGGAAGCGGCGGCCGCCTGTGCCGCCACGGGCGCACGGCTGTGCACGGCCACGGAGCTGCAGACAGCGTGCGCGGGGGCTGCGAACAACCTGTATCCCTATGGAATGGCGTATGAGCCGCTGACCTGCAACGGCCTCGACTATGACGGAATCCCCGGCGGCGCGAACGACAACGTGCTGTTGCCCACCGGCTCGGACGCACTGCCTGGCTGCATGACCGCTGATGGCATCCACGACCTGTCGGGCAATGCGGCCGAGTGGACCAGCACGATCACGGGCAACACCGGGGCGCCGGAGAACCTGAACATCTTCGTGGCGAAGGGCGGCTCCTACGACTCGCCCGCCCTGGGTCTGACCTGCTCGTTCAACCTGAGCCGTTTCGCGTCCAACGCGATCCTCGGCGAGCTCGGCTTCCGCTGCTGCAAGGACTGATCGGGTCGTCCCGTCGCACGCCCGGGTCGGAACCCGTGTCCAGTGCCGCGCGCAGCCGGCGCTCCTTCTCCCAAATTGTCTGCCTGCCATCTCGCGTTCCCGGTACCCCTCCTTCCGGGAGGTCCGCATGCGAAAATCGACCGTGATCGTTGCCCGTCTCGTGGCCGTTCTGGGTGTTGTCACGCTGCCCGTTGCCCTTTTCTCGTGCGGAAGCAGCGAGCAGGCGCCTGCTTCCGGCGCAACCGGCGGCAGCGGGGGGGACTCGGGAAGCGACGTGTCGGTCGGCGGCGACGCCAACAACGATGGGGCGTTGCCGGACGGGACTGGAGGCGACGTGTCGCAGGAGGGCGCAGCAGGTGACGGCGCGCCGGCGGACGGCTCCGGGGTGGACGTGAAGCCCAACTGCGAGCTCGTGGGAGCGGCGTGCACGACGCACAGCGACTGCTGCTCGGCGAACTGCGATCCGGACAGCCACCTGTGCACCAACCCGATCGCGGCCTGCAAGCAGGCGGGCGAGGGCTGTGCGAACTCCACCGAGTGCTGCACGACGGTCTGCAGCGGTGGCGTGTGCGGCGCCACGGTGTGCATCTCGGACAACCAGCCCTGCGCAGCCGATGCCGACTGCTGCAGCGGCACCTGCGCGGGGACTCCGGTGAACGCGGACGCGGGTGCGGACGCGGGTGCGGATGCCGCCACGGGCAAGGTCTGCCAGCCTCTGAACACGGCTTGTCTGACCGCCGGTAACGCGTGCGCGACGCACGACGAGTGCTGCT
Source organism: Myxococcales bacterium (assembly GCA_021847645.1). Lineage (GTDB taxonomy): Bacteria > Myxococcota_A > Polyangia > Polyangiales > Polyangiaceae > JAJZQG01. The sequence goes on from JAJZQG010000118.1 coordinate 22,979, forward strand.
CGCAGCTGTGCAGCAACGGCCGCTGCTCGATCGCGCCGTCGTTCTGCACGCAGACGGGCGACACGTGTGTCAACGGCCCGTCCTGCTGCTCGGGGGTGTGCACGATCGCCGCGGGGGCCACCCTGGGCACATGCACGTTGCCGGCGGCGCCGGGCGGGACGCAGTGTCTGGTGACGGGCGAGGTGTGCGGCGCGGGCGCGTCCGGCGGCGGTCTGGACGGCGGCGTGCCGACCTGCGGCGGCTCGTGTTGCAGCCGTGCGTGCGCGCCCTGGGGGCCGACCGGTGTGTGGATCTGCCAGCCGCCCAGCGGGTGCCGTCCTACCGGTGAGGTTTGCCAGGACGACAGCGACTGCTGCGGCTCGGCCGGCATGCCCGGCGGCAACGGCTCGGTGACCTGCAGCAAGGCGGCCGGCGCCACGATCGGGCGATGCGACAACGGCAACGCCTGCCGTGCGGCCGGCTCGGTGTGCAAGCTGGCGACCTCGTCGTGCAACGCGGAGAACAACTGCTGCGCGGGGAACGTGAACCAGGATCCGACCGTTTGCCAGCAAGACCTGCTGGGCATTCCGCGCTGCACGGGTGTCGGTGATTGCGCCGATGCCGGCTCCCTGGTCGGACACGCGTGCGCCACGAGCGCCGACTGCTGCGGGTTGCCCTGCCTGCCCAACCAGGACCCGAACGGTTCGCCCTTCATCTGCGGGGACAGCTGCGCGCCTGCAGGTGCTGCGTGCACGACCGACGCGGACTGCTGCGCAGGCCTGCCTTGCACGCTGGAGCCCGGTTCCACGAAAGGCGTGTGCGGCCTCATCCCCGGAACCGACGCCGGCGTGGATGCCGGCCCGAGCGATGGTGCCGTCATCGACGCACCGGTCATCGACGCACCGGTCATCGACGCACCGGTCACCGACGCACCGGTCACCGACGCGCCGCCGCCGGACGCCGGAACGCCCGACGCTTCGTGTGCCTTGTACGGCCAGCAGTGCACCACGTCGGGCGACTGCTGCAACGGCGTTCCGTGCACGAACGGCCGCTGCTACGTCCCCTTGTACTGAAGACATTTTCGGAACCCAACCGCGCTTGTCTGGGAGCCCGATTCGAGGAGAAGCCATGAAAGCGTACTTGCGAAGACTGTTCCTGTTGGTCACGCTCGGCGTGCTGACCGGCTCTTGCAGCCACCAGATCGACAGCCCGAAGCCCACCGGCTCCGCGGCCCAGCCCGACCTGGTGTGCAACGCCGCGACCGCCAGCGGCGAGCCCACGATCGTCGATATTTCGGGAACTAACTTTACGCCCATGCCCTCGAAGGTTCTCGAGAGCAGCAAGTCGGCCGCTCTCATTCTGCCGAAAATTGAGCTCGCCCAGGCCAAAGATCTGCAGGGCGCCGACAACACCTCGGGCCATGTGGTGCTCGCCGACGACCCCTCCAACCCGTCCGCAAGCCTTGTCCACTGGTACAGCGAAGCCAAGATGGCCTTCGACGTCCGGCCGCAGGACAACCTGCCCACGGGCGTGTTCACCATCAAGGTGACCAATCCCGACGGCAAGAGCGCCACGGAAATCCCGCTTGGGCTCGCCGTGCTGCCGCCCCCGGTCGTCAGCGAGCTCAAGCCCCCCGCCATTTGCGACGACCAGGCGGATCAGCAGGTCGAGATCGTCGGCACCAACTTCCTGAAGCTGGGGGACACGTATCCGAGCGTGAAGGTCGGCGACAAGACGTACACGCCGAGCGCCGCGGGCGGCTGCACGCCGGTGGTGGGCAACTTCTCCGAGGCCGATGTCGAGCTGTGCACCAGCCTGACGATCACCATCAAGCAAGGCGACTTCACCGTGGATAGCGCCACCAAGGTCCCGGTGGTCGTGACCAACCCGCCGCCGGCCGATTGCGCGTCGAGCGGCACGATCGAGCTGCTGATCCAGCCGCCGCCGACGGTCGACTCGGTGGCCCCTTCGACCGTGTGCGAGGGCGGCTCCACGATCACCATCCACGGCAAGAACTTCGAGGCCGGCGCCTTGGTCTCGCTCATCTGCGGCAGCAACGCTCCGGTCCAGGCCGTCAGCGCCGATGTCGCGGCCGATGGCTCGACCATCACCGCCGTGTTCGGACCGACCGCGGTGCCCGGCGACGAATGCCAGGTCGTGGTGGACAACCCCGACGGCTGCGAGGATCGCCCGCTGCCGCACGCCACCGTGACCGTCGTGAGCGGGCCCATCCTGTTCTACGTCGATCCGTCGGTCGTCTACAACGGCATCAACACGCGCGTGACCCTGTTCGTAACCTCGATCTCGCGTCCGCTCCAGGACGACGCGGTGACGATCACGCCGGCGGGCGCGACCACGCCGGTGACGGTGCTGCAGCACTTCGATGTGCCCAACCATCCGAACCGCTTGCAGGTTCTGGTCCCGATGAACCAGGCGCCGGGCATGTACGACGTGCACCTGAACGACGCGACTGGCTGCTCGACGACGCTGTCCAACGGGCTGCAGGTCGGCAACGCCACCAGCATCACGTTGGGATCGGTCAAGCCGTCGTTCGGATGGGCCCAGACGGACACGGCCATCACCATCTATCGCACCGGCGGAACCGCTCTTGCGCGCACACCGCGTGCGTTCCTCAATCCGACGACCGGGCAGGCTACCGACACGGCGGTCGAGATCCAGTCGGTCTCGTTCGTCGATGACAGCACCTTGACGGGGGTGGTGCCCACCGGCACGCCGGTGGGGCTCTACGACCTGATCGTGGTCAATCCCACCGGTGAGGTGGGACTGTTGAGCAACGCTTTCACCGAGGTCGCCAACGCGCCCCCGGTCATCGACAATGCGACCCCCGCTTCCATCGCCGCGTCGAGCGGCGAGCAGGTGGTCCTGTCCGGATCGAACTTCGCGGCCGGGGCGACGGTGACGCTCGAGTGCGTGAATGCGAGCGGCCAGCCCGTGGCTGCCCCGGCAGTCACCAACCAGGCCCCCGTGTGCAACGGGTCTGCTTGCACGGACGCGATCACGATCGACGGCTCGACGCTGACAGCGGGCGACGTGTGCGTGGTGACGCTCAAGAACTCGGACGGCTCCTACGACGAGTACTCCGCGATCGGCGTGACGACGCCCTCGCTCAACCTCAACAACCCGACGGCGGGGACGAGTATGAACGTGGGCCGGCGTGCGGTCTCGGCTGCCAGCGGCAAGGCCACGCCCGCAGCGCGATTCGTCTACGCGCTGGGTGGCGACTCCGGGCAGGCCACGGGCGCGCTCGACACCACGGAGTTCGCCTCGGTCGACCTGTTCGGCAAGATGGGGTCGTGGACGCTGCAGAACCAGACGCTCGCAGCGCCGCGCACGCTCGCCGGGGCGGCCACGGTGGGCCGCTACATCTACCTGGTCGGAGGCGACAACGGCTCCGGCCCCTCGGCGACCGCGGAACGGGCGTTGATCCTGTCGCCACGCGAGGCCCCCGTGATTCAGGACGTCGACCTTGATCTGGGCACGGTGGGGTTGCTCGAAGGGGAGTGGCACTACCGCGTGAGCGCGATCTTCGCCGACACGGACACGGACAATCCGGGAGGAGAGTCTCTGCCGAGCGACGAGTTCTCGCTCAAGCTGCCCAATATTCAGAACAAGAAGATCGCGGTGACACTCGTGTGGACCGCGCCGGTCGACTCGCTGGGCAACGACCTGCCGAACGTGGCTGGCTACCGCATCTATCGCACGCCGGCTGCGGGCGACCCGGGCACGGACGCCGTGCTGCTGGCGACCGTCAACGACCCGACCAAGCTGACCTTCACCGACGACGGCTCGGCCACGGCGGGTACGGACAAGCCGTTGCCGCTGGGCTCCACCGGCCACTGGCTGAGCCTGCCCTCGATGGCAACGCCGCGCTCGGGTCTCGCGGTGGCTGCCGGTTTCGATCCCGCCGATGCCACGAAGTTCTACGTGTATGCCTTGCTCGGCAAGACGAACGCCAGCACGGCGACGGGATCGTACGAGTACTTGCCGGTGACGGTCGCTCCGAACGGCCGTCCAGCGCCTGGA
>JAJZQG010000119.1 GCA_021847645.1 Myxococcales bacterium
GCGGCTCCTCATGCCCATCTCCGGTATGCTTTGACGCCGATGGGCCCGGCCCCGGCCACCGCTGGCGCCAGAAGGCTCCATCTCAACGTGATCCAGTTTAGACGAGGCTGGCGCGCTGTTGGGCTTGCATCGTCGTCAGTCGAACACCCACAGCTCGCCAACACCGCAGGCGGCGTAGCGCTCCGGCGCGGACGCATAGTCCTTGCCCGGCCGGTTCTCGCTGACCACCTCCACCACCAGGGGCGGCACCGAATGGCCCGGCTTCCTCAGACACAAGCTGGTCAGCGCATCGCCTTCAGGCGTGCGCGGATCGAGCACGCACAGGTCCGGATTGGCGCCGACGTTCGGGTGGGCCTCGTCCGAGCGCACGGCCAGGTTGCGCGCCACCTGCGCCCGGCGCCCGGCGGCCCACACCAGCAGCAGCGCCTTGAGCATGTCCAGGACGAGGTCGTGGGTCTGCGACTCGGGCGAGGGCTCCTCCGGGATGGTTCACACCTCGCTGGCGCGCGCGACGCGATAGCTCAGCCGGATCAGACGGCCGTCTTCGGGAACGACGCGGGCGAGCATGTGTTGAGTGTGCGTGTGAGAGAAACGCGGTGCAAGCGTGAGAAGCATGGCACCACAGCGCAACATCGTCGCGTGCCAGTCAATTCAGGTGCCGCGGCCCGCCGTCTTCCTCGCTCCCGCTCTCCAGGAAGATCGCTGACACCTCGCGCTCCAGCGACTCCTGCAGCACCGCCTCGATCCGATCCGGTGCGCCGGCCACCCGCTCCACGTTGCGCTGGTACGCGAAGATCCGCGAGCACGGCGGCCCCGGAGTCTCCACCGACGCCAGCCCATCGAGCAGCACTAGCGCGCGCGGGTCCACCCCGTCGGCCACCAGCTCGATCCCCGGCACCTCGCTCACGAAGATCTCCGCCTCGCTGACGAACCGCCGGTACACCGGGTCCAGGCCGTCGCGTGCGCGCCGTACCGCGGTCGCGAACATGTCGCGCGTGGGTGCCCACGGCGGCTCAGGCTCCTGCAGATCCAGCTCTCGCGCCCGCAGGAAGCTCTCGGTCGCGCCGTGCGCTTCGCCGCGCTCGTCCTGGATCAACGCCAGGTAGTACCAGGCCTCCGCGTGGTTCGGATCCTTGCGCGCGGCCTCCTCGATCAACGGAGCCGCCTTCGCCAAGTCGCCCATCTCGTAGAGAGCACGTCCCACCAGAAACGTATGGTTCGGGCTGTCGTACGGCGGAGCCGGCAGACGCGCCACCACCGACCGCGCACCGTCGATGTCCCCCTTGCCCAGCATCGCGTCGAACGTCAGCAGCAGCGTGTCCACCACCTCTTCGTCGGTCTCGGACAACGCCAGCGCCTGCTCGCACATCGCGATCGCGTCGTCGAACTGGCCCAGCGGGTGGATGTACACCTCGGCCGCGTTCAACATCGCTTCCATGTACGTCTCGTCGATCGCTACCGCCTGCCGGTAGTGCTCGATCGCCTCGAACGACTCGCCGTCGAGCGCGGCCACGTAGCCCAGCAGGTTGTAGGCTTCGGGGGACTGGGGCTCGATCTCGAGCGCCTGACGGGCCGATGCCGCGGCGCCGCGCGTGTCGCCACGCTGCACCAGATCCCAGCCGCGATCGAGGTGCGCGGTGAATTGGTCCATTTGTTGGTCTCGCTGCGATTCCACTGCGTCTTCAGCGCACACGAATGGCCCTTCGCCCGCCCCGTGTCAAGCCGGTCCCGGCCCCTGGCCCGCCTGCGCCCGCACTGCCTCGTCAACCTGCGCGCCTCCGCGCCGTGCGCCCCTGCGTTCCCTTCTCCCGTCCGGCCTCACCGGTGGAGTTGGACAGCGCATTTCGGTGTTGTCACAATGGGCCCCGTGAACGACCACGACGCCGCCGACTCACCTGTACCCATCGACGGCTCCTCGCCCCCGCCCGGCGTCCAGCCCGACGCTACCACCGTGCTGGTGGTCGATGACGAGGCGGCACACTTGGCGTCCATCGAGAAGATCCTGGTGCGCGAAGGCATGCGCGCGCTCACGGCCGACAGCGCGAGAGCCGCCATCGACCTGGCGCGCAAGCACCGAATCCACGTGGTGCTCACCGACCTGATGATGCCCGGCACCAGCGGCATCGAGCTGCTGCGCGCCGTCAAGCAGGTCTCGCCCGATACCGAGGTCGTCGTCATGACGGCCTACGGCACCGTCGAGGCCGCGGTGCAGGCCATGCGCGAGGGCGCCTACGATTTCATCGAGAAGCCGCTCAAGCGCATGACGCTGGTCAAGAGCCTGCGAAAGGCCGCCGAGCGCGGCAGGCTGCTGTCCGAGAACCGCTCCCTGCGCCAGGAGCTGAGCCTTCTGCGGCGACGCGAGATCGTCGGCAACAGCCACACCCTTCGCCGTGTGCTCGACATCGCCACCCAGGCCGCTCCGTCCATGGCCACCGTGCTCGTGCTCGGCGAGAGCGGCACCGGCAAGGAGCTGCTCGCCCGCTACATCCACGACCGCAGCGCGCGCTCCAGCGGACCGTTCGTCGCGGTCAACTGCGCCGCCATCCCAGAGACCATCCTCGAAGCAGAGCTCTTCGGCCACGAGCGCGGAGCCTTCACCGGCGCCGTCGCAAAGCGCGACGGCCGCTTCGCCAAGGCCGCCGGCGGCACCATTTTCCTCGACGAGATCGGCGAGCTGTCCCCCTCGGTCCAGGTCAAGCTGCTGCGCGTGCTGCAGGACGGCGAGTACGAGCCCATCGGCGGGGACACCCAGCGCGCCGACGTGCGCATCGTGGCCGCCACCAACCGCGACATCCGCGCCGAGGTGGCCGCGGGCAGGTTTCGCGAAGACCTGTTCTACCGCCTCAACGTCATCGCCATCACCGCGCCGCCGCTGCGCGCTCGCCGCGAGGACATCCCTCTGCTCGTCGATCACTTCCTCGGCGTGTACTGCGCCAAGAACGGCCGCACCCGCCTCGACGTGTCCCGCGACGCCATGCAAGCGATGCTCGACTACTCCTGGCCAGGCAACGTGCGCGAGCTCGAGAACGCCATCGAGCGGGCCGTCGTGCTCTGCCGCGCCGATACCTTGGCTGTCGCAGATCTGCCCGAGGTGGTCGCCACCGCCTCGGCGCCCGCTCCCTCCGTGCTCCAGTTTCCCGTCGGCACCTCCCTCGACGAGGTCGAGATGCGCCTCATCCGTGAGACGCTCAAGTACACCAAGGGCGACAAGTCCCTCGCTGCCCAGCTGCTGGGCATCTCCATACGCACGATCTATCGCAAGCTGGGCGACGGCGCGGAGCCCACTGACGACTGACTCGTTCGGGAGGTCGCTCGAGCGCCCTGCCCGTGATCACCTCGACGATGGCCCCACGAGCTTGCCGAGCTCGTCGAGCAGCGCCTCGGCCGAATACGGCTTCTCCAGGTATCCGGCCGGTGGGTTCGCCGCCATGCGCTCCGCCGTCTCTGCCGCCGGAAAGCCGCTCGCTACCAGGATGCGAACCCTCGGATTGACCGCGCGCAGCCGTTCGGCCACTTGTGCGCCGTTCATCCCCGGCATCGTCATGTCCAACAGCACCACGTCGATCTCGTCGTGGTGCTCGCCGTACACCCGCAGCCCGCTCTCGCCGTCCGACGCCTCGTGCACCGAGTAGCCTTGCGCGCGCAGGATCATCGCTGCCGCCGAGCGCACCAGCGCGTCGTCGTCGATGACCAGCACGCAGCCCTGGCCGCTCGAGCGGCGCGGCGGCCGCGTGTCCGTCACCGGTTCGGCTTGCGGCGCGCGCCCACCCAGGGGCAGCAGGACTTGGAACGAGGTGCCTTGTTCGGGAGAAGTTCGCACGCGCAACCCCCCGCGGTGCCCTCGGACGATGCCCAGCACCGCCGACAGGCCCAACCCCCTCGACTGGGATTTGGTGGAAACGAACGGGTCGAACATGCGCCCGAGCACATCGGGCGAGATCCCCGGCCCGTTGTCCCGGACCTCGAGCCAGGCCGTCATTTGGCCGTCCGCCGACGGGTCGAAGAACGACTGGTCGAGCTCGGCGATCGTGAGTGGTGACGCTCCCGTGGCGATCACCACGCGAGGATGTTCGCGGCCCTGCACGGCGTCGCACGCGTTGATCGCCAGGTTCATCACGATCTGGCGCAGCTGCGAGACGTCGCACTCGACCAGCCGCGGCGCGTCGTCGAGCTCCCAGGCGAGCAGCCCCTTGGTGGAAGTCGACGCTTCGAGCAGCGGCCCCATTTCCCGCGCGACGGCAGACATGTCGACGACAGTCCGCACGAACGGGGCACGGCCCGAGTAGGCCAGCAGCTGGCGCGTGAGCTCGGAGGCGCGCTGGGCCGCCTCGGACACCAGGCGCAGCGATCTCTGCACTTCGTGGTCGGGCGGGAGCATGAGCCGCGCCAAGCTCGCTTGGCCCATCACTGCCGTCAGCAGGTTGTTGAAGTCGTGCGCGATGCCGCCGGCAAGCAGGCCCAGGCTCTCGAGCCGCTGCGACTCGCGCATCCTCGCGTCCAGCGTCTGTCTCTCGTCCTCGGCCAGCTTTCGCTCCGAGATGTCGCGGTCGATCCCGCGATAGCCGACCAGCGCCCCCCCTGCGTCGAGCAACGGCACGCCGTTGGTCTCCACCCAGACCTCGTGCCCGTCGCGGTGCTGCAGCCGGTTGACCAGCCCCCGCAGTTGCGCCCGCTGCTCCGCATGGGCTTCGAACTCCTTGCGCATGCGCTCCCGTTCGTCGGGCGGCATCAGGTCGAAGGCCGACCGGCCCTGCACCTCATGGGGTTCCCAGCCCAGCAGCTCCCGCACCTTGGGGCTCACGTACGTGTAGACGCCCTCGGCATCGACCTCCCACACCCAGTCGCTCGTGTTCTCCACCAGGCTGCGGAAGCGATCCTCGCTGCGCATGAGCTGGCGCTCGACCTTCGCGCGTTCCAGCACGCTCAGCAGCATCTGCCCCACGATGCGAAGAACCGCAACGGCGTCGGCGGACCAGTCGCGCTCGGCCGTCACGGCGTCGAACCCCAGGAACCCGTAGAGCTCGGCGCGCCGAACCATCGGCACGACCACGAGCGACTTGATGTTCTCGGCCTCGAACTCCTCGCGCTCGCTGCGCGCCTCGGGCGGCAGGTCCGCCACGCGCGGCGCGTGAAAGACCTCGAAGCGACGCATGCAGGCGCCGAACCACGGAAGCTGCCTGTCCAGGTCCAGGCCCTGCAGCCGGTCGGCTGCGGGAGCAGCATGCGGCGAGCACCACTCGTGCGTGTTGTCCGCGAGGTTGCCTTCCTCGCGCATCAGGAACACGTAGGACCGATCGGCCTGCACGAACTCGCCGATCGATGCGAGCACCTGCCGGACGCGCTCATCGACATTCGACGCATCCACCTCGATGAGCTGGGCGGACAGGTCGAGCACCAGAGACTGGAAGGACAGGTCACGATTGACGATCGTGTCCGGACTCCCCGTGGCGTCTTGAGGTCCCCGCACGTCCCTACGATAGCTGACGGGGGAGGGAAGGGAAGACGCAGGTTGGGGGTGAGCCGCGGCGCCCCGGGCCGGGGTGAGGTCAGCCTTCCACGAAGCTCTTGAGCTGCTTGGAGCGGCTGGGGTGACGGAGCTTGCGCAGGGCCTTGGCCTCGATCTGGCGGATGCGCTCGCGGGTGACCTCGAAGTCCTGGCCGACTTCCTCGAGCGTGTGATCGCTCTTCTCGCCGATGCCGAAGCGCATCCGAAGAACTTTCTCCTCGCGAGGCGTGAGCGACTTGAGCACCCTGCGCGTCTGATCGCACAGGTTCATGTTGATCACGGCGTCCGAGGGGCTGACCACGGACTTGTCCTCGATGAAGTCGCCCAGATGCGAGTCTTCCTCCTCGCCGATGGGGGTCTCGAGGGAGATGGGCTCCTTGGCGATCTTCAGGACCTTGCGGACCTTGTCGAGCGGCAGCTCCATCTTCTCGGCGATCTCCTCGGGGGTCGGCTCGCGGCCGTACTCCTGCACGAGATAACGCGAGGTGCGGATGAGCTTGTTGATCGTCTCGATCATGTGCACCGGGATGCGGATGGTGCGTGCCTGATCGGCGATCGCGCGGGTGATGGCCTGACGGATCCACCAGGTGGCGTAGGTGGAGAACTTGTAGCCGCGTTTGTACTCGAACTTGTCCACGGCCTTCATGAGGCCGATGTTGCCCTCCTGGATCAGGTCGAGGAACTGCAGGCCGCGGTTGGTGTACTTCTTGGCGATCGACACCACCAGGCGCAGGTTGGCCTCCACCAGCTCGGCCTTCGCGCGCTCGGCCATCTGCTCGCCCTTGCGGATCGCCGAGTACGTCTCGCGGATGTTGTGCACGTCGATGTCGAGCTCTTCCTCGACCTTCTTGACGCCCACGTGCGCGTTCTTGATGCGCGTCTCGACCTCGGCAAGCTGCGAGGAACGCATGTTGAGCTTCTTGGCGAGGCGACGGGCGGCGGCTGGGTTGTCGCGGGAGGCGGAGATCTGACGCTTGATCTGCTCGCGCGTCATGCCCGTCTCCCTCTCGAGCAGGGCAACGTCGGCCTCGGCGCGCTCGACCTTCTGGATGACCCACTTGAGCTTGGAGACGATGCGGTCGATCGTCTTCTTGTTCAGGCGCATCTCCTCGAGGGTCTTGACCAGCTCGAGGCGCGTGGCCGCGATTTCGGCGTCCAGGGCCTTGCGACGGTTGTCCGCGCAGCCCTTGCGGTCGGTCAGCAGGTCCTGGTGCTTCTTGTCGAGACGCTTGACCTTGTCGATGAGCCGGATGATGCGCCGATCCGCTTCCTCCTCGTCGAAGTTCTGGTCGTCGTCCTCGGCGTCGCGGATGACGTCCTTGACGCGGAGCTTGTGCTTGCGCAGCTTGTCGCCGATCTCGATGATCTCGCGGACCGCGATGGGGGAGTTGAGGATCGCCCCGAGGACCATCAGCTCGCCGTCCTCGATGCGCTTGGCGATCTCGACCTCGCCCTCGCGCGTGAGCAGCGAGACGCTGCCCATCTTGCGCAGGTACATGCGGACCGGGTCGTTCGAACGGGTGTAGTAGGCGTCGAGGTCCTCCTCGCTGGCCTCTTCCCCGCGGACGCCGACCTTCTGGTCCGCCGCCTCCTGCTCGGCGATGCGCTTGGGCGCGATCTTCACCTGCGTGGCGGCATCCACGATCTGGATGTCCTCGTCGCCCAACGCGCTGATGACGTCGTCGATCTGATCGGGCGCGACCACGTCCTGCGGCAGGGCGTCGTTGACCTCTTCGTAGGTCAGGAAGCCCTTGGCTTTGCCCAGGTCGATGAGCTGCTGCACCTCCTTGCTCTCGCGGCTCCTGGAGTGCGCGCCCGACGAAGCGGGCTGGCCTTGCGTTTTTCGATCGGACTTGTTCGCTCGCACCGGCTCCCTCGTTCCCACAGTTTCGTCCTCCGCGTTGCATCACGCGGAGCGTTCAACCCAATCCCCGCCTCTCCTTGCTCCTGCGAGCCATCTCCAGCAGCAGCTCGACTTGTCGTGCCTCGTCCCCTTGGGCGTCTGCGCGGCTGATTTGCTCGACCACAAGCGGCTGCTCGCGAGAGGCATTGCGGTGTATCAACTTCTGCGCGTTCTCGACAAACTCGAGACGCGCCTGATCGGCATCCGTATGCCGGGGGCTGGCCAACCTCTGAGCCGCGAATTCATGGATCGGCGGCGGCAGTTGTGCAAGAAAAGACTCGACGGCCTCGCTTTTGTTCTTGTCAAGCAGATTGTGTGCCAGCCCCGCGGCCAGGGCGATTCCTCCTTCCAGATGGCTCATGGCCTCCTGCACCTCGGGCTCCAGGAGAATGTCCGGAAAATCCAACAGGCAGCCCAGCATGTCCAGCGGAACCGACTCCTCCCGCGCCTCCGAGCGCGCACGCGGCCTGCGCACCCCCGACGATTCCCCTACGCCCAGCTCCCGCTTGACCACCTGCTCGAGCGACCGCAGCGTGCCCGCGTCCGTCACCCCCAGACGCGCCGCCAGGCTGTCCGCATAGCGCTTCGCCATCGCTCGCACCGTCGGGTCGTCCTCCGACGCCAGGATCTGGGCCACCGCCCGGACCCGCGCCGCCTGCTCGCGTGCGTCGCGACGAGCAAAGCCCTTGTCCAGCTCCACGTCGATGAGAAACTCCAGCATGCCCTTGGCCGCTGCGATGACGTGCCCCAGCGGCTCGGCCCCCCGCGTTCGCACGAAGTCGTCCGGGTCCAGTCCCTTCGGCAACAGCGCCACACGCGCGTCCAACCCGGCCTGCCGACACGGCTCGCGGCTCTTGCGCGCTGCCTCGAGCCCGGCCGCGTCCCCGTCGAACAGCAGCACCGTGCGCGGCGCAAATCGCTTGATCAGCCTGGCCTGCTGCTCGGTGAACGCCGTCCCCAGCGGCGCTACCACGTTGCGCACACCCCTAGCGTGCAGCGATACCACGTCGAAGTTGCCCTCCACCACGATCGCCTCGTCCTTCTGGCGAATCGCCTGGCGAGCCTGGAACAGGCCGAACACCGTCTGTCCCTTTCTGTATACCGGCGACTCGGGCGAGTTGACGTACTTGCCCGTGTTCTTGTCCACCAGGCCGGTCTCCGGATCCGGCAAGATGCGCCCGCTGAAGCCCACCACACGGCCCTGCACGTCGACGATGGCGAACATCAGCCGGTTGCGGAAGAAGTCGTAGTGTCCGCTGCCGCTCTTGCGCGGCGCGATGAGCCCCACCGACTCCGCCGCCGCCGGCGAGATGCCTTGCGTGCGCAGCCACGACGCCAGGTTGTCCCAGCCCGGCGGCGCATAGCCCACGCGAAACGCCTGCAGCGCGTCGGCCACGAGGTCCGTGGGCGTCTCCGGCTTCATGCCGCGCCTCGCCAGCTCCTCGCGCGCGACCCGCGCATGGGCGTGTTCGCGCAACTGACGCTCGAACCACGAGGCGGCCAGCGTCAGCACGCCGTACAGATCCTGCGCGGCACGCTTGGCCGCTCGCACCCCGGCCACCCCCGCGCCTGCCGCGTGGTCCTCTTCCACCTCGAGGCCCAGCCGATCGGCCAGCTCGCGCACCGCCTCGGTGAACTCCAGCCCCTCGAGCTTCATCAGGAAGTCGATCACGCTGCCGTGCTCGTGACAGCCGAAGCAGTAGAACCGCCCGTTCTCCGGCGTCACGTGGAACGACGGCGTCTTCTCCTTGTGGAACGGACACAGCCCCACCAGGTGACGACCCCGACGCGTCAGCTTCACCGTCTCGCCGACGATCGCCGCGATGTCGGAGCGCTCCCGGATTTGGCTGATGGTTTCGCGCGAGATCATGATGCCAAGTCACGCGCTCGCTCCGCCGGCACGGCGCGCGCGATTCTCAAGCCTAGCTCTCGGTGTTCGTGCCCGCCACCCAAGGCCGACGGCCAACCGCGCTCGGTCGCGCCGCCGGCTCGGGCGTCTCCCCGCCAACCGTCTATTCGCCGGAGATTCGTTTCATCTCCTCATCGGAGATGTCGAAGTCCGCAAACACGTTCTGCACGTCGTCGTGCTCGTCGATCGCGTCGACCAGGTTCAAGCAGACCTCGGCTTCCCGCCCCACAACCTGCTTGCAGTCTTTCGGCACGAACTCCAGCTTGGCCTCCTTCGTCAACACCTTCGCCGACTCCAGCGCCTTGAGCGTTACGTCGAACGCCTCGACCGGCGTGGTCACCTGCCACTCGTCGCCCATGTCCGCGTAGTCGTCCGCACCCGCGCCCACCGCCACGTCCATCAGCTGGTCCTCGTTGGACGCCGCCTTGTCGAGCGTGATGACGCCCTTGCGATCGAACGCCCACGCCGCCGTGCCCGAGGACCCCAGCGAGCCGTTGTGCTTCTCGAAGATCTTGCGCAGCTCCGCCACCGTGCGGTTGCGGTTGTCCGTCATCGTCTCCACGAGGAACAACGTGCCACCGGGACCCTTGCCCTCGTAGAGCACCTCCTCGTACGACACGCCCTCGATCTCGCCGGTGCCGCGCTTGATCGCTCGTTGGATCGTGTCGGCCGGCATCTGCTGGCCCTTGGCGTCCGCCACAGCCTTGCGAAGTCGCGGATTGCCGTTGATGTCACCGCCGCCCATCCGGGCCGACACGGTGATTTCGCGAATCAGCTTGGTGAACAGCTTGCCGCGCTTCGCATCGAGCGCGCCCTTCTTGTGCTTGATCGTAGCCCACTTGGAGTGACCGCTCATCGCCGCTGGCCTCCTGGTCGAAACGGAACGCGCAGGCTAGCCGCCCCCTGCCCGCCGGTCAACGTCCCCTGCACGCGAAAAAATGGACCAATCCCCCACGCGCTGCGCCATGGCCCGCACATCCGCCAACGACGCCCGTCCGCCCACGACCGCCGGCCTACTCGCCTACCGACAGCACCCGGAACTGGACCACGACAAACCACAAAAATGCCGCGTGGGACATCATCGACGGCACCAGCCTGCGCGTGCGGGCAGCCAGAAAACTCCACACCAACCCGCCCGCTATCGCCGCCATCGGCACAAGAACATTGAGCCCCGCCGTGTCCCGCAGCCACCATGCCCCCGGCGAAAAGCTCAATCCGTACGCCAGCCCCACCACCGGCCAGGCCCGGCGCGACCCCAGCCGCTCCTCGAGCGACGGCAGCACCAGCCCCCGCCAACCGCATTCGGCCAGGAACGCCAGCCCGATGATCGCAGCGGCGATCACCGGCCAATGCGCCTGCAACACCTTCGGATCTCCCGCCTGCAGGTAGGCACGGAATAACCATGCCTCCCGCGGCGACCCCGCCGGCGCCAGCAGCGTGCGCATCCCCAACGACCCCGCCAGCAATAGCAGCGCCGCCCCCATCCCCATCGAGATGTCTCCCCATCGCGGCTGCAGCTGCTCGCGCACCTCGCCCTCGCGCTGCAGTCGCGCCAGCGACACCATCGCCAGCGGCGCTTGCGACAGCCCGAAGGCCAGCCACATCCACGGCGTGCCCGCCAGCGACGGGTGAAAGCTCACGGCCGTGCCCGCCAGCGTCAGTACCAACGCGATCACCAGATACGCCACGTCATCGCTCCGCGGCCAGGCGCTCGCGCACCCGATCCAGGATCCGGTCCGCCAACGCCAGCTTGCTCATCTGCCCCAGCGGTTCCTCTCTGTCCTGCTCCACGATCGTCGCCCGGTTCGTCTCCCCACCGAAGCCGTCCGACGCCGCGTTCGCCACCACCATGTCGACTCGCTTGCGCATCAGCTTGCCTCGCGCGTAGGCCACGACCTCGTCGTCCGTTCCGGTCTCCACCGCAAAGCCCACCAGCAGCGGACGAGACGACGCACGCTGCGCTCCGATGCCCGCCAGCAGATCCGGGTTGGGCAAAAGCTCGATCGACAAGGCATCGGCCGATCGCTTCATCTTGCCTTCGTGCAGCCTCGACGGCCGGTAGTCTCCCACCGCCGCGCTCATCACCAGCACGTCCGCCGACGACAGCCCCGGGCCCATCGCTTCGTGCAAAGCGCTCTGCATCTGCAGGGCGGAACGCACGTCGATGCGCTCGACGCCAGTGGGCGTGGGCAGCACGACCGGGCCGGTGATCAGCTTGACCTGCGCACCGCGCTCCGCCGCCCGCGCCGCGATCGCGAACCCCATGCGGCCCGACGATCGGTTCGAAAGGAATCGCACCGGGTCGAGGTCCTCGACCGTGGGACCGGCCGTGACCACCAGACGCACGCCCTGCAGATCCCGGCCCGACAGCAGCCCGTCGAGTGCGGACACGATGTCCGACGGCTCGGCCATGCGCCCCAAGCCCACCTCGCCGTTGGCGACGGGACCGACCACCGGACCCACGAACCGCACGCGATCGTCGTGCTGCAGTGCGCGAACGTTGCGCTGCGTGGCCGGATTCGCCCACATGCGCGGGTGCATCGCCGGGGCCACGAGCACCGGCCCCCTGGCCACCAGCACCAGCGCCGCCAGCAGATCGTCGGCGCGCCCCTGCGCGATGCGCGCCAGAAAGTCCGCCGTGGCCGGCGCCACCAGCACGGCGTCCGCCCGGGCCGCCAGCTCGATGTGCAGCTCCCCCGGGAACGTGTCGTCCCACATGTCCACGCGCGCCCGCTCGCCGCACAACGCCGTGAACGTCATCGGCGCCACGAACCTCGCGCCCGACCGCGTGAGCACCGGAAGCACCCGCGTGCCCCGCTGCAACAGCGTGCGCGCGAGCTCCACCGCCTTGAACGCCGCCACGCTGCCCGTCACGCCGAGCGCGACGGTGCGCGGCGTGACCGCCGGGACGCTGGTTTGCTGGGTTGTCGGGTGCGTCATCGGCAGGCAGGGTAGAGCACGTGTTGGCGGTATTGAAGAGGGACGACCGGATCGCGCCCAAGCGCTGGACTTGCCGGGCGCCGCGCCCCTACAGCTTGTACTGCCCGTTGCGGGGATCGAAGTCCTTGTCGGACAGCGCAGGCCGCGTGTCGATCTCCCGATAGTGGTAGGCCTCGTCCAGCTCGTTGTCGAAGTTGAAGATCTCGCACTTGATCTCCAGCGCCCGCAGGTAGTCCGTGTAGTGCACCATCCGGTGGCAGTAGTAGCCCAGCGACTTGTCCCGCGGCAGGATGCTCTCGAACTTGTAGACCTTGATGCCGTCGATCTCCGTGATGCCGTGGTTGACGCGCTTGATGTGGCCCTTGGGGCCGGCCTTCAGGTAGTCGCGCTCGATCATCGTCACCAGCTGTCCCAGCCCCACTTCGGTCACGAGGTGCTTGGTGCCCCGGCGCGCCAGGGGCGCGTCCACCGCCAGGGTCACCGGAACGATGCCGAGCATGCCGCCCTCGCGCACCCGGATCTTGTCCTTGCCCAGCGACGACTCGGAGTAGAGCAGCTCGCGCCCCTTGAACGGACCCGCGAGCCACTTCATGTACACGCCGCGGGGCGCTTGACGGTACTTCAGCGCGATCGTCTCGACGCCCTGCAGCTTCCTGTCGACGCGCTCCTGCTTGTCGAGCGTGCAGCTGTACTGGGGAATGGTCTGCACGGCCCTGCGCCCGGTCTCGAGGAACACCCAGTCCTCGGTCCGATCCAGCACGGCACGCACCGCGTCCGGACGCATCTGCTTGAACACGAAGGTGCGGCCCTCGTCGCCGAAGAACAGGCTCATGCTCGCCATGTCCTCGGCCGACAGCGTGCCCATCACGGTCACCACCTGATCGGGCGTGAGCGTGTTGTTGATCGACACCATCACGCGCGGGAACACCGCGCGGAATTGATCTTCGCTCACCGTGCCCGTGGGCGTGTACGACGACGACACGACCTGGGCCTTGTCGCTCGCGAGCCCGTCAATCACCCGCGCAGCGCCGTCGGCGCCCAGATAGTCGCCCAGCACCGCGCGGTCGGCGTCGGACAGCTTGCCGGCCACCTGCTGGATCTGGTCGATGCCCATGCCCTCGAGTCCGGCGCGGAACAGCTTGGGGAAGACCTCCGTGAACGCCGGAACTTCATGCCCGTAGCACACCACCTTGCGCGTTTCTCCCATGGCCCCCGATAAGAATGGTGAAAGCAGCGCACGTCAAGCACACACGTTCCGTCGCGGCGATGCTTGCGTTACAACCGTGCCGTGGAGCGCCAGCGTCTCATCCTGTTCCTCGCCAGCGGGCGCAGCAACCTGCACCTGATGGCCGAAGGGCTCGCGAGGCGGGTCGCGCCCGCACGGGTCGAGATCATCAGCGCCAACATGATCCCGGTGGACTTGGATCCGGCCGCTGAACGGATCATGGCCGAAGTCGGCGTCGAGCTGCGCGCCGTGCCCTCGCGCTCCCCGCTCGACGTCGAGCTGTTCATGTTCGATCTGGTGGTGACTCTCGGGGAGTTCGATCAGTCCTGCCGGCCCAATCTGCCCGGAATGCCGCCTCACCTGCACTGGGACCTGCCCCAGCCCCGCGACGACGATCCGCCGGACCGGGCCGCGGCCGTTCTGCGGGAGGCCCGCGAGCTGCTTCGCCAGCGGATCGACGCGCTGGTGGCGTCGGGCGTGCTGCACGCGCTGTTCGTGACGCGGCGCAACTTCGAGCTGATCGTCGACAACCTGGCCGAGGGGGTGGTCGCCCATACGATCGCGCGGCGCATCTTCTACTTCAACCAGGCGGCGGAGCGCATGACCGGCATGAGGCGCGAAGAGGTGCTGGGCAACGACTGCCACGAGCTGTTCCAGGGTCGGCTGTGCGGACCGGGCTGCGCCCAGTGCGCTGGGGAAGACGGCGCCCCCAAGTCGGGCGGGCGCGATACCGTGCTGTTCGTGCGCGCGGACGGCGAGCAGCGGACGCTCGAGAAGGTCACGCATCCGCTGGCCGACCCGGACGGCCAAAACGTCGGGGCGCTGGTGTCGCTGCGGGACATCACCGAGCTCGATACGCTCAAGCGCAAGCTCAAGCACCACCACGCGCTGGGGGGGATGATCGGCAAGGACCCGAAGATGCTGGCGCTGTTCGACCTCATCCGCGAGGTGGCGTCGGTCAACGTGCCGGTGCTGGTGGAGGGAGAGAGCGGCACGGGCAAGGAGCTGGTGGCGAACGCGATCCACGACCTGAGCCCGCGCGCCGACAAGCCGTTCGTGGCGATCAACTGCGGGGCGCTGCCCGAAGGCATCCTGGAGAGCGAGCTGTTCGGGCACGTACGCGGCGCCTTTTCCGGGGCCGTGCATAACAAGAAGGGGCGCTTCGAGCTGGCCGACGGCGGCACGATTTTCCTCGACGAGGTCGGCGAGCTGTCGCCGAGTATGCAGGTGAAGCTGCTGCGGGTGCTGCAAGAGCAGACGTTCGAGCGGGTGGGCGGGGAGGCTCCGGTCAAGGTCGACGTGCGGGTGATCAGCGCGACCAACCAGAACCTGCGGCGCCTGATGGAGAAGAAGCAGTTCCGGCGGGATCTGTTCTACCGGCTGTGCGTGGTGCCGATCGGGCTGCCTCCGCTGCGCGACCGGGCGATCGACATCCCGATGCTGGTGGAGCACTTTCTGGAGCGCACGGCGCGGCACACGGGGCGCGAGCTGTTGCGGATATCCAACGATGCGATGGACGTGCTGACGGCGTACGAGTGGCCGGGCAACGTGCGGGAGCTACGCAACGCGATCGAGTATGCGTACGTGAAGTGCAGGTCGGGGACGGTGGGGCCGGAGCACCTGCCGCCGGAGATTCGGCAGCGGGAGGGCGCCGAGCGGAGCAAGCCGGGGCCGGCGCTGAGCCTGCACAAGGAAGACCTCATCGTGGCGTTGGCGAAGGCGGGGGGCAACAAGAAGGAAGCCGCGAAGCTGCTGGGGGTCGGCCGGGCGACCTTGTATCGGTATCTGTACTTGTACGGGCTGTCGTGATGGGGCGCGGGCAATAGCCGCCAGGGCCGCCAGGGGCGCCACGGGGATGTGCTGATTCGCAGCTAGACCCCATCCGAAAAGGGTCACGTCGCTTCTCGTCGACGCCCGGTTAGGCACCCAGGGGTTAGCCCAATCGGGCAAAACACGCCGTCGGATGAGCCCTGCCGAGGGCTTTTCGGATGAGGTCCAGCTATCGCGCGGCGTCCGCATATGAATGCCCCTGTCGTGGAAGCACAACCGCTTGAGGCACACCCCGCGCTTGGCGCCGTTCGTGAGAGAGCACGATCCGTCGTACCCCGCGAAGGAGGACTTCCGAGTTGAAGTTGACCAGGAGCGCGAGGTCAAGGCCAGTCGCTCGCAAGTAGGACATGGCCTGTGCCATGTGGATGGGCGCTATCGCGTCGACCGCCTTCAGTTCGACGAGTACGGCGTCCGCGACTATCAGATCGAGCCTCCCCGAGCCGACGAGGTGCTCCTTGTAGATGACCTCTACTCGCTGTTGACGTCGGAAAGGAATCCCACGCAGAGCCAGCTCGACTGAAAGCGCTTCCTCGTAGACGGATTCGAGGAATCCCGGACCGATGAACCTGTGGACCTCGACTGCTGCATCGAGCAGTGCGCTTGCGACAGCGTCCGTGGCAAGCGGGGGTTCCGCGTGGTCGCACTCTCGCTTGGCCTTCGCGCCACGGTGCCCCCAAAGAGTGCCCGCGCCCTCGACCTCGTTGGTGCTCGAGTCCCCGTGCAGCAGTCCGTTGTTCATGGCTTCCCAATCTTCCTGCGTCTCCCTGGCGTCCCTGGCGACCCTGGCGGCCATCTCTGCCCGCGTCTCCCTGGCGTCCCTGGCGTCCCTGGCGGCCATCTCTGCCCGCGTCTCCGTGGCGACCCAATCTCCCCTGGGGCCCCTGCCCACGAACCTCGTGTTCATGTCACCCTATCGGCCGAGGTCCCCGACCCGTTTCGTCCGAGCGCCTGTCCTGGCGGCGCCCCCGTGTCTCGTGTCTCACGATGCCTCGCAATCCGGACTCGAGACACCGACGGCCGAAGCTGTCGGCTCGGACTCGGACATGGCGGCCGATTTCTTCGCAATCCGCCGCAATGCGGAGTGCGAATCTGCTGTTCACGGATGAGACACGGCCCCGATCGGATCGGTCGCGCAACCTGAGACAGCGGTAGGAACCCGCGGGGATCGCTGCAGCCGGGACGCTGCGGGGGTGTCGGCACGCGCGTTGCTCCTATGTAGATCGACCCCGGACCCAACAGGAGCGGCGGATGGCTTCCAGCATGCCGGACGAGAACTTGCGCAGCGTGGTCCGCATGAGCGAGCTCATGTTGGATCTCGCCAACCGGGGTGACGAGCATCGGCAGGATGCCGGGTGCGGAGCGGTCTACGGAGCGCTGCGCGACATGGCCTACAAGATCCGCGCGATCGCCGAAAAGGAGCTCGAGCGGCACAAGGCCGGAGCGCGCGGTTCGGCCGGCAAGAGCGCAGTCTCAGCCAGAGCACCCTCGGGTGCCACGGGGATGACGATGAGCAAGACCAAGCGGATACTGGTGGTGGACGACGAGCCCGATGTCGTGACGTTCCTGGCGACGCTGTTCCAGGACAACGGCTATGAGGTAGTCACGGCTGGGGACGGGGTGGACGCGTTCCGGCTGGCAAAGTCGGAGTCGCCCGATCTCATTACGCTGGACATGAGCATGCCCGAGCAGTCGGGCGTCCGCACGTTCCGCGACTTGAAGGCCGATCCGGTGCTTGCCAGGATCCCGGTCATCATCGTAACCGGCATTGGCGAGCCGATGAGGGGCTTCCTCGAGAAGATCAAGAAGGCGCCGGAGCCCGAGGGGTTCATCGCCAAGCCGATCGACAAGGCGGAGTTGCTTCAGCTCGTGCAGAAGCTCACGGCGTGACCGGCATCCGTGCTCACGCACGCTGCGATTCGGGAGACAGGACGGGAGAACGGCAATGTCGACTCTTGTGTACGTGATTGCCTATCTGGGCATCGTGGTGTTTCTGGGCGCGATCATCGCGAAGGCCGTCGCCTACAAGAACAAGCCCATCCACCTTCGCTGGGAGCTGTATCCCGTGGCGCATGAGCCCGGCCGTGCCGACTACGGCGGCAGCTATCTCGAAGACGTCGATTGGTGGAAGAAGCCCCGCCACAGCTCCCTGTTCGGCGAGCTCAAGGTGATGGTGCCCGAGATTCTCTTCCTCAAGGCCGTATGGGAATTCAACCGCCCCCTATGGTATCTCACGTACCCGTTCCACCTGGGCCTCTATGTCATCGCCAGCTTCATCGGTCTGGTCCTGGTGTCCGCCGTCGGCCAGATCGCCGGCACGCCCCTGCCCTTGGGGCCGGTGCTGGCCGTCCTCGGCCCCGTCGGCTTCGCCCTCTCCCTGCTGGGCGCCCTCGGCCTGTTCTGGCGACGCATGACCAGCGACGAGATGCGCAACTACTCCTCGCTCGGCCACTTCTTCAATCTCGGCTGGTTCATCGTCGCCATGGCGGTTGCCCTCGGCACCTGGTGGACCGTCGACCCGAGCTTCGCGGCCACGACCGCCTTCGCCGCCAACCTGATGCGCTTCCGCTTCGAGCCCGTCGCCGCGCCCCTGCTGGCCGTTGAGCTGATCCTGGCCTTCGCTCTTCTGGCCTACATCCCGCTCACCCACATGGCCCACTTCTTCATGAAGTACTTCATGTACCACGACATCCGCTGGGGCGACGCTCCCAACGTCAATGACCCGGCGAGAACCGCCCAGATCGCGGCGGTGCTCCAGTACCCCGTCAGCTGGTCCGCTCCCCACATCGCCGGCCACGGCAAGACCACCTGGGCCGAAGTCGCCACGTTCAACCCCGCCGCTGCTCCGGCGGCCAAAAAGGAGTAAGCGCCGATGACCAAGCGCGTTCACCTCAAGATCTCGGACGTCGCGAGCGCCACCGAGCAGCTCACCCACGTTCCCAACGGCGACCTGATGCCCCTTCCCGCCGACTGGCCCGAGAAGGACTGGGTCGTGCTCAACCCCAAGGTCAAGGAGCAGTACGCCGCCATCCTCGACGACACCTCGATCCTGCCGATCCCGCGCCCCAAGACGCCCGAGGAGGAGAAGGCGCTGGTCGACAAGTTCCTTTCCGGCATGACCAAGCTGTTCGACGAGCACGACAACTGGACGTGCCTGGCGCAGTTGGTCACCACCATGGATCACTGCGCCAAGTGCAATACCTGCTCCGAGGCCTGCCACGTCTACGAGGCCAGCGGCCAGAACGAGCTGTATCGACCCACCTACCGCACGGAGATCTTCCGGCGCATCTACAAGAAGTACGTCAAGAAGGAGATGCTGTCCGGCTGGCGCAACGGCGATATCGACCTCAACTGGCAGACCGTCGCCCGCCTCGGCGAGCTGGCCTACCGCTGCAACCTGTGCCGTCGCTGCGCCCAAACCTGCCCCATCGGCGCGGACAACGGCCTAGTGGCCCGCGAGATCCGCAAGATCTTCAGCCAGGAGATGGGCATCACCACCCCCGAGCTCCACGACAAGGGCTCCATGCTCCAGATGAAGGTGGGCTCCTCCACCAGCATGAACCCCGTCGTCGTCAAGGACAACATCGAGTTCATCGACGAGGACTTCTCCGAGACCACGGGGGTGACCGTCAAGACGCCCTGGGACGTGGAAGGCGCCGACATCCTGCTCATCCACAATGCCGGCGAGATCCTCTCGTGGCCCGACAACATCGCGGCCTTCTCGATCATCTTCGAGGCCGCCGGCCTGTCCTGGACCCTGTCCAGCGAGATCGCGGGCTATGACAGCATCAACTACGGTGTGTTCTACGACGATGTCCAGTGTGCGCGCACCGCGATCCTCCACGCCCAGGCGGCCAAGAAGCTCGGCGTCAAGAAGATCGTCCTCGGCGAGTGCGGCCACGCCCACAAGGCCCTGACCGTCATCGCCGACCGCATCCTGCCCGCCGAGCTCAACATCCCGCGAGAGAGCTGCTTCCCCATTCTTCGAGACATTGTCTTCTCGGGCAAGATCAAGTTCGACCCCTCGCGCAACGACTTCCCCGTCACCCTGCACGACCCCTGCAACACCACGCGCCTGATGGGCATCATCAAGCCCCAGCGCGATATCGTGCACAAGCTCTGCCCCCAGTTCCGCGAGATGACTCCCCACGGCCCGCACAACTACTGCTGTGGTGGCGGTAGCGGCTTTGCCATCATGGGCCGCAACAATATCCCCGATTGGCGCTACAAGGTCGCCGGCCGCAAGAAGATCCAGCAAATCCTCAACGCCTTCTCCGATTGCCGCGGACCCGAACACAAGAAGTATGTCTGCGCGCCGTGCTCCAACTGCAAGGGCCAGATCCGCGACATGATCGACTACTACCAGCTTCGCGAACGCGAGAGCCTGATCTATGCTGGCCTCGTCGAGCTCATCGTCAACGCGATGGTCGACGTCAAACCCGGCTTCATCAAGTGGGAAGAGGAATAGCCGCTTCCCCGCTCGCGAGGACCCATGAAGAGGTCCGACTCCACTACCATCCTCGTCGTCGACGACGAGCCCGACATCCAGACCTTCTTCTGCACGGCCCTCGAGGACGCGGGATTCCGCGTGCTGGCCGCTGCCAACGGCGCTGCGGCCGGGCGCATCCTGGGCGAGCGGCCCGTGGACCTGGTCACCGTCGACCTGGTCATGCCCACCGAGTCCGGTCTCGAGCTGTACCGCAAGCTGCGTGCCGACCAACGCACCGCCGGCGTTCCCGTGCTCGTCATCAGCGCCCACGCCCGCGACGAGCTCGGCCGTCGTGACTTCCGCGACATCATCCGCGGCGAGAGCATCCCCGCTCCCGACGGCTACCTCGAGAAACCCGTGGACCCCGTCGTGCTCGTGCGCACCGTGGCCCAGGTGCTCGGCGTGCAGCTCTCTCCCTTCTATCGCCCCGAGGCCGACGCCCTGCGCGAGGAGCTGCTGAGCCGCCTGCACGAGGCCGACCTCGAGACCCTCTACCGCGTTCGCAACCTGCTGCGCTGAGGATCACCGCTTCCGTCTCGCACGCCGGATTGCTCACCGGCATGCACCCTTGACCTCCAAGGCGACCCGTGGTCGATTCCGCGGATGCGAACGACCCTACCTTTCGTGCTCCTGGCGGCGCTGGCATCGTTTCCCGCCTGCGACCAGACGAAATCATCGGAATCCGGCTCGCCCGGCGCGTCGGCCAAGGCCTCTGCGGCGGCGTCGGCCGCGGATCAGGTCCCCGCGCCACCCGATGTGGCGGCCGCTCCGGCCGATGCGCAGAAGACCGAGGCCGGACTGGCCTACAAGGTGCTGCGGCCCGGCACCGGCACCGACAAGCCCAAGATGGAGGACTCGGTTCGTATCCAGTACACGGGCTGGACGACCGACGGAAAGATGTTCGGCACCAGCACCCGGCAGGGGCGTCCCTCGCTGGTGAGCATGAAGGGCGTGATTCCGGGGCTGGCGGACGCGCTGGGCACGATGGTGGCCGGCGAGGAGCGGCGATTGTGGATTCCGCAGAACCTGGCGGAGAAGGGCTGGCCCGATCCTCCCAAGGCGATGCTGGTGATGGACGTGCAGCTGCTGCAGGTGATTGCCGGGCCCAAGACCATCCCGGTGCCCGAAGACGTGGCGGCGCCGCCCAAGGATGCGAAGAAGACCGCGGACGGGCTGTATAGCAAGGTGCTCAAGCCCGGCACGGGCAAGGTGCACCCCAAGGCCTCGGACACCGTGCAGGTGCAGTACAGCGGCTGGACGACGGACGGCAAGATGTTCGACAGCTCCGAGGCGCGCAACCAGCCCGCGAGCTTCCCGCTCAACGGGGTGATCGCCGGGTGGACCGAGGGGCTGCAGCTCATGGTGGAAGGCGAGAAGCGGCGGCTCTGGATCCCCGAGCAACTGGCCTACAAGGGAATGCCGGGCAAGCCCCAGGGCATGCTGGTGTTCGACGTGGAGCTGCTGAAGATTCTGGTGCCGCCCAAGGCGCCCGCGGACGTGGCGAAGCCGCCCGCCGATGCGCAGAAGACGTCCACGGGGCTGGCGAGCAAGGTGCTGGAGCCGGGCACGGGCAAGACGCATCCGGGGCCGAACAGCCGGGTGCAGGTCGACTACACGGGCTGGACGACGGACGGCAAGATGTTCGACAGCTCGATCACGCGCGGGCAGCCCGCGAGCTTCCCGCTCAATGGCGTGATCGCCGGCTGGACCGAAGGGCTTCAGCAGATGGTCGAGGGCGAGACGCGCCGGTTCTGGATCCCCGAGGATCTCGCGTACAAGGGCCGCCCGGGCAAGCCCAAGGGCATGCTCGTGTTCGACGTGCACCTCATCAAGATCCTCGACAACTGAGAAGCACGCCGGTGCGGCGCCTGACCGCGGGGACTCAGCGCTTCGACTTCTTCTTTCGCTTCTCGCTCTTCTTGGAAGCGTCCTTGGGCTTCTTCTTCGAAGCCGCGGCCTTGCAGTCGTCGCCCGTGCAGTCGTCGTCGCCCTTGGCGCTGTCGTCCCCTCCGCGCCAGTACGGATAGCCCATCTTCTCGGTCCATCCGCGCACGCCCGTGAAGCCCGGCGTGCGCTGCTCCACCATGCCGCCCGCCGGATCGTCGTTGTCGGTGTGCGTGATGATGCCCGGGCCCTGGGTCACCACGAGGTACTCGTCGGCCACGTACTCCGGGTGGTTGTCGCTCGTGTCCTCGAACGAGTCCTTGGGCACGTCGCCGGTGCCCACCCGGATGATCTGCGTCGTGGGCGGGTACACATCGGTGGACTGCTCGCGCACCGCGAAGGGACCGTCGCGCACGATGCGATAGCGTTGTATCCGGAAGCCGGGAATCCCTCGTTGCGAGAGCACGCGCACGCCGGCCGGCAGCTTGGGGTCCGGCCGCTCGACCTGCTCGTAGGGGTCGACCTTGACGATCTTGCGAACGTAGGTGACGGTCAGGACGCGCTTGGGGCCGAGGATTTCGGCGCGCACCACGCCGTTCTTGACGGTCTCGTGCACGACCACGGGGAAGGCGAAGTTGTTCCTGAGCTTGAGCGAGATGGTGGGGTAGGAGACCGCGGCGTCCAGGCCCATCTTGATATACGAGCTGGGGCGCGTGTGCGGGTGGCGCGAGACGACCTCGAGCCCGGCGAAGAACGATGCGGCGTGCAGCGTGCCCGAGATCTGGCAGGTGCCGCCGCCGATGCCGTCGACCAGCTCGCCCTCGGCGATGACCGGCGCGTCCTTGTAGCCGTGCGCTTCGTCGCGCGGCCCAACCACGTCGTTGAAGTCGAACAGCTCGCCGGGCAGGATCACGTAGCCGTCGAGCCGCGAGGCCGCCAGGCGCAGGTTGAACGTTCGCAGCGCGTGCTTCTCGCCGCGCGCGTAGTTGGTCTCGAACCAGCCGAGCACCTGGTCGAACTGGACATTGCCCAGCTGATCGGCCCGGCGCTTGGGCTCCAGCTTCGAGACCACCGCGTCCACCGTGTCGTCGCCGTTGCGCACCGCTTCGACCAGCCGCGCGTAGGTGCCGTGCACGTCCAGCTCGACGCCTTCCTGCTCGGGCACCAGCTTGCGCGTGTCCAGATCCAGCCGCGCGTCGACCGCCGGCCGATCGATCTTGGCCTTGAGCAGCAGCAGCGTGGCGATGGCCCGATCCGGATCGAGCGTGACGGGCACGGGCAGGCGCACCGGGCCTTTTTGCGGGTCCGAGGCGAGGAACTTGCGAAGGATGCTGGTCGGCTCGCGCAGGTCCGACACCAGGCGGTTGAGGCGGTTGCGCTCCACCTCGGCGCCGAGCGCCGAGCGCGCGATCGGCTGCTGCTTGCCGTCGGGCAGCTTGATGACGACGTTGGACGACGCGTAGCGGCGCACGAGCTCCAGGGCGCGATCGGCGGTGTCCTGGGTGGCGGGGATGTGCTGGCCGAGCAGCAGGAACTCGGGGGAGGGGGCGTTGGGGTCGGCCCCCTTGGGCGATGGTGGGATGAGCAGCAGGCCGATGAGCACGCCGGCCACGGCAAAGATGGCCGCGAGGGCCAAGCCCCGTGCGGTGTCGCTGTGCCAGCTGATCGTAGGCCGGTTCATCAGGGTTCCGTCTTCCTACCCGCTTCCGGCAGAGGGTCAAGGACCGAACGGGCCCCGGGGCGTTGCCGGGCCCTGCTTCGTGGTATGTGAGCAGCGTGGTCTCCGAGGCGCTGACCGCGAAGCTGCAGACCTTGCCCGCCCGACCGGGGTGCTACCTGTTCAAGGACGCGCACGGCCGGGTGCTGTACGTGGGCAAGGCCACGAGCCTTCGCTCGCGAGTTCGATCGTACTTCCAGGAGGGCTCGACCGACACGCGCGTGCTGCTGCCGCTGCTGCTGAGCACGGTCGACGACGTGGAGACGATCGTGACCGAGTCCGAGAAGGAGGCGACGATCCTCGAAGACTCCCTGGTCAAGCAGCACAAGCCCCGGTTCAACATCAAGCTGCGCGACGACAAGAGCTACCTGTCGATCCGCATCGACACGACGCAGGACTACCCTCGGGTGGAGCTGGTGAGGCGGCCCGCGCCGGATGGCGCGCGCTACTTCGGGCCGCACCACTCGGCCACGGCGGCGCGTCGCACGCTCAACTTCATCAACAAGCACTTCCAGCTGCGCACCTGCTCCGATCAGGAGCTCGCCTCGCGCAAGCGTCCGTGCCTGCAGTACCACATCAAGCGCTGTCCGGCGCCCTGCGTGTTCGACGTCGATCGCGCGCAATACGCCGCCAACGTCGGCGCGGTCGCCCTGTTCCTCGAGGGACGCCACGACGAGGTCTCGCGCGAGGTCGAGGCGCGCATGAAGGACGCGGCCCGCGACATGGACTACGAGCTGGCGGCGATCTATCGCGATCAGCTGCGCGCCATCGAGGCCGTTCGCGAGGGCCAGCGCGTGTTCGCCGTCAAGGACGTGGACCAGGACGTGATCGGCCTGCATCGCGACACGGACCTGTGCGAGCTGTCGATCGTGTACGTGCGCAAGGGACGCGTGGTGGATGCGGCGTCGGTGCCGATGCGCAAGGTGAGCCTGCCCGACGACGAGGTGATCGGCGCGTTCATCGCGCACCACTATGGCGACGGGGGGCCGGCGGCGCTGACGGTGCCCGACGAGGTGATCGTGCCGGTGTTGCCGGAGAGCGCGACGGGGATCGCGGAGTGGCTGAGCGATCGGCGAGGCAGGCGCGCGCAGCTCATTCATCCGAAGCGTGGGCCGCGGGTGCAGCTGCTGGAGCTGGCGATGGACAACGCGCGCCATGCGTTCGAAGAGAAGCGCAGGGCCTCGGAGGACATCGAAGCGCGGCTCGAGGACATCCAGCACAAGCTGCGTCTTCCGGTCTCGCCGCGGCTCATCGAGTGCCTGGACATCTCGCACATGGGCGGCGGGGACACGGCGGGCGGGCTCGTGCGCATGCGCGACGGCGAGCTGGACAAGAGCGGCTACCGATCGTTTCACCTGCGCAACGTGGCGGACGGCGACGACTACGATGCGATGCGCGAGGTGCTGACGCGACGGTTTCGTCGTGCGCTGGATGCGGCGCAGGACAAGGAGAAGCCGAAGGACGACGAGGATGTGCTCGAGGTGCGCGAGCCGGGCGAGGATGCCGAGCGGGCCGCGAGCGAGCCCTGGGCGCTGCCCGATCTGCTGGTGGTCGACGGCGGGCGCGGGCAGCTGAACACGGCGCTGGCCGCCGCGCGCGATCTCGGGTTGCACGAGCTGTGCGTCGTGGGTCTGGCCAAGGAGCGCGAGACGGTCGGAGGCGAGGCGCTGACCGATCGGATCTACCTGCCCGGGCAGAAGAACGGCATACCGGTTCGTCCGCACACGCCGCTGGCGCTGCTGGCGCGGCTGCGCGACGAGTCGCACCGGTTTGCGAACCGCGTGCGCGAGCGCATGGGGCAGGCCACGCGGCTGCACTCGGAGCTGGACGATGTCGAGGGGATCGGCCCGGTGCTCCGGCGCCGTCTGCTCGAGCAGGTGGGCGGGCCGCGGGAGATCGCGCGTGCGAGCGACGAGCGGCTGCTGGCCGTGCCGGGCGTGAGCCGCAAGCACCTGGCCGCGCTGCGGGCGAAGTTCGGCACGACGACCGAAGACTAGGGAGCGTTTGCAGACCGGCCACGGCGGGTTGAGAGCCCCCACCCTGGCCCTCCCCCCGGTGTGGGGGGAGGGAACTTACGCAACCGGGGCGAGGCTCTGGCCGATAAGTGGGCATGCGGCGACGACGGTGCGGTGACGGTGGTGGTGGACCAAGGCGTGGAGCAACAGCAGCAAAGCTGGAGCTGGCGCGCCGGTTGCGCAGGGAGCCTACGCAAGCCGAGCGAGTGCTCTGGGAGGCGGTGCGCGGGCGAATGCTCGGTGGCTTCAAGTTCCGGCGACAACACATCGTTGCCGGGTTTGTGGTCGACTTGTATAGCCCTGCGGCACGATTGGCGATCGAGGTAGACGGGCCGGTGCACGAGTCACAGCAGCATTACGACGAGGCTCGGGACGCCGTGTTCGATTCCCTTGGCATCGCGGTGATCCGCATCAGCAACGACGATGTGCTCCAACGATTGGGCCAGGTTCGAGACGTGATCTTGTGCGCGTGCCGCCGTGCGGGGCCCCCACCTCCCACCGAAGGCACTTGAATTCTCCTGTCCTCCCCCGAATGCGGGGGAGGACTACAGGTGGGGGCTCATTCGCGCGTCACCTGATCAAGCCAACCACACGAGCACAGCCGCCATCGTCACCATCGCCAGAAAGTGGATGGCGAGCTTGTCGAACCGCATCGCGATCCGACGGTTGCGCTTGATCTTCTGAAAGAAGCCTTCAACCAGCGCACGATCCTTGTACAGGTGCCAATCGATCGAGCGCCGAGCCGAGCACAACGCGCGCGATGGGATCACGGCGGTGCATCCTTGGCTTCGATGAGCTCGACGAGCGCTTTGGAGTCGTAGCCCTTGTCAGCGATGATGTTGGCGTTGCGCAACTCGCTCACGAGTGCAGGGGCTTGCTTGATATCGTGCGTTTGCCCTTGCGTGAGCAGAAGTCTGACCGGATTGCCCAGGGCGTCGACGGTGGCGTGGATCTTTGTGGTTGGTCCGCCCCTCGAATGGCCTATGAGCTCATGCCGTCGCAGCACCGAGCAGGATGGAACACGTCTTCAGCCGGATGGAAAGCGTAAGACGCTCGATCACATCGCGAACGCGGCATGATGGAGTCGAACCGTCATCGACAACCCTCCCCCCACACGGGGGGAGGGCAGTGGCAGGCTGCGAGATCCAGCGGCTGTCGAACAACCCTCCCCCCACACGGGGGGAGGGCAGTGGCAGGCTGCGAGATCCAGCGGCTGTCGAACAACCCTCCCCCCACACGGGGGGAGGGCAGGGTGGGGGCTCCTTAGCGCGCCGCAGGGGTTTGCAAACACTCCCTAGAGCCCGAGATTCGCTCCCCGGGGCGTGCACGTTGCCTCGCGCGCGACCCCTTCCGCGCCAAACAAGGGTGCTCCTTGCTGATCGCTGACGGCTGACCGCCGACGATGTATACGTCGAAGGATAGCGTGAGCTCATCCGAAAAGCCCATCGCGCAGAAAACAACTAGGAACTAGGAACAGGAACACGGGAATTCGAACAGAGAATCGATCGAAAATCGGCCGCACGCGACCTCTGGTGCCCTTCGTTTCCCCGCC
>JAJZQG010000120.1 GCA_021847645.1 Myxococcales bacterium
GAAGTAGTGAGAAGAAGATCCCCGGAGAGGGATGGATCTGCCTGAGCAGAAGTACAGCCCGGAATACGGGGCCAGACCGTCATCCGGTATTTCGGCGCCACCGGCAACGAGGGCAAGGCGACGACGACTCGCGCTTTGACCATCGAAAACGCAGCCCATGGAGCGCGGAGGTCGACGGCTTCAGCGTGCATGCGGGTGTCCGCACGAAGCAGGGAGATGCTGCCCGGCGCGAACGGCTCGTGCGCCACTGTGCGCGCCCAGCGCTCAGCCTGGAGCGGCTGTCGTTGCTCGACGACGGACGGGTCGCCTATCGCGTCAAGTATCCGCGGCGTGGCGGTCGAACGCATCTTGTGCTGGCGCCGATCCCATTGTCGGTGGCTGGTAGCGCAGCGCTGGATTCTGGCGCGGCTGCGCAACCGCACCTTCTTCAGCCTCGAGGAGCTGAACGCGGCGATCGCCGAGCTGCTCGAGGACTGTCAACGATCCGCCTTCGTGAGCATCGACCGACCATGGGCAGGATTGTCTAGCGGTCGGGCGCTGGGGGCGAGAGAATTGAGCCTGGCATGACCCTGGCTCGGCCCTTCGCGCGGTGTCCAGTCGGCGGCTGCCCGAAGGTGCGCCGCCGAAAGCGTGGCAAGCGGCGCTCAGCCGATCCGGGCGATGACCGGCTCCCGGGAGACGGTCGAGATGGAAGCGACCTCGCTGGCCGGAAAGCCCATCGTGAGAGCGAGCAGTTGATTGTAGTCGAAGACGGGCAGCTCGTAGGTGGTCTGCTCGTCGGAGATCTCCTTCTGCACGTTATCGAGGTGCATGAGGCAGGTGATGCAGGAAACGACGATGAAGTCGGCCCGCGTCTCGGCCTTGATGGCGTCAAGCTTCTGCTTGGCGAATTGGTTGGCCTCGGCCTTGGAGGCGCCGTGGAAGCCGCCGGCACCGCCGCAGCATTGATACTCCAGGCTGTAATGCACGACCTCGGCGCCAAGTGCCTCGACGAGTTCCGCCAAGGCGTGGGGCCGGGCAGCGTTGTCCTCGAAGCCGACGACCTTGCTCGGGAACAGCGTGTGACAAGGGTACTGGATGATGGCCCGCATCCCCGACAGCGGCTTGCGTACGGACTTTCGGATCTGCTCGAGGCCGACGACGTTGTGAAGGACGTCGGTCACGTGCCTGGGCGAGGACTTGCCCTGGTAAGACTTGCCGGCCTTGGCGAGCAGCGCGTTAACGCGCTCGCGCTGGGCAGCGTGCTTCTCGAGCGTGCGCTTGCCGGTGCACAGGGAGCTGTAGCACGAGCCGCACTCCACCAGAAGGTCGAGCCCCTTGGCTTCGCCGATGGACAGGTTCCAGGCGCTGACGGCCAGGTACGCCTCCTCGTCGAGCGAGGGGAACGTGCCGAAAGCCGGGCAGCAGACGTAGCCGTCGAGATCGCGAAGCTCCACGCCGAGCGCGGGCATGGTCACGCGAATAGCGCGCTCGACATCGGGGCGGATGGCGGGCATGTTGCAACCTAGAAAAAAGCCGTATGCCATGACTCACTCCTCGAACATGTAGGCGGCGTTCTTGATGATCTCGATCTCCATCAGCATCTCCTTGAAGCGCTGATGCAGCTCGGGCTGCTCGCCGATGGTCGGGAGCTTCTCGGTGAGGCCGACGGAGGCGCGCAGCTTGTCCACCTTCTCGACAGGCTGGGTGTAGCCCCGCTTGAACACCTCCGCGGTCGCCATCGGTATGCGGGTCTCGTCGTTACGGCATTGCCACCTCCGCACCGCGATGCACACGTCGAAGGGATCGACGCCCATGGGGCACATCTCCTCGCACCTGGAGCACGTGACGCAGGACCACGGGGTGTCGTCGTTGAGCAGATCATCCTCGAGGCCGAGCACGATGGTGCGCACGACGCTTCGGATGAGCAGGGGCGGGTCCGCGTTGGATGCGGGACAACCCACGATGCAGGTGCTGCAACTGAAGCAGTAACGCAGCTGCCCGTCGGGATTGACCTGCTGCCACAGGTCCTTGCTGGATGCATTCAGATCAATCATCTCGGTTCTCCTCGAACCCGGAGTCTCCGCTCGGAGGGTAGAGCCCACCCGAGCGGTCCGGATCTCCGAACGGCGCTGGCGCTTCACGGCGGGAGGCGCGTTTCGCGCTTGTCGTTATCGACGCTCCAGTTGTGTCACTATCAAGCTATCTATCTATCCAACCCATACCTCTTGATTTTGCGAATGAGCGTGGAGCGGTGGATTCCCAGCTCTTCTGCGGCCTTCGAGCGATTGCCGCGGTGCTGATCCAGCACGGCCGCAAGCGTCTCGAACTCGGCCCGGTGGATGGGGTCGAGCTTGGGCGGCTTGAGCACGGCTGCGGGCTCGGGGCTCGGGGTGTCGCGGCTGCCGTTTGCAGAGATGTCCCCGGCGGCTTCGAGCACGCTCTTGGGAAGTGAGCTGATGCCAATCGTGGAGTCCCTGCAGACGATGAAGGAGCGCTCGATGATGTTTTGCAGCTCCCGGATATTGCCCGGATACGAGTAGCGCATGAGCGCAGACATGGCGTCGTCGTTGATGCTCTCGATTCGATTGCCGGTGACCTGCCGATACCTGCTCACGAAGTGCTGCGCCAGCAGCGGGATGTCCTCGAGCCGATCGCGCAGGGCCGGCAGCTCGATCTGCATCACGTTCAGGCGGAAGTACAAGTCCTGGCGAAACGCGCCGCAGGCGACCATGTCCGGCAGCGCGCGATGGGTGGCGCAGATGATGCGCACGTCGGCCCTGGTGGTGAATGTCGCGCCAAGCGGCTCGTAGGCGCGCTCCTGCAGGAACCGCAGCAGCTTGACCTGGATGCCCAGCGGCATGTCGCCGATCTCGTCCAGAAATAGCGTTCCGCCGTCGGCCTGGGCGATGCGTCCCGGCTTGTCACGCCTGGCGTCCGTGAATGCCCCGCGAAGGTAGCCGAACAGCTCGGACTCCATGAGGGCCTCGGGCATCGCGGCGCAATTGACCGCCACGAAGGGCCGCTTGCGACGCGGGCTCTGATGGTGAATGGCCTTGGCCAGGAGCTCCTTGCCCGTCCCGGACTCGCCGAGCACCAGCACCGTGCTGTCGCTGTTCGCGACCATGGGCAGGAGCTCGAAGATCTCCTGCATCCGATGGCTCTTGCTGATGATGTCTTCGAAGCAGTACTTGCCGTCGAGCTGGCGCTGGAGATGCTCGAGCGGCGACAAGTCCGCCAGAATTTCCACGCCGCCGATCACCCGCCCGGTCTCCGTCGCCAGGACCGCCGTGGTCACCGCGACGGGCAGCGTCATTCCCTCTTTCGTCTGGATCCGTACGCGCCGGTCCACGATCCGCTGCCCCGACTCGAGCGTCCGACGCAGCGGGCAGCCCTGCTCACAGAGGTCGGAGTGAAAGACATCTTTGCACTCCAGCCCGATGACGTCGTCGGCTTTGTAGCCGGTGGTCCTTTCGGCGGCACGATTGAAGGAGGTGATACAACCGTCCCGATCTACAGTGAAGACGCACTGGTCTATCACGTCTAGCAACAGAGGGAAGTAGCGAGCGTCGAGCTTACCCACGCGAGGCATTCTCCCAGCCTGTACCAACTGGCGCAGGGATGCAACATGTCGCGCGACACTGTCGCAAACTGCGACACCTTGTCGAGCGATCAACTCTCGCACTTCGATAGCTGTTTGTCAATCCGGGCACGGCTTGTTCCTCGTGGCTTCGGCCTAAGCATACAGCGTGCCGCCTTGGCACGACTCATGCTCACGCCACCTCGCAATTGCACGACTGGCCTGCTGGCGTGCCCCTGTCGCCCGCGCGCACCGTGCTGTCGTCCCGTCTGCCAGCTTTCTCGCGACGAGCCCCCTACGGTGCCCGCCGTGGAGGACCATTCAATGACTGCCGTCTCTCCCATGCTCGAGCTGACCGACCTCATCCTCGAGGCCGGCGGTCAGGACCTGCAGCGTTGTATGCAATGCGGCACCTGCACAGGAGTCTGCCCGTGGCCCCGCGTCAGAGCCTTCAGCCCTCGCCAGGTGTTGCGGCTCATGTCCCTGGGCCTCGAAGGATACGAGGAAGAAGACCTGTGGACCTGTGTCACCTGCAACACCTGCGTGACCCGCTGCCCCAGGGGCATCGACCTCATTGACGTCATGCGCGCCGGCCGCACGGCCATGATGGCCGCCGGCGCCTACCCTCGCACCTTCTCCGGCCCCCTGGCTAGCCTGCGAACCGAGGGCAACCCCTGGTCCGGCAACCGCTCCGAGAGGTATGCGTGGGCCGGGAAGACACCCATTCCCGAGTTCGGTCCCGACAAACAGTTCCTCTTCTTCAGCTGTTGCACTCAGTCCTATGACTCTCGCAATAGGAGAGTCGCGCAGTCGATGCTCGACATCTTCAACCAGGCGGGCGTCAGTTACGGCACCCTCGGTACCGCGGAGAGCTGCTGCGGAGACCAGGCCCGCAAGGTCGGTGCCCAGGACGTCTTCGACGACCTGAAAGAGAAGAACACCGCCTTGTTCCGCGAACACGGCGTGACCGACGTGATCGTCGCCTCACCCCATTGCCTGCAAACTCTCAATCACGACTACCACGCTCCCCACGGGCTGCGGGCGTCCCACTATACGGTCCTCCTCCGTGACCTGCTGCGCACGAACAAGCTCCCTCTCTCTACGCCGCTGAACGCCAAGGTCACCTACCATGATCCATGTTACCTCGGACGGCACGCCGGCGAGTACGAGGCGCCCCGCGAGGTGTTGCGCGCGGTCCCTGGTCTGGACCTGGTCGAGATGCCACGCAACCGCGAGCGCAGCCTGTGCTGCGGCGGAGGCGGCGGAGGCCTGTGGCGCGACGTCCCCACCGACGAGCGCTTCGCCGTGATGCGCGTGCGCGAGGCCCTGGATACCGGCGCCGAGGTCATCGCCACGGCATGTCCTTATTGCACCGTGATGCTCGAAGACGCCGTCAAGATCGCCGACGCCGAAGACGCTATTCGCGTCCTCGACGTCGCGGAGATTATCGCCCAGTCCATGTCCACGGAAGCGGGGCAGTAGAGATCATGCGCGAACGAATCGGCTTCTACATCTGTCATTGCGGCATCAACATCGCCTCCAAGGTACGCTGCGCCGAAGTGGCCGAGTACGTCGGAAAGCTCGACGACGTCGTCGTCTCCCGGGACTACCTGTTCATGTGCTCCGACCCCGGCCAGGAGCTCATCGAAAAGGACATTCCCGCCTACGGACTGACACGTGTCGTTGTGGCGTCGTGCTCCCCCCGCATGCACGAGAATACCTTCCGCGGCGCCGTCGCCCGCGGCGGCCTCAACCCCTTTCGCAGCTTCCACCACGTGTGCGTGCGCGAGCACGTCTCGTGGGTCCATACCGACATGGACGAGGCCACGGAGAAGGCCAAGGTCCTCGCGCGCGCGGGAGTGCGCCGCGTGGCGCGCCAGGCCGACCTGTTTCCCAGCCACTTCCCGGTCAATCCCAACACCCTGGTCGTCGGCGGTGGCATCGCCGGCATGCAGGCCGCCCTCGATATCGCCTCCGCCGGATACCACGTCTACCTCGTCGAGAAGCAACCCACCATCGGTGGGCACATGCTGCAGTACGACAAGACGTTTCCCACGCTCGACTGCGCTGCCTGCATCGGTACCCCCAAGATGGTGTCCGTGGGCCAGAACAAGAATATCGACCTGCTGAGCTACTCCGAGGTCGAGGCCCTCAGCGGCTTCATCGGTAACTACACCGCCCGCGTCCGCAAGAAGGCCCGCTACGTCGACGCCTCGAAGTGCACCGGCTGCGGCGAGTGCGCGAAGGTCTGCCCCGTCACCAAGCCCAACGAGTGGGATGTGGGAACGCTCAAGCGCAAGGCAGTCTACCGCTCCTTTCCCCAGGCCGTGCCGATCACCTTCGTCATCGACAAGAGCGACCGCGCGCCGTGCGTGCAGACCTGCCCCGCGGGGACGAACGTGCAGGGCTATGTCGCCTTGATCAAGGAAGGCAAGTACCTCGAAGCCATCCAGATGATTATGGAGCGCCTGCCGTTCCCCGGCACCCTCGGACGGGTGTGCCCCGCGCCTTGCGAGGGGGCCTGTCGCCGCAAGGAGGTCGACGAGCCCCTGGCCATTCGAAACCTCAAGCGCTTCGTGGCGGACCAGGTGAAGTGGGACGACCTGCCCGTGCCCGAGATTCAAGCGAAGAGCCAAAACGACAAGGTAGCAGTCGTTGGCGCCGGGCCTGCCGGGCTCAGCGCGGCCTACTTCCTGGCCCGAATGGGCTATCCGGTTACCGTCTACGAGGCATTGCCCGTGGCCGGCGGCATGCTCCGGGCCGGCATTCCCGACTACCGCCTCCCGCCCGACATCCTCGATCGCGAGATCCGCTACATCCAGCGGCTCGGTGTCGACCTGCAGCTCGGTCGCCCCATCGGCAAGGACTTCACCGTCGACATGCTCTTCGAGCGCGGCTATCGGGCCGTCTTCGCCGCAGCAGGAACCCACGGTGACGCGAAGCTCGGTGTCGAAGGCGAAGATGCCGAGGGCGTGCTGCCCGGCGTGAAGTTCCTCCGACGCCAGAACCTGACGCGGGACGCCCAGGTCGGTCGCGATGTAGTGGTGATCGGAGGTGGCGCAGTCGCCATCGATGTAGCGCGCGTGGCCCGTCGCGTCGGCGCCGCGCGCGTGCGGCTGTACTGTCTCGAGGCGCGCGACCGAATGCCCGCGTGGGAGGACGAGGTCCGGGCCGCGATCGCAGAAGGCATCGAGGTCAACCCGACATGGGGGCCGAAGCGGTTCGTGGTGGAAAACGGGCGCGTCAAAGGCCTCGAATTCAAGCGATGCACCGGTATCTTCGACGAGGCCAAGCGCTTCTCACCGCAATACGACGACTCCGACTGCAGGGTGGTTGGCTGTGATACTGTGCTGGTGGCCATCGGACAGCGCCCGGACACGTCGTGGGCTGAGGGCAGCGAGTCGATTCCGCTGCACCCGCGTGGCTATGTGCTTGCCGACGGGCGCACTTTTGCCACCGAGCGTCCCGGGCTGTTCGCGGGTGGTGAGGTGTACAGCGGCCCATCCATTGTCGTGCAAGCGGTGGCGAACGGTCACGAGGCCGCGATCTCCATCGACAGGTACATCCGGGGAGAGGATCTGCTCGAGGGACGTCCCGAGCGGCCCAAGGGCGAGAAGTGGAACCCGATTCCGGACGATGTGAAGAAGGCGCCGCGGGCCAGGATGCCCGAGCTCGAGGTCGTGGAGCGCAAGAGCTTTGAAGAGGTCGAGCTAGGCTTCACAGAGGAGCAGGCGCGCGCCGAGGCCGCCCGCTGCGTCGCCTGCGGCACCTGCTCGGAGTGTCTGCTGTGCGTGGCGAATTGCAAGGCCCAGGCGATCAACCACAAGATGAAGGACGAGGTCGTCGAGCTGGACGTGGGCTCGGTGATCGTGGCGACGGGCTTCGATCCGATGGATCCGACTCCGATGCAGGAGTACGGGTACGGGCGCTTTTCGAATGTGTTCACGAATCTGGAGTTCGAGCGGCTGAGCAACGCGACCGGGCCGACGGGCGGAAAGCTGCTGATG
This sequence comes from Myxococcales bacterium, assembly GCA_021847645.1. Classification (GTDB taxonomy): domain Bacteria; phylum Myxococcota_A; class Polyangia; order Polyangiales; family Polyangiaceae; genus JAJZQG01. Next base: position 7,567 of record JAJZQG010000120.1, read on the forward strand.
CGGGACCCCGAGGACCGGTATCACTTCACGCAGCCTCCGGAGAGTGTGGCAATCCTGCACTGCATCGGCAGCCGCGACGTGAACCACCACGAGTACTGCAGCAGGACCTGCTGCATGTATGCGCTGAAGTACGCGCACCTGCTCAAGGACAAGGTCGGTCACCAGGTGCGTGTTTTCAACTTCTACATTGACATGCGCTGCTTCGGAAAGGGCTACGAGGAGTTCTATCGTCGAGTCCAGAACGAGGGCGTGAGGATGGTGCGGGGCAAAGCCACACGCGTCACCGACGAGGCCGTGGAAGCCGAGGAGCAAGGCAAGCTGATCGTGGAGGCAGAGGATACCCTGTCGGGCAGGCTGCTGCGCGTCCCGGTGGACATGGTCATCCTGTGTACCGCCATGGAGGCGCGAAAGAACGCGACGGACCTGTCGCGGATCTTCGGCATCACGGTGGGAAGCGACGGGTTTTTCCTGGAGGAGCACCCGAAGCTGGAGCCCGTGTCGACAGCCACGGCAGGTGTATTCCTGGCAGGGGGATGCCAGGGGCCGAAGGACATCCCGGACACCGTGGCGCAAGCCAAGGCGGCGGCGAGCATGGCGCAGGCGCTGACCTCGCGGGGGCAAGTGGAAGTGCAGCCGATGATCTCGGGGATCGACCCGGACATCTGTGTCGGCTGCAAGGTGTGTATCGGTCTGTGCCCCTACTCGGCGATCGAGTTCGACGAGCGCCGGGGCATCTCGGTGGTGAACGATGCCGTGTGCAAGGGATGCGGCAGCTGCGCGGGATACTGCCCGAGCGGCGCGGCGAAGATCAAACACTTTACAGACTGCCAGGTCTTCGCTGAGGTCGAAGGCCTGATGGACGCAAGGAGCGCCTCATGAGTGACAAGGAGTTTGAACCCAACATCGTTGCCTTTCTGTGCAATTGGTGCACTTTCACGGCCGCTGACCTGGCAGGAACGTCGCGGCTTGTGTACCCGGCGAACGTCAAGATCATCCGCATGATGTGCAGCGGTATGGTGGATTCGAAGTACGTGCTCAAGTCTTTCCTGGAAGGAGCGGACGGCGTCTTCATCGGCGGCTGCTGGCCCGGCGACTGCCACTATATCAACGGCAACATGAAGGCGCGCCGGCGGGTGGCGCTGATGCACGAAGTGCTCGGGCGGTTCGGCGTCGACCGGGACCGGCTCTGGCTGCGGTGGGTGGCAGCGTCGGAAGGCAACGCCTTTGCCGAGACCATCAAGGTGATGACCGCCAGGCTCAAGGAGCTGGGTCCCTGCAAGGTCAGCCGCGAGGCGGTGGCCTGAGGCCTGGAGTCGCTGCGGTCGCCCAGCCGGCGAGGTGCGCAGCGACGCGCTGCCGGCGTGCGCAGGCGCCAGCGCAAGTAGTGAGCGTCGCGTCAGGTCGGGTGCTTGGAGGCCAGAACGGAGAGCCATGGGACAGTTCACATCGATATCCACGCAAGGAAGCATGCGGCCGGCGCTCGCCGGGCTGCTGGGCGGAATGTTGGACAAGGGGGTGGTGACGGCGCTGATGGTGCCGTGCCGACAACCCCATAAGAACACGGTGATGCAGACGCTGGTGACGGACCCGGCCATGCTGGACCGCGCAGACCCGTTCGCGCCGGTGGTGCCCACGAACTCGGCGCGGCTGGTGGCCGCGCTCACGCATAACGGCGCCGCGCCGGTGGCGGCCGTGGTGCGCAGTTGCGAGGCGCGCGCGTTCCTGGAGCTGGTCAAGCTCAACCAGGGCTCTACCGAGCACCTGCTGCTCATCGGGATTGACTGCCTGGGACGCTATGAAACCCGTGACTACCTGTCGCTCGCTGAGCAGGACGACGACGTGGGGATGACTTTCCTCAAGAGTGCGGGCAACGGCGGCGGGACGAAGTCGGCGCTGGGCACGGACGTGGCAGTAGCGTGCCGGATGTGCGAGCATCCGGTGGCCGAGCCTGTGGACGTGCGATTGTGCACGATCGGTGCCGATCCCACGAAGAGCCTGTGGGTGGAGTGGGTAACCGACAAGGGGAAGGAAGCCTGCGGAAAGCTCGGCATGCCGGCGCAGGAGGCTGAGCCCGACGGCCGCACCGCCGCGGTCAAGGCGCTGGTCGACGCACGGCTGGCGTTCAAGACGGCCCGGCTCGACGCGATGCGCGAGCGAACGAAGGACATCACCGGCGTGACCGAGGTGTTGGCCTCGTGCATCAACTGCTACAACTGCCGCGTAGCGTGCCCCGTGTGCTACTGTCGCGAGTGTGTGTTTTTGACGGACACGTTCCGCCACGATGGCGAGCAGTACCTGCGTTGGGCCCTGAATCGCGGCAAGCTCAAGCTGCCGACGGACACTGTCTTTTACCACATGACGCGCATGCTTCACATGAGCACGTTGTGCGTGGGGTGCGGCCAGTGCACGAGCGCGTGTCCCAACGACATTCCGGTGGGCGAGTTGTTCCGCAGCGTGGCGGGGCCGGCCCAGGCCCGGTTTGCCTATCAGCCGGGTCGGAGCCTGGAAGACAAGCAGCCGCTGGCGGTCTTCTACGCGGAAGAGTTTGACGACGTGACCGGACAGGTCAAGTAGCGAGGTATTCATGGCCGACGTTGCCGCACAGAATACGGAAGAGCAGGCGGAGGCCGCGCGGATCGGCTCCGTGCTGGTCGTCGGAGCTGGAGTCGCCGGAATCCGGGCGGCCATCGACTTGGCCGAGGCCGGCTACCGGGTGCTCATGACCGACGCCTCACCGGCGATCGGAGGCGTGCTCTCGAAGCTGGACTACCAGTTTCCCAGCGACCACTGCGGGATGTGCAAGATGTTGCCGATGGTCGGGCGCGAGTACGCGTCGCAGTACTGCATGCGCAAGAGTCTGTTCCACGACAACATCAAGATCATGCCGTTTACCGAAGTCGTCGCGGTCCGTGGCGATCCCGGCGCCTTCGAGGTGGAGTTGCTCGAACGGGCCAGGCACGTGGACACCGAGGTGTGTATCGGCACGGGCTACTGTGCACAGGCCTGCCCGATTCAGGTGCCCGACGAGTTCAATCAGGGCCTGACGCGGCGCAAAGCCATCTACCAGCCCGTGCCCCACAACCTGCCGAACATGTGGCTCATCGACATGAGCCAGTGCGACAAGTGCGGCAAGTGCGTCGAGGTCTGCCCGGTGGACGCCATCAAGCTCGACGCGAAGGACAAGCCGCAGTCGGTGCACGTCGACGCGATCATCCTGGCCGCCGGGTCCGGCCTTTACGATCCGTCGTCCAACGAGGATCTCGGCAGCTACGCCCGCTCCCCGGATATCGTCACCTCGCTGGAGTTCGAGCGGCTGCTCAGCGGCTCGGGGCGCTACGACGGCGCGATCCACCGGCCGTCGGACGGCAAGCCGGCGAGGCGGATCGCATGGGCGCAGTGCGTGGGTTCCCGCAATAGGGCCAAGAACCGCGACTACTGCTCCTCGATCTGCTGCATGTTCGCGCTCAAAGAGGCTGTCCTCGCCCACGAGAAGGGTGGCAAAGGCGTCGAGACGACGATCTTCTACATGGATATGCGCACCTTCGGGAAGGACTTCTACCGCTACCGGGAGCAGGCCGAAGAGCAGCACGGTGTGCGGCTCATCAGATGCCGTGTTCACAACGTAGACCCGCTGGCCGATGGGAGCCTGCGCGTGCGCTACCAGGACCCGTCGGGAGGCGGCTGGATATCCGAGGCCTTCGACATGGTGGTCTTGTCCACGGGACAGGAGCGTCCGACGGAAGGGGCGAAGCTTGCCCAGTTGCTCGGCGTGGAGCCCTCGGCCAATGGCTTCTTCCCGTCGCAGGGGTTCGAGAAGGTCCGCAGCGCCCGACCAGGCGTGTTCTTGTGCGGCTCGTTCACGGGCCTCACGGACATCAGCGAAGCGCTCACCGGAGGCAGCGCGGCCGCGAGCGAGGCATCGAAGCTGCTGTGCACGCTGGCAAAGCCCTTTAAGAAGCAAGAGCCGATGCCCGACGAGCGGCCCGTGGCGAGGGAGAAGCCGCGCGTGCACGTGATTCTTTGCCGGTGGAACAACGGCAAGATGCCCGACGGCATCGACATGGACGAGCTCGTTCCGCAGCTGCAAAGCTATCCGGGTGTGGGACGGGTCGACGTCGTATTCACGCTGTGCCGGGGCGAGGGATACGAAGCGGCGGGGGAGCTCTTGCGGGAGTCCTCGTGCAATCGCGTACTGTTCGGGGCGTGCCTTCCGTACATGTATCGGCAGCGGTTGCGAAGCCTGGCTGGCCGGGCGGGCATCAATCCGGCACTCGTGGAGGTGGTGGACCTTCGGAGCATCATCCAACGGCACCTGGTGGAGAAGGACCGACCGTCGTTGATGCGCAAGCTCAAGCACAGCGTGATCGTCGGCGTGGAGAAGCTGAAAGCGGCGGACTTGCTCAACGTGCACACCATTCCGATCACCCAGCGGGCACTGGTGGTGGGCGGCGGCGTCGCCGGCATGCGTGCGGCGCTGTCCCTCGCCAACAGGGGTATCCCCGTGGACTTGATCGAACGAACCAATGACTTGGGCGGACGCACGATGAAGCGACTTCACTACACGCTGGACGGCCAGGACCCGCAGGCGCTGGTGGGGGAATTGAAGCAGGGAGTGTGGGAGCACAAGCGCATTACACTGCACAAGAATGCGACGGTACTCTCCTCGAGCGGTTCCCTGGGGCAGTTCAAGACTGTCATCAAGAACGGGGACGAGCAGCCGACGACCGTGGAGCACGGCGCGACGATTCTGGCGACGGGCGGCCACGAAGCCAAGACGACCGAGTATGGTTACGGCCGGTCGGAGCGCGTGCTGACGCAGGCGGAAGTCGAGGACCAGCTGGCGAGTGGCAAGCTCGTCCCCAGCACCCTCGACATGGTCGTGATGATCCAGTGCGTCGGCTCACGGGAGAAGGGCGCGCATGAGTACTGCAGCCGCGTGTGTTGCGCGGCAGCGTTGAAGAACGCCTTCCGCATCCGAGCGGCCAATCCCGACGCGCGGGTCGTCATCCTGTACCGGGACATGATGACCTACGGATTCCTCGAGCAGTACTACACCAAGGCCCGGGGCGAGGGCATCGTGTTTGCGGCTTACGACCTAGCCAGCAAGCCCGTCGTGGAGCTGGTGGACGGGAAGCCCACGGTCACGTTTACGGATTCGGTGCTGGGGCAGCCGGTGCAGGTGAAATCAGACCTGCTGTGCCTGAGTACGGGAGTACTCGCGGACGAGAGCAACAGCGAACTCGCCCGCGTGTTCGGAGTGCCTCTGACGCAGGACGGATTCTTCCAGGAAGCGGAGTCGAAGTGGCGCCCGGTGGACTTCCTGAAAGAGGGATTCTTCCTGGCCGGCACGGCACATTCGCCGCGTCCCATCGTGGAGGTGATGGCCCAGGCCGAGGCAGCAGCCCAGCGGGCGTTCACCTATCTGTCCAAGCAGAGCGTGACGACGGCCCGCGTGGTATCGACGGTGCATGACAGCATCTGCGCGCGATGCAAGACCTGTATCACGGTCTGCCCGTTCGACGCCCGGAGTTTCGACGAGTTGAACCAGCGCGTGGTCGTCAATGAGGCTGCCTGCCAGGGGTGTGGCATGTGTGCTGTGGCGTGTCCGAGCAGCGCCGCGGAGGTGAGAGGCCCGAGCGAAAAGCAGAACATGTCGATAATTGAGGCGTCGCTGCAGTCCTCGTGGACCGCAGCAGGCGCGTAGCGGGCTCGACGGAGAGGGGGGCGAGGTCCCGCGCAGCTCGCTATTCGGTTAGCGCGCCGGGACCGCCCCGGGGCGGCGGGCGGGGTATCCCCGAGAACGGAGCGAAGATGGATTGGTCGGTCGACTTCACCTCATCCGTGGACAAGGGCGAGCTCAAGCTCATCCGCGAAACGCTGGAGGCAAGGCTCAAAGCGGAAGGTGGACAGTACGGCGAGGCGGCCCGGATCCTCTGGGAGCTGCTTGTCCAGCTTCGGCACGAAAAGAACCGTCACTGGGAGTGCATCACGATGGTGCACATGGGCAAGGTGTACCGCGCGTTGCGTTGGAGTATCGCGCAATCGTTGTTCGAGGACGCCCTGGCGCTGGCCGAGGAGCTGTCGTTCACACAGGCCCAGATGACCGCCCTTGCAGAGCTCGGCGAGATGAAATGCCAATGGGGGCAATTCGAGGATTCGCTCGAGCTGTTGCGCAAGGCGCTCGCACTCGTGCCCGACGGAGACCTGCCGAACCGGCGCCTGGTGCTGCTCGACATGGTCATCGCCTACGAGGGACTCGACGATATCGCGCAGTGCCGTTCCTTGCTCGAGGAGGTGCTGGAGATCGACAGGCGTACAGGGACCGAGGAGCTTGCCGAGGATCTCGCCCACTTCCGCCGCCTGCGCGGCGGAGCGGTCTCCCGCAACGGGGAAAGCGAGGGGTAGCCATGCGGCACGGCTCCGTTGCGGGTGGCGACGCCTCGGGGCCTATCGCTCGTTGGATGGCCTCCGAGCTGTTCGAGCAGGTTCCGATGAGCATCTGTGTCATCGAGCCATCGCTGCGCATCTCGGCCTACAACACGAATTTTTTCGCCGTCTTCGGCGACCCGGAGGGCAAGCCCTGCCACGTAGCCTACAAGAAGAAGGCCACGGTCTGCGAGACGTGCTCTCTGCAGAAGACCTTTCGAGACGGCGTGTCGCGCATTTCCGAAGAGTGGGGAGAGGATTGCATCGGCAACCGCGCGGACTACATGGTGCACCACTCGCCCGTATACGACGATAGCGGGCGGATCGCGTTCGTGGTGAATATGTCGTACGACATCACCGACCGGAAGTCCTTCCAGACCCAATACAATCTGCTGTTCGATCGCGTCCCGTGCACCCTATCGGTGATCAATCGGGACCTTCGCATCGTCCGGGCCAACGAGCAGGGCCGGTTGATGTTCGGCCAGGCGGTCGGGTCGCACTGCTACCGGGCGTACAAGCACAACGACGGCCCCTGTCGGGAGTGTCCGGCCCAACAGACGTTCGGCGACGGCAAGGTGCATTCGTCGCGGGAGGGGCGGCTGACATCTCGCGGGGAGCATACCTACCACATCGTGTCCACTGCTCCCCTCGCCACGGATCGTCAGGGCGTTTCGCATGTTGTCGAGATGTCTCTCGACGTCACCGAGGTGCACGAACTCTCGGCCGAGCTGGAACAACAGCGTGCGATACGCCACGATATCACAGAGAGCTCCCTGGACGCGCTGGTGGCGGTCGACGAGCGCGACGTCGTGACGATCTACAACGCGGCCGCGGAGTCGCTGTTCGGCTATGCGAGGTCGGCGGTGGTGCAGCAGCCCGTGGCCGGCAAGCTGCTGCCGGAAGCGTTCCGTGAAGCGATCCGCAGCGGTCAGAGGAGCCTGCTGCTCCCCGAGACGCGGGTGGTGACCAGCATCGGGGAGGAGATCCCCGTTCGCTTGTCGGGGACGGTGTTGCGTAGCGCCGATCGAGTGGTGGGCGGCGCCGCGTTCCTTCAGGACCTGAGGGCGATCAAGGAGCTGCAGCGCAACACGCTTCGAAACGAGAGGATGGCGGCCGTGGGCCTGACGGTCACGCAGCTTGCGCATGGAATCAAGAACATCCTGACCGGGCTACAGGGCGGAATCTACGACATCAAGAAGGGGAGCCGCGGGGGCGACGTCGCGCGCAGGGAGGAAGGGCTCGAGACGCTCGACCGGAACTTCGCGCGAATCCACTCGATGGTTCGCGACTTCCTGCGTCTGTCGAAGGACCACGAGCTTCAGATCGAGCCGAACGACCCGAACCAGGTCGTGCGCGAGGTGCACGAGCTCTTCCGCCCGTGGGCGGAGAAGTGCGGAATCGAGCTGGTCCTGGAGCTGGGGGCGGTCGACCGGGCGGTGTGCTTCGACCGCGAGGCCGTTCATACCTGTCTGGCAAACCTCGTTTCCAATGCGATGGAGGCCTGCGGACAGCTCGATGGCGATCCGTGCCGCGTCCGCATTTCGACTGCCACGCGAGACGATACCTTGCAGTTTCAGGTCGAGGACACCGGCTGCGGGATGGATAAAGAGACCCAGGAGAAGCTATTCCACAACATCTTCACGACCAAGGGGGCCAGCGGTACCGGGCTGGGCTTGATGATCACCAAGAAGATCGTGGAGGACCATGGAGGGAAACTTCGGGTGGTGTCACGCAAGGGAGGGGGGTCCGTGTTTACCATGGAGCTGCCGAACCACCGCGGGCAACCGCGACTTGCCGACGGCGCGACGGCGGGAGGAATCTCGTGCCGGTGAACCGAGGCGTACGAGAGGTCGCAAGCGAGTTCCGGAAGCACAGCCGAGCCGAGAGGCCGCGCATGTAACAGGAGGCGTAGTCATGGCAAGCCTGATTCTGGTGGTCGACGATGAGCGAGACGTTCAGAACTTCTTGTCTCGTCTGCTGCGCGACAATGGGTACGAGGTCGTGACGGCCAGCGACGGCGTGGAGGCGATGGTGGCGGTCGAGAAGCACCGTCCGGCGTTGATCCTGCTGGACCTGCAGATGCCGCGCGACACGGGTACGGACTTCTATCGAAAAATGCACGGCCACAAGGAGTTTAGCACGATTCCGATCATCGTGGTCAGCGCGCTCGCCGGACGGCACGTAGCGGTCTCCAAAGGCGTGCCCGTGCTCAACAAGCCGATTGACGAGGAGCAGTTGCTGCGTGAGGTACAGAGCGCGTTGGCGCGCACGCTCACCTGGACGGCCTAGCTATGACTTGCAGCGAACGACTCGATCGCGGGCTTGGACAGCTTCCCACGATGCTGCGCTGCGAAGGCCTTGACCTCCGCGTCCGACAGGAGCCAACCCGACGCCGGTGCGTTGGCGGCCGCTTCCTCGCCGTTGGTCTCGTCGCCGTCCGTCTCCCCGTCGAGGTGGCCCCCTCGATGCTCCAGTGCCAAGTGCGCAAGCTCGGGCAGCAGCGTGAACCAGAAGTAGTCGATCCGGTCGAAGCGCATCGTCAGGGCCACGACAGGGCCATCGGACGTGAATGCGGCGGCTCCGTCGCGCTTGGTTCGTGGCAGGTGCGGCACGACCACGAAGCGCACCCCCAGCCCGGCCAACACGCCGGGACCTTGGGGACACCCTCCCGCGCCGAGGCCAGGCGCACCAGCTCCGGAATCGCGGTCACCGGTCTCTTGGCGTCGAAGCCACCAACTTCTTGCTCAGCAGCAAGCTGCGCCACCCTCTTGACCCAGGCTCGCTGTGCGGCTTGCTCCCTCGGATCCTGGAGGGAGTGCCGGAGGTTCACGACCAACTGCGGCTCGTCCCCGATGTTGCTCACATTCAGGAAGCTGCACACGGCCCGCTCAAGGTTGCCGACCGTGTCCACGGCCTGGAGCCAGCCCCGCTTCAGCAATTCTCCCACCGGCACCCAGGCATACAGGCGGGCCTTGCGGGCCACCTCGTCGGCGCTCGATTGTTGCTGGTGGGCCAGGGCAAGGCGCTAGCTCGCTTCGAGGTTCGATCAGAACTCCGGCGAGGTTCCGAACGCTGCCGCCAACGCGATGGCGGTCTCAGGAATGATCTGCTTTGTGCCACGCACGATCTCGGTGATGGTCTGTGCGGGGCGCCGCAGGATCTCAGCAAGGTCCTTCTGGCTCCACCCTCGGGCATCAAGCTCACGGCGGAGGATGCGTCCGGGCGGCACGGCACGGGCGGGAATCAGGCTGCGGGCCGTCGGCTCCTCCTTTCGTCAGTGGTAGTCGTCGATTTCCACGACGATGACGACGTTGTCCTGGTCATCCTTCTCGATCCGCAAGAAGAGACGGAACTGCTTGTTGAGGCGAACAGAGTGTTGCCCAGCCACGGGGTGTGAGCGGTGCCAAAATCAAGAAAGCCAGCTCGGAGTGATCCGGGCTGGCCTCGATTCGTGGAGCGGGAGACGGGACTTGAACCCGCGACGTCCACCTTGGCAAGGTGGCACTCTACCACTGAGTTACTCCCGCAGCGGAGTCGCGTACCTACCTGCAGGGCGGGACCCTGTCAAGGAAAAAAAGCGATGGGGTGGGTTGCGAGGGCGGGTTGATCGTGCGGCATCCGTGGGGGTATGATTGCTGGCATTGGGGAATCGCAAAGCGGCACCGCAGCCGTGTGTCAGGGGGCGTTGCGGAAAGCCGGATCGATACTGCACACAAGGGGGAGGTCGTCATGACCAATGGGGGAGAGAAGAGTGGTTGGGGGGCAACGCGGGGCGAGGAGCACGGGGCGGATGATGGGGCCTGGCCGGTCGTTCGCGAGACTGGCTGGGGACTCGCACGCGTGCTGAGCGACGGCTCGCTGGAACCGATCCCGCTGTTCGACCGCGCCGTTGTTGGTTGCTCGGGGCACCGGGCCGGTATCGTGGGCGTCGGCGGAACGGACGAGATGTCCGCCGGGGCCCGATTCACCGTGCGCGCGGATGGAGTCTACGTCGAGAGCCTGGACGAGGCGTGCATGGTGCGTGTGGAGGGAGTGCCCGCGCGGACGCTGAGCGTCGCCGACGGCGACGTCGTGCGGATGGGTGAACTGCTTGCCATCTTCGTCGAGCGGGATCTGGACTTGTACCAGGGAGCGCCGGAGCTGGTGAGCGGCGAATTGTTGTTCGGTCCACGCCAGCGCCCATGGTTGGCTCGGGCGCGGGCGCACGTTGCGTCGCGCGAGAGCGTGGTGCTGACCGGCGGGGTGAGCGTCGGCAAGTGGTCGCTGGCGCGACATCTGGCCCATGAGGTTGCGGACCCGGCCGCCATTCGACAGATCGAGGGAGATGCGCCGTCGCACGACGTCGACTGGGGCGCGTTCCCGTTGGAGCAAACTCGGGTCTACCTGATTCGTCGCATCGACAAGATGAGCCGGTCCGTGCAGAACGAACTCGCGCGGCTCGTGCGCCGCACCCGCGACGGTCTGCTGATCGCGACGGTGGATGGGGAACTGGCGGACGCTTTGACGGACGGGCGGCTTGCGCCGTCGATCGCGAGTCTGCTTGCCGGGCACGAGATTTCGGTGCCTGGGCTCGAGGAGCGTCGGGAGGATCTTGCCGCGATGGCCATGCAGCTGGCCGGGCAACTCGGCGTGCCGGCGGCGGCGATGACGACCGATGCGCGGGAGGTCATCATGCGCGGCGGCTGGCCGGGTGGGGTAGACGAGCTGCGCACAGTGATGTGGGCATGTCTGTCGGAACCGGGCGAGGAGGGGCTCAAGAAGCTGCGGCGAAGCATCGCGCGGCCGTCTCCCAGGACGCCACTTGCGTTGCAGGAGGTGGACGAGGACTTGGCGCGGAACCGATTGCGGTATGCATTGGCGCACGCCAGCGGCACGGTCGCTACAGCAGCCAGAGAGCTGCGGATGTCCCGGCAGTCTCTGTATCGCGAGCTTCGCCGGCTGGGGCTGACGCCCCCGCATCAGGGCGTGGACTCGGGGCCGGCCTCCTAGAGCAGCGAACGGGTTGAATCAGGCAGAAATCACCACGGAAGACGCGGAGGGGCACGGAGAGCGTGCCGCTTTCCCCGTGCATTCCGCCCTCCGTGGTGCAAATCCCTTCGCTGGTAGCGCGGTCAACCCGTTCGGCGCTCTAGGCGTCGGCTGCAGGCTTCACACGCGCTCGACCGAATACACGCCCTGAAGCTTCTGCAGGGCGCGCATGATTCCCTTGAGCTGGTTCAGATCCCCGCACAGGAAGGTGAAGATGTTGACGGACCGGTCGTCTTCGACGGCTCTGCTCGACAAGGCGGTGATGTTGACGGACAACGAGGAGAAGGTCTGCCCGAGTTGGCCCAGGATGCCGGGCTTGTTGACGGTCACGACGCGCAGCTGAACGGGTCTGCTGGTCTTGACGCGCCCATCCCACGTGATGACGACCCGACGCTCCGGGGCAGCTTCGAAGGACTTGGCGCAGTTGCGTCGATGAACGGTGATACCTCGACCGCGCGTGATGAAGCCGACGATCTCATCACCGGGCAACGGGGAACAGCACCGGGCGAAACGGACCAGGACATCCTCGTCGCCCGTGAGCTTGATGGGCGAAGCGTCCCTTCCGGTCACGCGTCGAACGAGGTGCTCGATCCGTCCTTCCCTGATCTCGGACGCTGGCTTGGCGGCATCCGGGGAGGTGAGCAAGGTGGTGACGCGCGCGGCGGCGAGCTTGCCGTACCCGATGGCAGCGAACAGCTCGTCGGCCGAGGCCAACGACAGGTCAGCGAGAACGTGCGCCAGTTCGGCGTCGGTCTTGAGCAAGCGCTGCAGGGAGATCCCGTGGCCGTGGATCTCCTTCTCGAGCAGCTCGCGACCGAGCTTGAGGGCGCGGTCGCGTTCCTCGTCGCGCAACGATGCGCGGATTTTGTTTCGAGCGCGCGACGATGCGGCGAACTCGAGCCATTCCTTCTTGGGGCGCTGACCGGGGCTGGTGGTGACCTCGATGACGTCGCCATTGCGGAGCCGGTACTTGAGCGGCACGACGATGCCGTTGGCGCGGGCTCCGGAGCACTGGTGGCCGATCTCGGTGTGGACGCTGTAGGCGAAGTCGAGGGCGGTGGCGCTGCGGGGGAAGACCTTCACGTCGCCCTTGGGGGTGAAGACGTAGACTTCGTCCTGGAACAGGTCGACCTTGACGCTTTCGATGAACTCCGCGGGGTCTTTGATGTCGCGCTGGAACTCCATGAGTTCGCGGAGCCAAGCGAAGCGCTGCATGACTTTGGGATCGGCGCCGCCGGAGATGCTCTCGCGGTACTGCCAATGGGCAGCGATGCCCTCCTCGGCGACGCGGTGCATCTCCCGCGTGCGGATTTGGATCTCGATGCGCTCACGCCCCGGACCGATGACCGTGGTGTGCAACGATTGGTACATGTTGGGCTTGGGCAGCGCGATGTAGTCCTTGATGCGACCGGGGACCGGCGTGTAGCGCGCATGCACGGCGCCCATGACGCCGTAGCAGTCCGAGACGGACTCGACGACGATTCGGAAGGAGATGAGGTCGTTGATCTGCTCGAAGTCGACGCGCTGCTGCATCATCTTGCGCTGGACCGAGAACAGGTGCTTGCGGCGTCCGTCGACTTCGCCGCCGAAGCCGTGTTCGGCGATCTGGCGGCGCAGCGACTCGCTCATTTCGTCGATGTAGCGCTTGCGCTGGGCCTCGCCCTTGGCGAGCAGTTGGGTGAGGCGTTGGTAGGCGGCGGGCTCGAGGTAGCGGAATGCGAGGTCTTCGAGTTCGCACTTGAAACGTTGGATGCCGAGCCGGTTGGCCAGGGGCGCGTAGATCTCCATGGTCTCGCGCGCGATGCGCTCCTGGGCGTCGGGCGACATGAACTCGAGGGTGCGCATGTTGTCGACGCGGTCGCACAGCTTCACGAGGAGCACGCGGATGTCGCGCGCCATCGCCACGAGCATCTTGCGGAAATTCTCGGCCTCCCGGTCCTGGCGGGAGGTGAAGTCGATCTTCGAGAGCTTGGTCACGCCATCGACGATCAGAGCCACTTCGGCGCCGAAGTCCCGCTCGAGCTCACCGAGCGCGTGGGGGGTATCTTCGACGACGTCGTGGAGCAGGCCGGCGCAGACGCTCGCGGCATCCAGGCGCAGGTCGGTGATGACCCTGGCGACGGAGGAGGGGTGGACGAAGTACGGGTCGCCGCTCTTGCGGACCTGGCCTTCGTGGGCCTGACCTGCGAAACGGTAGGCGCGCTCGAGCAGGGCGACGTCGGCGTTCGGCTGATAGGCGAGCACGCGCTCTACGAGTTCTTCGAGCGGAACCACGAGGCTTTCAGAGCTGGCCGACGACGAAGCCAAGACCATAGAATCGCCTGATCGAAGCTAACACCAGGGAGCAGACACGGCAATCATGGCACGTCCGGCGCGCGAGGCTGGAATATACGTTCACTTCCCGTTCTGTTTAAGGAAGTGTCCGTACTGCGATTTCGCGTCGATCGCGAGGCCGATCGAAGCGATCGCGCAACATGCGTACACGCAAGCCGTCCTTCAGGAAGCCGTGCTGCGCGCCGGGGCGTTGCGGGAGCGACTGCCTTTCACAAGCGTGTACCTGGGCGGTGGGACCCCGTCGCTGTGGCAGCCGTCCGAGGTGGCAGAGCTAGTCGAGGGGCTGCTGCGGACGTTCGAGATGGATCGGCACGGAGTGGAGGTCACGTTGGAGTGCAACCCGAGCTCGTTGAGCGAGGCGAGGGCGAGGGAGTATGCGCGTTCTGGCGTGACGCGGATGAGTGTCGGTGTGCAGAGCACGCGGGACGCGCACCTGGTGTTTCTGGGGCGGCTGCACGATGCTCGCAGCGGGCTGGACGCGGTGCGCTGGGCGCTGGGCAGCGGGGTGGAGCGCGTCAGTGCGGACATGATCATCGGCCTGCCGAACCAAACGCCGGAGGAGGCGGCGGCGGACGCCGTGGCGATCGCGTCCAGCGGGGTGGGGCATGTGTCGGCGTACCTGTTGACGGTCGAGGCCGGGACGCCGTTCGGCGAGGCGCGTGCGGCGGGGCGGCTGCGCGAGGCGGAAGAGGAGGCAGCCGCGGAAGCGTACCTGGCGGTATCCGATGCGCTGACGGCGTGCGGGTTCGAGCATTACGAGGTGTCGAGTCACGCGCGCGAGGGCCAGCGGTCGGTGCACAACATGGCGGTTTGGCGTGGTGGCAGCTACGTGGGGTTGGGCGCCGGTGCGGTCGGTCTGGTGACGGATGAGGCAGGGTTGGTTCGCTACCGGAACGCGTCGGACCCGGAGCTGTACGTGCAAGCGACAACGCTGGCGCAGCGTTTGGGTGGACAGGATCAGGGGGGCTGGGTGGAGAGCGGGGAGCGTCTGGACGCGGAAACGCGCATGGCCGAGCGAATCTTGTCGGGGCTGAGGGTGGTCGAGGGCGTGGACTTCGAGGAACTGGGCGAGGAGTTGGGCGTGCCCGGTTGGACGGCGCGGCGACGTCGGGCCGCGGCGTGGTTGGGTCAGCGGGGCAGAGTGGAGGTAGCGGGGGCGAGGGTGCGGATTCCACGTCGGCAATGGTTGTGGGAATCGGACACGATTGCGCGGTTGCTTTGAGGTGGGGTCGGTGTGAGGGGCGGGCGAGGCTCGAGGAGTCGTTCTCGGGGACAGGACGGCCGGGGGCTTGGGAGAGACGATCATGGTCCCTCGACGCTGGCCGGTTGGTGCTAAGCTGCCCGTCCTGATTCGAGGCGCCCGAGGGGTGTCGAGGCAGAGGAGACCGAGTGAATGATTGACGACATTCTCAGCGAGCTACGAGAATCGATTGCGAAGTCGCACGAGGCGCTGAAGCGGGACTTGAGCAAGCTGCGCACGGGGCGTGCGCATGCGGGGATGCTCGACGGGATTCGGGTGGACTACTACGGCGTGATGACGCCCTTGAATCAGATGGCGACGGTGAGCGTTCCGGAGCCGCGGATGATCACGGTTCGCCCCTGGGACAAGGGAGCGGTCAAGTCGGTGGACAAGGCCTTGCGGGAGAGCGATCTGGGGATCAACCCGCGGGTGGATGGAGACCTGATCCGGATTCCGATTCCTCCTCTGACGGAGGAGCGACGCAAGGACTTGGTGAAGGTTGTCAAGAAGACGGGCGAGGAAAGCAAGGTGGCGCTGCGCAAGCACCGTCGCGACGCGCTCGACCTGCTCGACACGGTGGAGAACGACGGGGATGCGAGCGCGGACGAGTGCGACCGGGCAAGGAAGAAGGTCGAAGAGATCGTGGCCGAGGCGGTGAAGAAGGTGGATGAGATCGAGCAGAACAAGGAGAAGGACATTTTCGAGATTTGAGGGGACGGGGACGAGGCCGGCGGATGCGAGTCGTCTTGACACTGGTCGCCGGCCAGTGAAAGAGTGGAAGCTAGAGCCGAAAGCCTTTAGGTGAAGGGCGGATGGGCGACGATCGACCAACTGTGCGACTGCGCGTGACTGCTTCCGGGCTGACCGACGTGGGGCTGCAGCGTGAGCACAACGAAGACGGCTATCTCGTTTCGTCGGAGCACGACCTGTTCATCGTGGCCGACGGCATGGGCGGACACCGCGCGGGAGATGTCGCGAGCAGGATCGCGATCGAGACGATGGGGGAGTTTTTCGACTCGATGGCGAACGAGGACGTCACCTGGCCGTACCACTTCGACACGACGCTGAGCGAGGAAGAGAACCGTCTGCTGACGGGGATTCGCATTGCGAACCGCCAGATCTTCGAGAGGAGCATCCGGTCCCGGGAATTCCAGGGGATGGGCACGACGATGGTGGGGCTGCTGTTCTCTGCGCGTCACGCACGAGTGTACATCGGGCACGTTGGAGACAGTCGGTGCTACCGAGTGCGCGGGGGAGAGATCCGGTTGCTGACGCGGGACCACTCGCTCATCAACGACTACCTGCTGGCGATGCCGGAGCTGACGGAAGAGCAGAAGGGGGAGTTGCCGAAGAACGTGATCACGCGGGCGCTCGGGATGCAGGACCACGTGGTCGTGGACCTGCAGACCGATGAGCCGCAGCCGGGCGACGTGTATCTGCTTTGCTCGGACGGCCTATCGGGGATGATCGCCGACGAAGACATTCTCGACATCGTGGACGACTACCGCCATCCGGACGACATCTGCGCGCATCTGATCGCGCGTGCGAACGACAACGGCGGGGAGGACAACATCACGGCAGTGGTGTTGCGGGTCGACGAAGATACGAGTGCGACATCGCAGGCGAGCACGCAGCCGCCTCCTTCGGGGGACAGTGCGGGAGCCACCGAGGCGGGGATGTCGGCGGAGTCGACGTCGGCGCAAGAGGCGAGCGAGCCGGAGGCGGAGCCGGGCACGGACTGAGTGCGGGAGATCGCGTCGGCAAGGCGGGTGACGGGACGTTGCTGACGGGTGAGGCCGTCGAAGCGACCTGCGATTGCCCACGCGGACACCGGGCTCGGAGATCAGGCGGCGGCGTCTACTGGGTGAGGCAGTTTTCGAAGATCACGATGCCGTCGACCACGGAGCACTCGGCATTGAGAGCGCTAGCGCTCTTGAGCGTGGGGCAACTGAACTTGGTCCAGATGCGTCCGGCGTCGGCAGGTTGGATGAGCGTGAAGGTGCAAGGGCCCTCGGAGGCGTAGATGCCGGCGGTGGAAGCTCCGCCGAGTCGGACGGTGCCGGTGCCGGTGTCGCCCTGGATGGCCACGTTGGTCATGCTGAAGTTGGTATCGCCGGCGGAGAGGGTACCTTCCGCGACGAAGCCGCCCGCGGCGGCGACCACCTTGCAGCTGACGGAGGCTCCGTTGTCGCCGTCGGAGACGGGAACCCGATCGGTGGCGTTGACGGCGCCGACGGTGAGCGGGCCGGGAGCGGGGCAGTTCTGTCCAGTGGCGTTTCCCAAGGTTGCCGAGAGCGCGCCTTGGAAGGGCGGCGGAACCGGGGCGGAGCAAGATGCGACGGTGAAGGCGCCGCAGGCGAAGAGGGCCAGTGCTGCAGGGTGCACCAGGAAGCGCGGCAAGCTCATGGCGGAATCCTTTCTCACGAGCGGGTGGAAGCCCGACGAGCACAAGGTTAGCCCAGGCACCGGCGATCGATCAAACGAACGCATCCGGCGTTCGGAACCGCGCGGCAGGCAACGGAGCGCGGGAGTCGCCGTTGGTGTGAGAAACGAGGCGCTGCGGGGTGACCGACGGGATTTGAACCCGCGACGACTGGAGCCACAATCCAGTGCTCTACCAACTGAGCTACGGCCACCGAACGTCCTGCATCCCATGGGGAGCAGGAACGCGGGGGACGAAGAATACTCAAGGCGCGGACAAAGGCAACGGCTGTCTTGCCATTGAAGCGGCGCCCGGCGTGGGGCGGAGGGGATGAGGGGTGGTGCGGTGGGGCCGATTCCGCTAGAGAACTTGCGCCCAGACAGGAGAGTGCGGATGGCGACGAGCAACGTGATGGATGAGCTGGCGTGGCGAGGGCTGGTGCACCAGATGACGAGCCCGGATCTGGGCGAGGTGCTCGCGAAGGAATCGCTGTGCTGCTACATCGGCTTCGATCCGAGCGCGGACTCGCTGCACGTGGGGAGCCTGCTGCAGATCCTGCTCTTGGTGCGCATGCAGCGCCACGGGCATCGACCGATCGCCGTGCTGGGTGGAGCCACGGGGATGATTGGCGATCCGAGCGGCAAGAGTGAGGAGAGGAACCTGCTCGACCTGGAGCAGGTGCAGCACAATCTGCTGGGCATCCGGGCGCAGCTCGAGAAGTTTCTGGACGTGGCGCCGGGGCCGGCGCAGGCGCGGATCGTCAACAACTACGACTGGCTCGCCCCCGTGAGCCTGGTGGAGTTTCTTCGCACGACGGGCAAGTGTTTCTCCGTGAACGCGATGATGGACAAGGACTCGGTGAGGACGCGCCTCACGGAGCGCGAGCAGGGCATCTCGTACACGGAGTTCACGTACATGCTGCTGCAGGCGCACGACTTCCTGCAGCTGTTCGACCAGTACGGCTGCGCGCTGCAGCTCGGCGGCAGCGATCAGTGGGGGAACATCACGGCGGGAGTGGAGCTCGTGCGTCGCCTGAGAGGTGCGCGTGTGCACGGGCTGACGTCGCCGCTGCTCACGACATCCGATGGGCACAAGCTGGGCAAGACGGAGAAGGGCGCGGTGTGGTTGGACGCTCGCAAGACGAGCCCGTACCAGATGTATCAGTACTGGATCCGCACCGACGATCGGGATGTGGTTCGCTTGATCAAGCTGCTGACGTTTCGAACGAGCGAAGAGGTGGCGGAGCTGGAGACGGAAGTGGCCGCGCATCCGGAGCAGAGGCGCGCGCAGCGGCTGCTCGCGAGGGACTTGACCACGCTCGTGCACGGGGACGGGGCGACCGAGGAGGCCCGCAAGGCGTCCGAGGCCCTGTTCGGGAGCGAGATCGCCGAGTTGGAGGAGCGAACGCTGCTCGAGGTGATGGCCGAAGCGCCGTCGACGGAGGTGGCTGCCAGCGAGTTCGAGGGTGCGGGCAAGCCGCTGGTGGATCTGGCGGTGCAGGTGGGGTTGTGCGCGTCGAAGTCGGCGGCGCGCAAGGACATCGTGGGCGGGGGCGTGTACGTGAACAACGCGCGTGTCTCGGATGCGTCGGCGACGGTCACGGCAGAGCGCGCGATGCATGGACGGTACGTGGTTCTTCGCAAGGGCAAGAAGACGTTTCACCTGGTGAAGCTGGTGAAGTAGGGGGGGATTGGGGGCATAGCTGTTAGCAGTTTCCCGGTCGGGCCTGTCCGGACAACTAGCAACACTCGACTAGCAACACGGAACGCCAACGGGGAATGGCTACGCGCTTTGGTCGGCGCGGCGCCGGGCTGT
>JAJZQG010000121.1 GCA_021847645.1 Myxococcales bacterium
ATCTATCGCTCCACCGCCCGCTGCCGCTTCTGCGATACCGACTTCGTGGGCACTGACGGTCCCGGCGGAGGCCGCTTCGCCTCGGCCGACCAGCTGGCGAGCCACATCGAGGCGACCTGGGCGGGGCTCGTGCGCGACGCTTCCCAACCGCGCGCCGTGGTCTTCACCGGCGGCGAGCCCTTGCTGCAGCTCGACGAGCCCCTCGTGGGCGCCTGCCATGCCCGAGGCTTCCATGTCGCCGTCGAGACTAACGGCACCTTGCCGTGCCCCGCGGGGGTCGACTGGATCTGCGTCAGCCCGAAGGCCGGCAACAAGATCGTGCAACGCTCGGGACACGAGCTCAAGGTTCCCTGGCCGCAGCCGGGCCTGTCCCTCGACGAGCTCGAGTCGCTGCCGTTCGAGCATCGGTTCCTGCAGCCCATCGATGGACCGGACCGTGATGCGAACACGACCCTGTGCCTCCGAACGTGCATGACGCGCACGCGATGGCGGCTCGGCGTGCAGATGCACAAGATCGTGGGCCTGCGTTGAGCGCACGCCGCGGACCCTGAAGCCGGTCAGTTGCCGCACTTGTCGGCGCACGAGCCCGCAACGCATTGGTTGAGTGCGGTCAGCACCGGCACGCCGTTGGCGTACTGCACGCCGCAGCCCGACCTGCACGCGGCCAGATCGGACGACGTCGCGCACGTGCGCAGGCACCAGTACAGACCCTGCGCGTCCGCGTCGCCCAGAAGCGCACCCATCTCGAAACGACAAGCGTCGATCTCACAGGCCAGGCATGTCTCGTCGCCCGACGGCGCACACGCGCTGCAGTGCGCAGCGCCGCAGCCGATCGCGTCGAGGGTGGTATCCACCGACTCGGGCGGCACGACCCACACGCACTGCCCGATGGTGTGGCTCGCGAACGAGGGATCGGTCGCGCAGCCCGCGAAGCTCAACGCGAAGTTCGCGCAGTTGCCCACGTCACCGAACGGCGCGCCCGGCGCCGCTGGCTCGTGCATGCACGTCCCCACCGACTGCGCACAGCCCGAATCCTGCGCCACGCACCCGCCGACGTTTTCCTGGATGGACCTGAGACACTCCAGGCACGTCGCCCCGGCGCACGACGTCGGCGCCGAAGGACCAACCTGCCCGTCGTAGGTGCCTGCCGCAGCGTCGGCGTTGTCTGTCGGCCCGCTGTCCGCACCCGGTCCCTTGATCGCGCCCGAGCAGCAGCCGCCGGCCTGATCGATGCACGACCGCAGGTCCTGGCGAAGCTGAAGTCCGCCGTGCGAGGACGGCTGCGGACACGCGTCCAGACATGACGCCGCAGGCGTGTCCGCCTCGCCGGGACCACACGCGCGCGCGCAGCTCATCCATCGGGCGCACTCCGGATCCCCCGCGCAGTTCTGGCTCTGCCACGCGCAGGGCGAATCGAAGCAGCCAAAGCACGTGCCCGGGCCAGGCCCTTGCCCCGCCTCGCCGTTGCTCGCGGCCATGTCGTCGACGCCCTCAAGCTCGGTCGCGCCCTGGCACGAAACCAACGAGAGCCCGACCATGACGACGGCACACCCGATAGCCTGCACCCGCATGATTCTCTCCCGGAGCAAGATATGCGCCCGACGTCCATGCGGCCGCCGGCCACAGCAATCACACCGGCTGCGCACCGGGTGTTCGCGACACACTGCCGCCAGTCTACCACCCCCCTCGCGTGTCGTCAGTCGGCCGCGGCCAGCTCGCTCCGCAGCGACACCCGCAGCGTCACGCCGTCGACCACCGCCCTCCGACAGCCGCGTCCGGTCGATGGCGGGTGGTGGTCAGAGCCCCGCGCAGTCCGCGACGCACGACACGGACGTGCATTGCGCGAGCACTTGGAAGACCTGCAGTCCGTTGGGATGCTCGGCAGCGCAGCCCTGCACGCACGATGTGTCGCCTTGGCAAGCTTGGCGGCACCAGCGGAACAGCTGGGCGTCGGGCTCGGCGAAGAACGCCGTGAGCGGGTCGAGGCAGTTGGCCGCCTGGCAGGCCACGCACGCACCTTCGGCCGGAGGGAAGCACTGATAGGGGCAGTACTGGGCGGCGCACGGCAGCACGGACGTGGCGAACGCAGCCAGCCCCGCGCTGGAAGGCGCGCTCGAGTACAGCTGCTCGTAGCACAGGGCAGGGCTCCCGCCATTGGCAGCGACCGCGCACGTGGCGTAGCTCGTGCCGAACTCCCAGCAACCCGGCGTCGTGTTCGTGTCGTAGCAGGCCAGCACCGAGTCGGCGCAGGACGGGTCATTGGCCAGGCCGTGCTTGATCGCCAGCAGGCAGTCGACGCACGTGCAGCCATCGCACAATCCCGCGTCGCCTGTCCCGCCGTTGGTAGCGGCGCCGGCGTCTGGTCCGTAGTCGCCCGGCGAAGCGCTGGTGCCACCTTGTCCTTCGGCGCCACCGGACGATTGCGCGTCCGCCCCGGCGCAGCACGACGGCGCGCGCGCCATGCAATCGATCAGCGCTGCCGCGTCAGGCCGCCCGGAGCCGTCGGAGGGCAGGGCGCTGCGCAGGCACTCGGGGTCGGGGTGCCCCAAGCTGTCGGGCGGGCAACCCTGCACGCTGGTCAGCCACTGGGCACACGCCGGATCCCCAGCGCACTCGGTCTGCTGCCAGCCGCAGGCCGCGTTGAAGCACGCGCTGCAATCGCCGCCGAGCGTGCCGTTCGGCGCCGTGGCCCCGTTGGACATGTCGTCCGTCGCGTCCATGCGTGCCGACGGACTGCACGCTCCCAACGCGACCAGCAGCAACACGAAGGGCCTGAGCGAGGCAGGTTGGGGCATCATGACGCGCCTAGTATGCAAGAAACGACGCGCCTCGGGTACGCTGTACGGATGGCCCCGATCGAGCAAAGCGCCTTGGGCGCACCCGCATTCGAACCCCCGGCCCACGGCCTGCGTCGCGTCGGTTCGAGGGTCTTGCTAGAATGGCGGCCATGACATGGCGTCGCGGCCTGGTGGCGGTCTCTCCCCTGATCCTGCTGACAGGCACGGCGCAATGTGGCGCAGCCTCGGATGCTCCGCCGGCACAGGTACTGCTCTGGGTCGACACCGACGCTCCCGCGGCAGCGTCGGCGTTGGCGCAGCCGGGCGACGCGGGATCATCGGACGGCCAGCAGCACGACCCCCATCTGTTCGACGCGGCCGTGGACACGCTGCGCATCGATGTCCTCAAGCCGGACAACACCATCGCGGACCTGCGGGAGATATCGGCCCCCGATGAGGCGAACTGGCCGATTTCCTTCGGGGTGCCGTCGCTGGCCGGGATCAACGTGGTGCGGCTGAGGTTGCGGGCGTTTCGCGCCGAACGCGCTCAGCTCGGGCCATCTCCGCTGGACCCCGCGGCCCAGGTGTTCGAGCCGGTTCCCGGCTACACGATTGACCGCGTCGTCGAGATCCCGCTTCCAGCCGACAGGGGCGACTATGCGTACCGCATCGTGCTGCGATCCGAGTGCCGGGGTAACCTGCCCGACTTCGTTCAAGGCAACAGCTGTGTCGACGGGGCCAACCCCGAGGGCAGGTACCGCGCGGGAATCCAGTTCGTCGATGCGCACGCCACGCCCTCGCGCGAGCCCATGTGGTGGCCGGCGGACAACGGACCGGGCTGCGACCCCGGATGCGTGGACGGCGTGTGCTGCATCCCGGGCGGCTTCTTCATGCTCGGCAACATCCGCGTGGTGGGCTTCCGTACGCTGCGTCGCCACGACGCCGTGCCGCCGCATCCGGTCGCGATGAAGCCCTTTCGCATCGACGCGCTGGAGATGAGCGTCGCCCGATGGACCGAAGCCAAGCTCGCCCCGCCCTCGTACGACCCAACCCGCGATCCGAACTGCACCTGGAAGTTGGGGCCGAACAGCACGGTCGTGCAGTCGGGTCCGCTGCCGGCCAGCACGCCGATGAACTGCGTGACCTGGGACGATGCGGAGCAAGCCTGCGAGAAGCTGGGTGGCCGTCTGCCGACCGAAGCGGAGTGGGAGTACGTTTCGACCGGGCGCGGCCGGGGCAACCTGTTTCCCTGGGGCGACACGCCGCCGCGCTGTTCGACCGCCGTCCTGGCGCGCTACGATTCATTCGGCATCGCCGAGTGCGCACCCGACACAGCCGATCCCGGCGCGGTCGGAACGCCGGCGTCGCACGAGCTGGACCAGAGCGACGGCGTCATGGATCTGGCCGGCTCGCTGTCCGAGTGGATGCTCGACACGTTCCTCGACTACGACCAGGATCCTCCCGGCAGCAATCCGCCGTGTTGGCGTCGCGACGGGCTGCTGACGCATCCTGCGTGCCTGAGCGTGGGGACCACCAAGTCGGTTCGCGGCGGCAGCTTCGCGAGCCCGATGGAGGTCTCGTACGTGGCGTTGCGCAATGCCGAAGAGCAGACCAATGCATCGGGAGCCATCGGATTCCGCTGCGTGTACCCGGTCGGTCCCGATCCGGTGGCCGGCGCCGGTTCGGGCTCCTCGGCGGATCCCGGCGCGCCCTCGCAGGACGGAGGAAAGCCGTGAGCCCATCGCGTCGAATGCTCCTGGCGGTCGTGTCTTGCCCCGCCGCCCTGCTCGGCACCGCGTGTAGCGACAAATCAGCTCTCGCACGGCCCCAGTGGCTCGTCGAGGTCTCCACCGACGCGCCGGTGCCCCAGATTGCCGACCGGCTCCTGGTCGAGCTGCTGACCAAAGACGGACAGCTCGCATGTCCTTCCTGCCGTCGGGAGGCCGTGCTCGCCGAGCGCGACGCTTGGCCCGCGACCTTTGGCATCGAAGCGACCGACATGGGCGTTCTGGTCCGCGCGCGGCTCTACCGCAGCGACCACGTCGGCACCATGGGCCAACCCGACCCGGCGACCACCATCGATCAGATGGGCAGGCTCCCGGCCGTGGGCGACGGCATCACGCCCGTCGGTATCCGTCTGGAGCTCGCCTGCATCGGAAGTCCTGCATCCGACGACGGGCGGCATACGTGCGTGGGTGGCGTGGCCGACCAGCAGCCGCCGTCGATGGGCGGGCCGCTGGGCAGCAATGGGGAGCTCAGCCCGCTATTCACCGGAATCAAGCAAGACTGTCCGAATCCGGATAGCATCCCCGGCGGCATGGCGTGTGTGCCCGGCGGGCTGTTCTTCCTGGGCGACTCGCAGGCCCCGGTGCCCCACTCCGACGTGGCCGCTACGTCGGTGCCCGAACGGCTGTTCGCCGTCGACACCTTCGCGCTCGACCAGCACGAGGTGACCGTCCAGGAGTTCGACCAGTTCGTGCAGCAACGCCTGCAGAGCGGCGAGTTGGTGCTGGCCGACGGTTGTCCCGCCGATGCGGACAAGACGCGCCCCAAGGTCATGTTCTGTCGCAAGCCGACCGAAACGGCGACCTCGCAAAAGCTCTACTGCACCTACGAGATCGCCGACCCGTTGACGAACCAGCCGCCCGATGTCGCGCCGTCCACCGACGATCGAGCGATCAACTGCGTCTCGAAGTCGGCCGCCGAGGCGTATTGCGCGTCGCTGGGCAAGCGCCTGCCGACCGAGGTCGAGTGGGAGTACGCGGCGGCCAATGGCATGAGGGAGACGCGCTTCCCCTGGGACAACCGCCCGCCCAGCTGCGATCTGGCCTGGTTGTCGCGCGGCGCCACCTCGCCGATCGACCAGCCGTACATCGAGTGCGGCTCGACCGGCGGCACGTCCACCACGACCCAGGGCGTGACATCCCTGGCCGGCATGCCCTTGATGAAGGACGGCAAGCCTGCGGATCGGGCGCGGCCCTGGGCAGAAGGGCCGGACGACAAGGCGCTGATCTTCGCGCTGGCCGGCAATGTCAGCGAGTGGACCGCGGACTACTTCAGGGCGTACGGAGCCACCGACGATCCAGCGTGCTGGATTCCGGACGGTCCCATCATGTACCTGCGCGATCGCCTGCCCAGCGGGGCCTGGTGCGCGCCAGCCGCATCGTCGACCGCGAAGTACAACGAGTACTCGGTGCGTGGCGGCAACTGGCGGGAGTCCCTGGATTCGGCCTGGAGCGCGAGCAGGGCCCACGCCACCGAGCCGTCGATCGTGCCCCGTCCCGACGTGGGCTTCCGCTGCGCCCAGTAGCTCAGTCGGGCCGACGTCGCCGCTCGTTCGGCACCACGAACAGCGTCAGGGAACGGCGCGCGTCGCAGCGCAGCCGCACGATGTCGCCGGGCAACGCCTCCTCCCGCAGCACCAGCTCGGCAATGGGCGCTTCCACCAGCCGCGCGATGGCCCTCTTCATGGGGCGCGCGCCGAGGGACGGCTCGTAGCCGCCCTGCTCGAGCAACGCTTCGAGCCCCTCGTCGTCGAACTCCAGGCCGATGCCTCGCGCCTCTAGCAGCTTGTCGGCCAACTGTCCCAGCAGCCGCCGCGCAACTTCGCGAACATCGGCGCGGGTCAGCGGCGCGAAGAACAGCACCTCGTCAATCCGGTTGTACAGCTCGGGAGGCAGAGCCGACCTCGCAGCGCCGACCACAGCGTCTTCCATCGCCCGGTCCCGCGTCGCGTCCCCCCGCGAGAAGCCGATCGTGCGCGATTCCGAAACCTGCCGGGCCTCGGCCCCGCCCAGGTTCGATGTCAGTACGATCACCGTGTTGGTGAAGTCCACCGTGCGCCCGCGGCCGTCGGTCATCCGTCCTTCGTCCAGCACCTGAAGGAACGCCTGCAACACATCCCGATGCGCCTTCTCGAACTCGTCGAGCAGCAATACCTGGTAGGGCCGCCGTCGCACCGACTCGGTGAGCTGTCCGCCGGCTTCGTGGCCCACGTAGCCCGGCGGCGCGCCAATCAGCCGCGCCACCGCGTGCGGTTCCGAAAACTCCGACAAGTCCAGCCGCGTCATCGCATCGGCACCCTGGAACAACGCCTCCGCGACCGCCTTGGCCGTCTCGGTCTTGCCGACACCGGTCGGTCCCAGCAGCAGGAACGAGCCGATGGGACGCTGTCCCCGGAATCCCGCCGCGTTGCGACGCAAGATCGTGGCGATGCGCGACAGGGCGCGCTCGTGCCCCACCACGCGGCGCGCCAGCAGCGTCTCGAGCGCGAGCATGCGGTCGCGATCGGTCTCGAGCAGACGCTCGGGCGGCATGCCGGCCATCTCGCCGATGACCTCGGCAACGCAGTCGGCCCCGGCGCTTTGCCGCGCACGGCGCCGGGACCGGGCGCACGCCAGATCGAGCACCGCGAACGCCTTCTCGGGAAGCGCACGGCCCGGCAGGTAGCGCACCGACCAGGTCACGCTCGCGTCGATGGCCTCCGGCTCGATCGACAGGCCGTGGTGCTTTTCCAGCCCGGGGCTCGCCCCTGCGATCATGTCGATCGCGTGCTCCACGCTCGGCTCCTCGATCTCGATCGGCGTGAAGCAATGGGCTAGCGACGGATCTCCGTCGATGGTGCGACGATAGTCTTCGATCGACGTGGCGGCGATCATCGACAGCTCGCCGCGCGCCAGCGACAGCTTGAGCTCGCCCACGGCTTCGCCCGTCCCGTCGCCCGCGAACAGTTGTTCGACGTCGTCGACGAACAGCACGACGCGCCGCTCGGATTGCCGGATCTCCTTGCAGACCGCGGCGAGCCGTTCGGCCAGCGCGCCTCGCACGCCCGTGCCAGCCAGAAGCTGTGCAACCGGGATTTCCACGAGCACCCGATCGTCGAGCGCACGAAGCTCGCGCGAGGATGCGATGCGCTGGGCCAGCCCACGCGCCACGCTGGTCTTGCCCACTCCCGCGCGGCCCACCAGGCATGGGTTGTTGGCGCGCCGCTTGGCCAGCACGTCGAGCACCTGCTCCATCTCGACGTCTCGACCGACCACCGGGTCGAGCTCGCCGCGAACGGCGGCCAGCGTGAGGTTGACACCCACCGCGCTCAGCGCGGGAAAGGCCTTGGGATCCAGCTCGAAGCGCGCTTGGGCATCGAGCTGCAACGCTTGCTGTGCTTCGCGCGTGGGCCGTCGGCGCGCCCCCGTGCGCATGCGGTGCTCGGTCGTGCGCGGCGCGCTCGGTGCGGGCAACGGGACGGGCGTGGCCGCCGCAGGCGCTTCGAGCGCAGGGGGCGGGTGCGACGGGCGCGTGCAGGTGACGGACGGAGGCGGAAACAATGGAACGACCACGGCGGCGGAGCCGTTTTTCGGGTGTGTCCGGCGAGGTTCGCGCGCCGGCTCGGTCGGACAGGACGCGGTGGTCGCGACGTGGGCGTCCGCAGCCTTGGCGAGAGTACGCCGGGGACCCACCAGGCCGCGCGCGATCTGGGTGGCGGCAAGGCGCAAGCGCGTGATGTCCACGCCGGCCTGCTCCAGGGCGCGCAGTGCGCCCGAGTGCCGCTCCTTGAGCAGCGCCATCAGCAGGTGGATTGCGCCGGGCTCCCGCGACCCGCACGAGTGGGCGACGTCCGTGGCGGCACGCATGGCCTTGCCGATGGGATCCTTGACGTCGTCGCTCGAGGCCCGTGCGAGCCTCGAGAGCGTATCGACATCGAGCTTGCGGTCCGTGAGCAGGTCGCAAGCGGGTCCGCTTCGAGCTGCAATGGCGACCAGAAGGTGCGCGGTGGTCAGGCTCTCGCGGCGCGCGGCAGCCATGTCCTGCGCGAGCTTGCGGAGCTGGACGACTTCGTTCTCGGACGTTTCCGGGACAGGCATGGCTCGTCCACCTCTCGCAGTCAGGGGTCCGGGGGGCCAACTTCCCGACACGTCTCGCCGGCTTGCCCCCCGTACGACGCGCTCGCGAGCCAACAGGCGTGCCACGGGCCCCGCGCAGTGTTACGCAGCCCCCATGAGCAAGGTTCTCGTCACCGGTGCCACCGGCTTCGTGGGTTCGCGTCTGGTCCGCGCCCTGGTCGCGCGCGGCGAGCAGGTCGTCGTGCTGGCCAGGCCCGGGAGCTCCCTTCGTGCGCTCCAAGGCCTGCCCGAGGGAAGCGTGCAGGTCAAGCAGGGCGACATCCAAATCGAGCACGAGGTCTACCGTGCGCTCATCGGCTGTGACCGTCTCTACCACGTAGCCGCCGTGTTCAAGATGTGGGCCCCGGACCCCTCCGAGGTGCTCGACGCAGCCCTGCTCGGCACGCGGGTGACGCTCGAGGCGGCCCGCAAGCGCGGAATCGACAAGATCGTCGTGACCTCGAGCGTGGCCGCCGTGGGCGCCAACGACAAGCCCGAACCCATGGACGAGTCCTGGCAATTCAACCTTCGCGACTCCGAAACCTACGTTGTTGCGAAGTGGAAGGCCGAGCAGCTCGCGCTCGAATATGCTGCAAACGGTTTGCCCGTGGTGGTGGTCAATCCCACCGGCATCTTCGGCCCGGGCGACTGGAAGCCGACCCCGTCCGGCGCCAGTGTCCTCGAGTACCTCAAGTGGCCTTGGCCGGTTCGCTTCCCCGCCTCCGATGGCGGCTTGAACGTGGTGGATGTCGACGACGTGGTGGCTGGCCACATGGCCGCGATGGACAAGGGCCGCGTGGGAGAACGCTACATTCTTGGGGGCGAGAATCTCACGTTCGAGAAGCTGTTCGGCACGCTGGCAGAGGTGGCGGGCTTGCGAGGACCGGGCAGGAAGGTCTCCCGCGGGACAGCGATGTTGGGCGGCCGGTTGATGGAGTTGGGAGCGAGATGGTTTGGCGGCGAGCCTTCGCTCACGTACAAGATGGCGCGGGACTACGTTGGACGATATGTCTGGGTCGACACCGCCAAGGCGCAGCGGGAGCTTGGGTACAGCGCGCGAGCGGCGAGGCAGACGCTCCTGCGGTCCGTGAAGTGGTATCTGTATCATGGATACCTGGATGAGCGGGTTGCGCAGCGAATTCGGCTCGACGTGCGTGGCGGCTAGGGCTTTCCGACGGCATGTCGTCCCAGCTTCCGTAGCGGTATGCGGTCGGTGTGCCTGTTCGGCGGCTGTGGCGCGAGGCGACGATCGGCCGACGACGTGAACGGACTACCGTTCTCGATAAGTGATTGTGGGACGTCCGTGACCAGCGGCCGGCATGCTTGGCGCGATGGCTTGCCGATTGCTCACACATTCTGGTTGCGCGCAAACACGATTGTGTGATATGCGCAACAAGTTCGTCTAACGGCCGCTGACATGTCGCGAAGAGGGATCGTGAAGGGGGCAGCGATCGGTGGGATCGCAAGTTGAGGTGTCGTCGACTCCCAGGCCGGTCGCCGCTCGTTCTGGCAGACGGAAGGTAGTCTTCTCTTGTACCGGTCGTCGTGGGATTGCGGGAAGCATCGCCAACAGGAGCAGGAGGGCTCGAGCCACCCTGCGTTCGACGGGTGTCTGCCGCGCACGTCTGCGCATCGCGGCGCTCTTGAAGAAAGGAAGGACTACGTCATGAAGAAGATCATCGCGCTCACCGCCATGTCCGCTTCGCTCGCCGGTGTCATTGCCACGCATGCCGGGGCAGATGTTCCACGAACGGGAGCCACGGCGGCCAAGGGCACCATCGCCCAGGTCTTGGGCACCAAGATCGCGGGCACATTCACGGTCCCCACATCGCTTTCGAGCGAGTTGGCCGGGTTCGCCTGCAGCAACATCTATATTGGGGCGACCAGCAAGGACACTATTCCTCCTCCTCCCGGAAGCACGTTCGCGACCCCGAAGTGGACGCGTGGAGCCGCCGCGACCGGGACCTACTCGTCGGGCAAGTGCAGCTATTCGTTTACTGTTCCTTCCAATAGCCCGTTCTACTTGAACACGGGTGTATCTGGGAACTTCCTCTGCGGCTACATGCAGGCCTGGATCGGGACGACCGGCGCGGCGATCGGCCCCATCTCGGTGCCCCTCGGCACGACCAAGACCCAGAACTTCGCCGTCACCAAGGTCGTCTGCGACTGGGTCGAATAGCGTCAGCGGGAGTCCCCACTTAGTTCCGTCCGCCACAAGTTCCGGCCGGGTTTTGGTGGCGAAGCTGCTCGCGGACGCTCCCCCTCTTGTACCAACCGAGCTCGCGTGTCCACCCGCCCCGCGTCGGCTCGCGCCTGGTGAGACCGCGCGGCTCACACGCTCCGCGTGCCTCGTCGAAGTCTGCGGTCTGCTGTTGGGGGTATCCGTCACGCCAGCGAACGTGCAAGACCGTGATGGCGCCGTTGCTTTGGTCCGTCACGCCCACACCGCATTCCCGACCATCCAGAAGATCCTCGTCGACGGGGCCTACGTCGGACAGGTCATTGATGCGGTCTAAGCCGAGACGGGCATCGCCGTCGAGGTCACGAAGCGAAACGAGCAAACCAAGGCGTTCGTTCCGGTGCCCAAGCGCCGGGCGGTAGAGCGGACGTTCGGCTGGATAGGACGCATAGTTGCACGGGCCATCTCGCCTCCAGTGTGCCGGGACCTCGTCGGTCCGTCGGCCACCTCATCCAATCTCGTGCCGGGCGATCTCGGCGCGAGCGCCGTCGTAGTGCGCGAGAAGGGACTTGAACCCTTACGCCTTTCGGCGCTGGAACCTAAATCCAGTGCGTCTGCCAATTCCGCCACTCGCGCGGGAGGCGCCACTTCTCCCATCCCGTCGCCCCCTCGTCAACTCCCGCCGACTGCTTCGTGACCGGCCGGTGCGACCGCCACGTTCCCTTGCGCGCCTCCAGCGCTCCGCCACTGTGCGGCTGGTGCCCGGCATCCCAAGTGCGCTACCGTCGTGACATGCAGCGCGCCAGCAGCACGTGGGGAGGGGCGTAGTCGTGGCCTCCACCCAACCGCCCCGAAGGATGTCCTCGGCCATGCGGCTCAAGGCCGTCGACTTCTCCCTTGTCGAGGCAGCGGGCCGCGTGATCCAAGGCGCCCTCGGGGTCGTGCCCAGCGAGTCCGTGCTCATCGTGCACGACCGGTCCCGCACCGACCTCGCCAACGCCCTGCTCGACGCGGTCTCCGAGCGCGACGCACGCGGCAGCCTCATGCTGCTCGAGGACGTAGCCGATCGGCCCCACACCTCGCTTCACCCCACCATCCAGGCTGGGTTGGCGATGTGCCAGGCGAGCGTATTCATCGCCGGCTTCGAGCCGGGCGAGGCGCAGATGCGTCGCGAGCTCGTCGGCTGGGTGCAGCGCATGCGCCTGCGCCACGCGCACATGGTCGGCGTCACCAAGCACACCATGCTCGTCGGGCTCACCAGCGATCCCCGGCGTGTCGCCCAGGTCGCCGCGATGATTCGCTCCCGAACCCGTCCCGAGTCCGTGTTCAGCGTGCGCAGCTCCGACGGTGCGTGCTTGGAGGTGCGGTGCGACCCGCGCCACGCCTGGCTCGAGCACAGCGGCGTGATCCGCTCCGGGCGCTGGGAGAACCTGCCCACCGGCGAGCTGGTCACCGCGCCCGGCGACGTGCACGGCACCTTCACCTGCAACGGGTCGATCAGCGAATCCTTCGGCGCCCGCGCCGGCTTGCTCCGCGCCACGCCCCTTCGCCTGGAGATCCACCACGGCATCGTCCGATCGGTGCAAGGCACCAACGACACGCTTGCCCGCGAAGTGACCGGCTGGATGCGCGGCGCGCGCGATCTGGACCGTGTCGGCCTCTTCAGCCTTGGCACCAACGTGGGTATCACCGACTCCATCGGCGAGGTCGTGTGCGATCAGGCCGTACCCGGCGCGCACCTGGCCCTTGGCGCCACCCTGTCGGAAGAGACGCGTGCGTCTTGGGACGCTCGGGGCCAGCTCGTGCTCACCTCGTGCGGGGCCGACGTCGATCTGGACGGCGTGCCCTTGATCCGGTCCGGCCGATACCTGAACCTGATGTGACGTTGGACTCCACCTGCCGAGGCGTGCTGTTGACCGTG
This sequence comes from Myxococcales bacterium, assembly GCA_021847645.1. Taxonomy (GTDB): domain Bacteria; phylum Myxococcota_A; class Polyangia; order Polyangiales; family Polyangiaceae; genus JAJZQG01. The sequence continues at coordinate 12,757 of JAJZQG010000121.1, forward strand.
GCGTACGACGGAGCCGGCTTCCACGGCTTCGCGACGCAGCCGTCCGCCCGGACCGTGGCCGGCGAGCTGCTCGGTGCGGTGCGCGCGATGGACCCGCACGTGCGCGAGCTGCGAGGTGTCAGTCGCACCGATGCGGGCGTTCACGCGATGGGGCAGCTCGTCGCCTTCGACACCACCACCAGCATCCCTGCTCGCGGCTGGGTGCTCGGGCTCTCGAGCCATCTGCCGCCCGAGATCGCGCCGCGCGACGCTTCGATCGTCGCGCCCGGCTTCGAGCCCAGGGCCCACGTGCTCCACAAGCACTACCGCTACACGCTGCTGGAGGACTGCCGTCGCGACCCGTTCCTCGAGCGCACCGCCTGGCGCCTCGCGACGCCGCTGGACCTGGACGCTGCCCGGCAAGCTGCCGCGTTCGCGGTCGGCACGCATGACTTTCGCGCGTTCCGGTCGTCGGCCGACGAGCGCACGACCACCACGCGCACGCTGCTGGCGGTCGAGGTTGCACGCGCGTTGCATGACCCGCGCATCGTGCAGATCGATGTTCGCGGCACGGCCTTTCTTCACAACATGGTCCGCATCCTGGTGGGAAGCCTGGTGGACGTGGCCCGGGGACGGCTCGGCGCGCCATGCGTGGCCGAGGCGATCGCGAGCGGGCGGCGATCCGATCTGGGCATCACCGCGCCGGCCCAAGGACTTTGCCTGATGTCCGTCACGCTCGACGGTGCGGTCCCCGTGTGGGACCACTGGCCCTCGAGCCCGATTCGATCGGAGGAACCGTGAACACCAGGACACTTCTCGTTCCCGTCTTGCTCGGCATGGCCCTGGCGCTGTCAGCGGCGGCCGCTCCCATCGCCCGAGCCGACGAGCCTGCGGCCCAGTCATCCGAGCTGAAGCGCTTCGCGAGCCTGTTCAGCAACGTGGCCGAGCGCGTGCACCCGAGCGTGGTGCAGCTCGACGTGGCCGTGCGCGACTCGACGGGCTCGAGCGCGCGCTGGTTCAAGGGGATCGAGGGCTACGAGCCGGTGCGGCGGGGTCTGGGTTCCGGCATCGTGATTTCGACCGAAGGCCATATCCTGACGAACAACCACGTGGTCGAAGGCGCGTTGGCGATCAACGTGCGTCTGGCCGACGGACGGCTGCTTCCGGCGACGTTCGTGGGGCGGGACGTGGGGACGGACCTTGCGGTGGTGAAGGTGCAGGCGACGGGATTGCAGCCGGCGCGGTTGGCCGACAGCGATCAGGCGCGGGTAGGGGACTGGGTGATGGCGATCGGGTCGCCCTTTGGTCTGGGGTACACGGTGACCACGGGGGTCTTGAGCGCCAAGGGCCGTGGCGGGCTGGGCGTCAACGCGGTCGAGGATTACCTTCAGACCGACGCGAGCATCAATCCGGGCAACTCCGGCGGACCGCTGGTCAACCTGGACGGGCAGGTCATCGGGGTCAACACGATGATCGTGGGGCGAGGGCAGGGGATCGGGTTCGCGGTGCCGTCGAACATGGCGCGGCGTGTGGCCGATCAGTTGGTGCGCACGGGGCGGGTGCAGCGCGCGTGGATCGGCGTGGGGGTGCAGGATCTGACGCCGGAGCTCGCGGCCGAGATCAAGGTGCCGGCCGGCTCGGGAGCGCTGGTCAACCAGGTGGCGCGCAACGGTCCGGCGCACCAGGCGCGGTTGCAGGCCGGAGACATCATCAACACCGTAGCCGGCCATGGCATCCACGACGCGCAGGATCTGATGCGCGAGGTGCTGGCGAGCAACGTGGGACAGAAGGTCAAGCTCGAGGTCACTCGCGCGGGCAACAGGTACGTGACCGAGGTGGTGCTGGCGGCCCGTTCCGAGCCTCCTGCGCCTCCGCTGCCCATGCAGCAGACGATACAGGCCACGCCCAACCTCGGGCTGGCGCTGCGCGACGTGCCTGCCGGCGCGCCGGGCGCCGACGGCCGAGTGCCGCTGGTCGCCGAGGTTGTCGGGGTCGACCCGGGTTCGTACGCGGACCGCGCCGGACTGTTGCCCGGCGACTTCATCGTTCAGGCCGACGGGCTCTCGATGCCGACCACGGCACAGGTGGCGAAATCGATGGAAGACGGCGGCGCGCTGCTGCTCATCCGGCGATCGAACGGCTCGTTCTTCGCCGTGCTCCGCAAGTGAGGCCGCTGTGTACCCGGGGGTTCTCGCACGCGTGACCTGCCGGTAACACTCGTCGGCTATATCGCATCACGCACCGGTCGATCCGGACGCAACGAACCGGCGCCGGGCCGTCGGCCACGACGGCACGCGCGTTGCGTAGAGCAGCTCGCATGGGACGATGGAGGCTCCTGTCGGCTGCGATGTTGGTCGGTGCGGCGTGCGTGGGCGGCGCTCCCGCTGCCCAAGCGCAGACGTCGGTGCTCCCGTCGCCGGCGGACACTTCGGACCTGCGCGAGGTGCAGGTCGCGTACGCCATCGGGCCCGATCGATCGACGCTGTGGTTCGGGGCGCGCGTCTATGGTGCGTCGGACCAGGTCATCGTGATCGTACCGGCTGCCCCGGGCGCGATGATCGACACGGCATCCGACGCGTGGTTCGAGGCGCTGCGTCTGGCGACCCATCCGCGCGTGTTGCCGCCGGCGAGCAAGCCGCCCGCGTGCGCAAGCACCGAGCCTCCGCCCGATGGAACGTACGCGATGATCGGCGATGCCAATCACACGCCGTCGCTGGCTCCGTCGGACGGGACCGCGGTACGGAGCTTCTCGGAGCTGGTGGTATGGGCGCAGGGAGCGGGGTTCAATCTGAGTTTCGAGCAGCTCTCGACGCTGGCGGATCTGGACGTGTCCGGCTACCGGTTCGTGACGATTCCCTTTGATCCGGCGCCGGGCGAGACGCTGTTGCGCACGATCCGGGTGGTCTCGCCGGAGACGAAAGCGCGGGTTCCGTTGCTTCTATCCCGCACGGGGGCGAGCGCGACGCGCGCGTTCGTGTGGGTGTTGGGCGAAGGGCAGGCCACTCCGGCCGGCTGGCCATGGGCCACGGTGCCGACGCAGCAGCTGCAATGGAAGCTCGACGGGACGTCGGCCCAAACCAACTACGCGGACTTGTGGTCGGCCTATCTCGACCAGCACAACGACCAGGCGTGGGTCCTCGAGGCTGCCGCGCAAGGGTTGTTGCTGTCGACGACATCGTTCGCATCGGGCAAGGCGTCGATACCGTCGGTGGCGTCCACGTTCTTCTCGCGTGCGGCGGGCTACGGCGAAGGCGATCCGGACTTCGCGCCGTGCGTGATGCACGCCGAAGCGTTGGACGCGGCGCTCTCGAAGGTGGGCGAGGCGTGTGCGACCGGCGCGCTAGCCGTGGTTCCCGGAGCCGCTGACGCCGGCGCGTGCTCGGAGCAGGCCGGAGCCGGCGAGATCGATCCGGCGGAGCTGCGCTGCGGTTCCGGGGCAAGCGATCTGGCCCTCGCGCTGTCCGGGATGACGCCGTCGAAGGTGTGGGTCACGCGATGGACCGGCCGGATTGGAGCGTGGCAGTCGCGCGCGGTCGAGCCCTTCGTGATCGGGCCGGGGACCGCGCTGCTGCCCGTGTCCGTATGTACGAGTTGGGATAGTTCCGGCTGCGGGACCGACGCCGGCGCGGCGGGATCCAGCGGCTCGGGCGCCGGGAGCGATGCCGGGGCGCCTCCCTCCGGCCAGAGTGGCGGCAGCGTGCCGGGTGGCAGCGTGCCGGGTGGCAGCGTGCCGGGTGGCAGCGTGCCGGGCGGCAGCGTGCCGTACGATCCGGGGCAGGACCAGCCGTCCCAGGGCGACACGAGCGGCTCGTCGGGCAGCGTATACGTGGAGACCTCCTGCTGGGGCAACTCGACGACGAGCGACACGTCGGGAGCCAACTCGTGCGGAGGAGACTCGTCTTCCTCGTCCGACGGGAACACGGCGTGCGGAGGAGACTCGTCGTCTTCTTCGTCCGACGGCAGCTCGGCATGTGGCGGAGACTCGTCGTCATCCGGCGAGAGTTCCGCGTGCGGAGGAGACTCGTCCTCAAGCGACAGCGGTTCGTGCTCGGGAAGCTCGTCGAGTGGTGACCAATCGGCCTGCTCGGGCAGCTCGTCATCGTCGGGCAGCGGCAGCAGCGGTTGCAGCGGCGGGGGCAGCAGCTCGGGAAGCTCGAACTGCTCGATCTCGTCGCGGGGCAGGCGCGGCGGCAAGCTCCCCATGTCCGCCCTGAGCGTGCTGATCGGCGCGCTGGTCTGGCCCTTGCGGCGCCATCGTCGCGCGCTCGAGCGCCGTCCGGACTGACGCCCGTTGCGGGGCCGACGAGGCTTGGTTAGGTTCCGCGGACATGACGACCTCGACCACCGTCTCGGACAAGACGCTGCACGAAGCGCTTCGAGCGACGCTCGACGCCACCGACCTGGACGTGCTCGGCAAGAAGTACGAGGGCAAGGTTCGGGACAACTACAGCACGAGCGACGGGCGGCGATACATCGTGGTGACCGATCGCATCAGCGCGTTCGATCGGGTGCTCGGGACGCTGCCGTTCAAGGGGCAGGTGCTCAACCGGATCGCGCACTGGTGGTTCGAGCGCACGCGCGAGGTGGCGCCCAATCACCTGTTGAGCGTGCCGGATCCGAACGTGATGGTGGTTCGGGAGTGCACGCCGTTGCCGGTGGAGATGGTCGTTCGCGCGTACCTGACCGGAGTCACGTCGACGAGCATCTGGACGCACTACAAGAACGGTGGGCGGGAGTTCTGCGGCCATCCGCTGCCCGAGGGGCTGCGCCAGAACCAGCGTCTGCCCCAGCCGATCCTGACGCCGAGCACCAAGGCGCCCAAGGGAGGGCACGACGTGTCGGCCTCGCGCGAGGAAATCCTGAAGATGGGCCACATCTCGGCCGCGGACTTCGATCGAGCCGCCGAGATCGCCGTGGCGCTGTTCGCTTTCGGGCAGAAGCTGTGCGCGGAGCGCGGCCTGATTCTGGTCGACACCAAGTACGAGTTCGGCAAGACCGCCGACGGCCAGATCGTGGTCATCGACGAGATCCACACGCCCGACTCGTCGCGTTACTGGTATGCGGACAGCTATCAGGAGCGTTTCGACAAGGGGGAGCAGCCCGCGTCGTTCGACAAGGAGTACCTGCGTCGATGGCTTGCTGCGCAGGGGTTCGTGGGCGACGGTCCGATCCCCGCGATTCCGGACGATGTGAGGGTGGAGGCGGCGCGGCGCTACATCGAGATATACGGGGCGGTGACGGGCGAGGCATTCGAGCCGAACACGGAGGCTCCCCTCGAAAGGATCCGGCGCAATCTCGGGCTTGGCTGAGGCCTGTCGTTCGTTCTGCCGGTAGTTTTCGGCTTGCACGACGCCGGGGCGAGTCGTATGCACAGGGCATGACGCCGCGTGTCGAAGGCCACGCAGGCGCTGTTGGCGAGAGATTCGCGACGGGGTGCAGGTCGTCGAGCAGGCTTGCGACCGTGTTCGGCTGCGAGGAGGCAGAGCGATGAAGAAGCTACTTGGATACGTTGCGCCCGCGATGGTGATGGTGGTGTTCGCGTGCGGTGGGGGAACGCCCAAGCCGGCGGAGGAGCCCAAGCCTGAGGTCACGGCCGCGCCCAAGCCGGTGGAGACCACGCCACCGCCGGCGGCGTCGAGCGCGGAGCCCGCAGCGACCGAGGCACCGGACGCCGGCGCGCCGGACGCGGAAGCGCCCAAGCCCCGCAGGGCCGGAGGCGAGCCTCTGACGGTGTACTCGGACCAGATGCAGCCCACCACGATAGCGTGGGGTGGCGGCGTGTTTCGCATCAGCGCGACCGGCGCCGAGTTCCGCATTCCCGCGGGCGCCCTGAAGGAAGCGCACAACATCATCTTCTGGGTCGACAAGAAGGCCCGCGCCTACAAGGGCAAGCTCGGCGACATCTACGAGCTGCGCGCGCAAGTGCCTGAGCGCCAGTACGTCGTCGGCGCGGAAAGTTCCTCGCAGCCGCTGCCCACGGCCTCCGATCCCTTCGTGCTCAAGCTGCCCCTTCCTGCGGGGAAGGACTCGGCCAACCTGGCCATCGAGCGCGTCGAGGAAGACGCGCGCACCCACCGTCCCAAGTTCAGCTGGACCGTGGTGCCGATGACCAAGCTGGAGACGGCGGATCCGACCAACCGCGCCGTCTTCGAGCTCAACACGATCCCCGACGGCGACGTTCACCTGACGACCGAGCCGCCGACTGCCCAGTAGTGTTCTATCCCGATCGGGACAGTATCGAAGCTGCCCACGTGCGCATCGCGAACCAGCCGAGGCGCCAGAGCCACGGCCGCGGCACGCGCCTGCCCGCGAAGTACTCGACGCCGCAGTGCAGGAACCACGGCTGCTCGACCAGCACGCGCTCGAGCCAGGGGCGATCGCGCCCGTAGAACATCTCGACCATTCTCGCCCGGAAGCGAAGGTCCTTGCCGAAGAACGCCCACGCCACGCGGTGGCTCCAGTCCTCGAAGCGCAGGTCTCGCTGCGCGAAGCGCTCGTGCAGGTAGCGTCCTGCCAGCTCGCCGTAGGACAGCGCCTGGGGGATACCTTCGCCCGCGACCGGGTCGACTCCCGCGGCCTCGCCCACCAGCAGCCAGCCTGGCCGCGCGTATCGCACCGACCGGACGTAGCCCCGCTCGGCATAGCGCTTGTGCGGGAACGCGCGTGGATCGAGGCCTCGGGACACCAGGTACGCGTCCAGCGTGCGCGCGGCGTCGCGCGGCTCGGGCCCGAACCGCAGCACGTAGGCGCCGCGGCACACCTTCTGCTCGCCCGCGACCAGCGTGGGGAAATCCCAGCAGTAACCGGTCAATCCCCGATCCATCGCCTCGAACCGAAGGATGTCGCGGGGCTCGTCGCGCTCCGCCTCGTGCGTGTCGACCTCGACCGCCTGCGCCCGGTACTGTCCCGCCGGCAGCCCTAGCGCCCGCCGAACCACGCTGCCCACTCCGTCGGCGCCGACCACCACCCGCGTGAGCACCTCGCCCTTGGACGACACGATGCGGACGTGGCTTCCGTCGGGATGCAGCGACGCGACCGAGGCGCCCTCGACGATTGCGATGCCCTTGTCCCTGGCGCATCGGGCAAGGCCCTCATCGAACTGGAAGCGCCGCACGACCCGGCCGATCGGCAGCTCGGAGCGCGCGCAACGGGTTCCCGCGGGCAGGTGCAAGGTCAGTCCGTGGACCGGGACCGACGGAACGTCGAGCTGCACGTCGAGCTGGGCGAGAAGCTGATCGGCGCGTGCGCCCAGCCCGCCTGCGCAGATCTTGTCGCGCGGAAAGACGGTGCGCTCGAGCACGACGAGGCGATCGGCCCACCCCGGGTCGCTGCGAACCAGCGACAGCGCGGTCGCGATGCCGGCCGGTCCGGCGCCGACGATCGCGACGTCGACGCGCGGCGGAAGGGGCACCACGCGTCGCGAGGTCATGTATCGCCGCGTCGAAGGCCGGGGAAGTGACGAAGCACCAGCTCTTCGAGCTCATCCAGGGTTGCCGCGGGTTCGATCCGGTCGAGGCGTCGGTCGTCGAGCTGGGCGCCGGCGAGCCGATCCGACCAGCCGCCGAGCCCCACCCATGCGATGACCGGCTTGTCGTACAGCCAGGCATAGGCGATCTCGCTGAGCGTGCCGGAGGAGCCGCCGATGGCGATGACCAGGTCGGCAGCGAGCACGTTGGCCGAGTTGCGTGCGTATCCGATGCCGGTGGGGATGACCACGTCGAGCCAGCCGTTGCCCGCATCCAGGTCGGCCCCAGGCAGGATGCCGATCGTCAGGGCGCCGGCCCGGGATGCGCCGCGCGAGACGCCTTCCATGACGCCGGTTCCGCCGCCGGAGATGACGACACAGCCGAGGCGGCCGAGCATCTCGCCGATTCGTTCGGCCAGGAGCGTGGCGTCGTCGGAGGCTTGGGAGTTGCCGATGACGGTGACCTGGGGACGTCGTTTTCGCGTGGTAGGACGGGTCATGGTGTCGTGTGGAGGAGCGGTGTCGGATGCGGCCCGCTGAGTAGGTCGGTACCGCAGGTTGGCGGCCGTGGGAATACCAAGATTGCGCCAGGCGGCTGGCCCGGGCTGGGAGGAAGAGGCTATGATGCGCAGCGCCCACGCAAGGCGAACCATGGTTCAACTATCGATCGAAGCGGTGACCGTACTTCGCGCTGTCTCTCGCGACGCCTGGCGATCGTTTGATGGCAGCGAAGTGCTCGAGCGCATCTTCGCCTCGACCACCGAGGTGCCGATGGACACGGTCCAAATCTGCTCGGCGGTGCGCGAGCTCGAGGGTCGAGGGCTCGTGAAGGTGGTTCGACGCGGCATGACGGATGCCGAGTACGACTTCGCCACGGTTCAGGTCTCCGACCAAGGGTTGAAGCTGCTGCGTGGGTGAGCTTCCTGCTATCGTCCCGTCCGCCCGACTCGCTGGCCGTGCAGCCGCCGCGCTTGTCCGCGTTGCGTCGAGACGCCTGCCGGCGCGTCTTCGCATTCTCGAGGCCTGACTCGTGTCCCCTGCTGCAAAACCTCCCTCAGCGCGAACGCGCGCTTACGTCGACTGGGTTCTGAGCTACGGCAAGTGGATCTGGGCAGGTGCCCTGATCCTGTCCGTCTTCACCATCTGGCACACGGCAAAGCTGTACGCTGGCCTGCGCAGCGAGCTCGAGCTGCTGTTGCCCCAGTCCGCTCCCAGCGTCACCGCGCTCAAAGAGTTCCGCAGCCGCATGGCGGGCATCCAGTTCCTGGGTATCGTCGTGGACTCCGGAACCGCGCAGAATCTGCCTGCTGCCGAGCGCTTCGCCGACGACCTCGCGGCGCGCATCCGCACCTACCCGCCCGAGATGGTCGCCGCGGTCCGAACGGGCATCTCCCAGGAGCGCACCTTCATCGAGAACCACGCTCCGCTGTACGCCGACCTGCCGGACCTGATCGAGGTTCGCAAGCGCATCGAGGCCCGCCGCGATTACGAGGCCACCAAGGCGATGGGCGCGGACCTCGACGAGGACGAGCCGCCGCCGCCGCTGGACTTCTCGGACATCGAGAAGCGCTATAAGGACAAGGAGCCGGACGGCAGCCGATTTCCCAACGACCGGTTCTCGAGCGTCAAGGAGCACGCGACGGTCGTTCTGGTCGAGATCAACGGCTTCTCGACGGGTGTCGAGCAAGCCAACGTGCTGCTCAAGCGCATCCGGGCCGATGCGCAGGCGTTGGGCTTTCCGGACAAGTACGCGCCAGGGATGCGCTACGCGTTCGCAGGCGACCCGGCCATTCGCGTCGAGGAGCTATCGGCGCTGGTCACGGACCTGACCTTCTCGACGGTGGTGATCATCGGCCTCGTGATCTTGTCGCTGATTGTCTACTACCGCTGGTGGCGCGCGGTTCCGGCGATCGTGGTGCCGCTGCTGATGTCCACCTCCTACTCGTTCACGCTGGCGGGGATTCCTCCGTTCCGTGTGCGGGAGCTCAATTCGAACACGGCCTTCCTCGGGTCGATCATCATCGGCAACGGCATCAACTTCGCCATTATCCTCGTCGCCCGATACCTCGAGGAGCGGCGGGCCGGTGCGGACGTGCGCGAGGCGTTGGCGTGGGCGGTGCACTCGACGCGGGTGGGCACGGTGACGGCAGCGGCCGCCGCGGGAATCGCCTACGGCTCGCTCATGGTCACCCAGTTCCGGGGCTTCTGGCAGTTCGGCGTGATCGGGGGCCTCGGCATGCTCGTGTGCTGGGCCACGACGTTCCTGCTGGTACCGCCGTTGCTCGCGTGGCTCGATCGCAAGCCGTCGCATGCACCTCGTCCGATCGACCACCGGATCTTCAGCTTCACGGGCTGGGTGGCCCGTCTCGTGTCGAAGCGGCCCGGCGTAGTGGTGGTGGTCGGCCTCCTGATCACCGCCGCGGCCCTGGTTGGCAGTCGGGGCTTCGGCCGCGATCGCCTCGAGACCGACTACTCCAAGATGCGCCGGCGCGACACCTGGACGACCGGCGAAGGCTACTGGGGTCGTCGCATGGACGCGGTGCTGGGACGCTACCTGACGCCCCTCGTGGTGCTGACCGACTCGCCCCAGCAGATGCGAGCCGTGTCCGCGGCCCTGCGCGACGCCGTGTCCAAGCCGCCTCTGGACGACATCATCGCTTCGGTCGCCGATGTCGACAGCGTGCTGCCGCAGCAGCAGGAAGCCAAGATTGCCGAGGCCAAGGCGATTCGACGGACGCTCACGCCCAAGATCCGATCCGAGATCCCCGAAGACAAGCGCGAGCTGGTCGATCGCATGCTGGGTGACGGACAGCTGCGGCCGCTGAAGGCCACCGAGCTGCCGACGAGCTTCGTGACCGCGATGCGAGAGCGCGACGGCTCGATCGACAAGGCTGTGCTCGTGTATCCGAAGCTCGCCAAGGGGACCTGGCAGGGCATGAAGCTGGTGGAGATGGCCGACACGCTGCGAGCCATCGTCGCCAGGTTCCCGGGGCCGGACGGCAGTGTTCCGCGCATCGCGGGGCAGACGCTCATCTCGGCGGACATCACGATGTCGATGATCCGCGACGGGCCCCTGGCCACCCTGGTGGCCATGGCCGGGGTCATCGTGCTCATCCTGGTCGCATTTCGCCTGCATCGCGAGACGCTGCTGGTCTTCGCCTCGTTGATGGTCGGCGTGCTGTGGCTGGTGTGGGGCACAATGCTGTTCGACATCCGGATCAACTTCGCCAATTTCATCGGTTTCCCGATCACCTTCGGGATCGGTGTCGACTACGCGGTGAACGTGATGTGGCGCTACCGGCTCGACGGCGGCCACGACGTGATCGGCGCGATCAAGTCGACGGGCGGAGCGGTGGGCATGTGCTCGCTGACGACCATTATCGGGTATTCGTCGTTGCTGATGGCGCAGAACCAGGCGCTGTTTTCCTTCGGCCTGGTGGCGGTCATCGGCGAATTCACCTGCCTGGCCGCGGCGGTGCTGCTTCTGCCGGCCACGCTGTTGTTGCTCGATCGGCGCACCGCGCGCATGGCGCAGGCCAGCGCGCCGACTCCCACGACAGGAAGCTAGGGAGCCGCCAGGGCTTCTGCTACAACGAGCGGAATGGTCGCCGCTCCGCTGCACGAGTCCACGATCATGTCCGGTGCGGGCGTCGGACACGTGCCGTTCTGGCGGTCTTGGCGTGACTTCTCGCGGTTCACCCGGGCGGGCTTCACGCGATGGAGCCTGATTCCCGTGGTTGGCGTGGCGATCGTGGCCGTCGCCGTGGCCCTGGGCTGGTGGGAACTGATCGACCTGGACCAGCCGTTCGACGGGCTGCTGGCCGGCCTGTGGCTGTTCATGACCCTGGCGCTGTCGTGGCGATTCCGGCTGCGGCGCGATCTGGTGTTGATCCTCGTGGGCGCCTGCGGCGGGTTCCTCATCGAGTGGTGGGGCACGAGCACCGAGCTGTGGACGTACTTCACGCACGAGCGTCCTCCGCTGTGGATCATCCCGGCCTGGCCGGTGGCGGCCCTGGCCACCGAGCGACTCGCGTATGTCCTTCACCGCGCGCTGCCGGCGGGCATGCCGTGGCTCTGGCGCGTTGCGTGGCTCGGCCTGCCCGTGTTCATCGGCTTCATGCTCCGATTCCTCGCGCCCTCCTGGCACCTGACCGCCTCGCACGTCGTGGTCGGCATCATGATCGGCGTGGCCGTCAGCACGCGCACCGCCCGGCGCGACGTCACGCTGTTCGTGATGGGCACGGCGCTGGGCTGGTTCCTGGAGTACTGGGGGACCACGCGCGAGTGCTGGACGTACTACACGCACCAGACCCCGCCGTGGGTCACGGCGTTCGCCCACGGGTTCGCGTCCGTTGCGTTCTGGCGTGCGTCGCGGGTGATCCACGACGTGTTCGGGATGGTGTCAGCCCGGAGAATCCCGGTGGGGCGTCAGGGATTCCAGAGCGTGCCGTCGCGGTAGCGTTGGAGCTCAGAGGCGGTCAGGCATGCGTCGGCGTAGTCGTCGACCTCGCCAGAGGCAGGCCGGAGGCTGTTGCAGTAGTTGGGGTCGGTGGCGCCGACGATCTGGATGTGGACGGCCTGCGAGGAGAGCTTCTCGCGGGCGCCGCAGGTGGGCAGTCCATTGACCTGGCCGGGGGCTTCGCCGGACATGCACATGCCCGACTCGTTGGGCAGCGACCAGGCCTGCGTGGTGGCGGGGTAGATCGCATTGATGGCGTAGTGGCCGGGCGGCAGGCACCGATAGACGATGCTGAAGGCAGCCGGGTCGCGCTGCAGCTGCTTGGCCGCTTCGCTCTTAGTCCGGTCCGGGTCGGTGATGATGTCCGCGCCCTTCGTGTCCTTCTGGTACGGGCTGACGATGACCGTCTTGGAATGGGCGTTAGCCGGGTCCTGCGCGCAGACGACCGTGGGCGGCAGGAAGGCGCTGAACGAGTCGTAGCCGGTCGGCGTGGCAGGGGCGGCAATCGCCGTCATGATGCCCTTGGGCGCGGTGATGGCCGAGGACAAGACGAAGGGATGGGTCTGCGTGGTGCGCATGACGATCGGATCGACCTCGGTGTCGATCTTGGCGAGCGTCACGACGGGAGCAATGGCCGCGAGCAAGGGCGATGGGATGGTCTTGTCATTGCCCAGGATGCCGTCGTGGTTGGCGTCATAGGCGCTGAGGAAGATCTGGTCGCCGGTGTGGAAGTAGAACGGGGGGCGCTTGGAGATGTCGTTTTCGTCGCCCGGGAAAGTCGCATTGTCGGCCGTGGGGAGGCCGGAGGCCAGGGTGAACTTGAAGATCGACTTCTCGGTGTTCGCCAGGGAGCCGTCCCACATCTCGAAGTCCGCCGGGATCTTGATCTCGGTGGGATTGTCCACGGGCGTTGGGATCGTGCCGTCGCGCTCGGCGGCTGGCGCGTAGTTCGATATGTAGAAGTACGGCCGGTTGGTGGTGACCAGCGCAGCGTCGGACAGAGTGACTCCCACGTTGGAGACCACGAATCCTTCGGGAGGAATCGCCCAGGTTCCGTCGGACTGCTGAATGCCCACCGGGATCTGCTGGAAGGCGGGCGCTGCGCCGTTCTTGATGACATCGGCGATGTTGGCGATGGCGCCGCCGCCCACGTCGCCCTTGGTGGGCAGATTGGCGAAGTTGAATACGGGGCTGAAGTCGCCGTCATAGTCGAAGAACCCGCGGGCCTGGTAGACGCCGGGATCGATCGGGCCGAGCTCGAAGTCGGCGGTGACGGTGACGGGCGGAGTCCCGGCGGGCGGGCAGCCGTCGGCCGGGATCTGGGGGGCCACGTCGGCGAAGAGCACGTCGCCGGAGACCGCGGCGATGCGCTGGGCGGTGACGCCGAGGCCTTCGGGGGGCGGCAGCAGGTTGATGTTGAACAGCAGGATATTGGCGTTACCGCGGATATGGCCGCCGACGCCGCAGGGCATGGGACCGGAGTAGGTGACCGTGCCGTGCATGACCCCTTTGGGCGGGAATTCGTCCGGGATGGGGTCAAAGGGCGGGTCGACGCACGCGGCGGTGAGCGAAGCAGCGGTGACGGCGAGGAGCAGGGAGCGAGAGTGCATCGGCATCGTTCTACCCCTAGAAGTTGTATTGCGCGAAGGCCATGAAGCGCCGACCCACGTACTGCGTGAAGGGGTGCTCCTGGTGCACGTTGTTCAGAAGGTTGAACGCCGTCGCGCTGACCTCGGCGCGGTCCTCGAACATCCGGTAGCCCACGCGCAGGTTCACCAGCGTGTAGTCCTTGATCGGGAAGTCCTGGTAGACGACGTCGCCCGTGGCCGGGTCCAGGACGCGCTCGGACCAGACCTGGGAGGAGACGTAGTTGAACGACAGCTCGCCGTCGAAGCCGGGCTTGGTACGGACCTGCACACCGGCGTTGAGCTTGTGCTTGGAAGTGCGCTGGTCTTGGGGGATGTTGCAGCCCGCGGGCCGGTCGGTGGAGACGTTGTTGTAAGCGTAGTTGGCGAAGATGTCGAGACCGGTGACCGGGAAGAGTCGTGTTCCGATCTCGCCGCCGATAACGTTGAAGATGGCGCACTGGTTGGTGAAGCCCGAGTACCCGACGATGTCGCGATCGTCG
>JAJZQG010000122.1 GCA_021847645.1 Myxococcales bacterium
GGCTCCTCTCCTTTCGGCGAAGGGTGCGAAAGACCGTCAGCGTCGTTCCGCGTCCTCCCCCGAAACCCGGGGGAGGACCACAGGTGGGGGCTCCTCTCCGTTCGGCGAAGGGTGCGAAAGACCGTCAGCGTCGTTCCGCGTCCTCCCCCGAAACCCGGGGGAGGACTACAGGTGGGGGCTCCTCTCCGGTCGGGCAAGGGTGCGAAAGACCGTCAGCGTCGTTCCGCGTCCTCCCCCGAAACCCGGGGGAGGACTACAGGTGGGGGCTCCTCCTGCACACGCGTCGCGGTGGCGCCTCCGGCGAACCGGTGGCGAACCGCCACAGGCTCACCAGCGCCCTTGTCTGCCCGGACGTTCGCACCGCATCGCCCGCGCCGGACGCTCCATCGGCCTGGCGGCCGCCACCTCGGGCATGTGCGGCTGGGCTTGATTTCTCAGCGATCCGCGCCGGCACGGCGTGTGCTCACAACGACTCCCCATGCACGGCCTGCTGTCGCCGACCCTGGACTTCGTCTTCAAGAGCCTGTTCGCCCTACCGAGTAACAAGGACATGCTCATCTCTCTGCTGGGCGCCGTTCTCCGTCCTGCGTCACCGATCCGCGACATCACCGTGCTCAACGCCGAGCTGCCCAAGAGCGCAGCCTCATTGCGCGGCCTGGTGCTGGACGTGCATGCCGTGCTCCAAGACGGACGCGAGGTCGACATCGAGACGCAGACCGTGCTTCAAGCCGGCACGCGCGAGCGTTCGCTCTACCACTGGTCCCGCATGTTCTCCGAGCAGCTCGTTCGTGGCCAGGCCTTCGCGGCGTTGGTTCCGTGCGTGGCGGTCTTCTTCGTGGCGCGCCCGGCCTTGCCCTGGCCCAAGCTCCATTCCACATTCAGGGTGCTGGAGATTCACAGCCATGAACCTCTGTGCGAGCATCTCGAGGTACACTTCGTGGAGCTCACCAAGCTGGGTGATGGCCGTGACGAGAACGACAGCGAGCTGGTGGACTGGAGCTGGTTCCTTGCGTGTCGCGATGAAGCCAAGATCGACCGAGCAGCGCGGAGGAATCCGATGATCGCCAAGGCCAGAAGCAAGTTGGAGCGCCTGTCAGCCGACAAGAAAGCGCGCTACCTGGCGCGAAAGCGCGAGGAGTGGCTGCTGACCGTGCAGTTCGAGAAGGCCGAGGCGCGACGCCAGGGCGTGCGCGAGGGGCTGGAGCAAGGGCTGGAGCAGGGGCTGGAGCAAGGGCTGGAGCAGGGGCTGGAGCGCGGCAAGCGCGAGGTGCTGCTCCGGCTCCTTCGACGTCGGTTTGGTGAGCTGCCCGAGTGGGTCACGAGGCGAGTCGAAGCAGGGTCGGCGGCCGAGCTCGACCAGTGGACCGAGCGCATCCTGTCGGCGCGCGAGCTGGACGAGATGTTCGGGAGTGCGGAGCCCCCATCCCCGTGAGCGTTGTTCCGCGTCCTCCCCCGAAACCGGGGGAGGACCACAGGTGGGGGCTCTTCGTGCACGTGCGTCGCGAGCGTCGGTAGCGCGAGGCTCCGCCGGGACGGGTTGCGACGTTCACGAGCGGTATCCGTGGGATCGACGCGCGGGGCTGCCCAGAGCCTTGCCCTGGGGAAAGCATCGCGCCCGGGCGCCATGGCCATCCCCATCGCGCCATCGCGCCCGCGCGCCATCGCGTTCCGCATCGCGCCCTGCGCGCCCATGGCCGTCACCGACGCGCTCCCGTCGCCCGCCAACACCGAAAAACCCTGGAGAACAAGCGCCGGTCGAACGCCCGACACGCTCTCGCGTCGCTTGCGCGACCGCACATCGCGTCCTAGGAAGATGAACTTGGCGCTTCGGTTCTGAACTCGCGTCCCGCGCGCCGCACCTGATTTCGACACGCCGCGCACGGGATCGACAGGGGCGGAGCCTGCCAACCGCGCGCCCAACGCGTCCTGCGGGTAGCCACATCTCCCCGCGCAGGGTATCCTGCGCTCACCACGTGGTCGAGTTCTCCCATCCTTTGCTGGCGGACCGAACCAACCTCCGCCATGCTTCGGGGTAATCATGCGTACGACGAACGTCTTTGCCACACTCGTTGGTCTTTCGCTTCTGGCGGGCTGCTCGGGCAGCTCGGAAACCGTCATGCCGGGCTCGGTCTCGGACGCTGGCCCTGGCGACGCCGCCGATGCCGGCGACGCGGATGCTGCCACGTGCTCCACGACATTGAGCTTCGTGGATCCGGTCGACGGCGCGCAGCTCACCGAGAAGAACGACGTGAGCGGCGACCTATGCAAGGACGGCTTCCAATACGACGTGGTCGTGGCGAGCGGCGCGCCCAACGGCACCTCCGCCACGCTGTACGCGAACGCGTCGAAGCTGGCGCAGACCTCGGTGCAGAACGCGGTGGCGCGCTTCCCGTCGGTGACGCTCAATTCCAAGGGCACCACGACCCTGCGCGTGGACGTCGGGACATGCGAAGCGACCGCGAACGTGACGGTGAGCTGCGCTGGCGTTGCGAGCTGCGAGATCTCCAAGCCCGTCATCACCGCGACGCACCCGATGCTCAACGGCGTGCCGGTGGCGCAAGGCGGCGACCGCGTGAGCGCCGACGGCTCGCCCTACCAGGCAGCGTTCGAGGTCACCACGGACATCAGCGACGGCCAGCCCGTTCTCCTGCACGTCAACGGCGGTCCCGGCATCTCGGTGAACGCGACCGGCGGTAAGGCCAACTTCGGCGGCGTGACGCTCGCGCCCGACGGCGACTTCAAGGTTCAGGCGACCTGCATCAGCAAGAGCGGGCTCAACGGCACCTCGCCCCAGGCGACCTACACGGTCGACACGCAGGCGCCGGCCTTGGCGCCGCAAAAGCAGACCCAGGCTGGCGCGAGCGTGCTGCAGGACGGCGACCACTTCGGTCCTGCCGACGACGCGGATCCTTCCAAGGCTGGGCTGCAGCTTCGCATCTGCGGCACGACCACGAGCGCGGACGCGATCGATCTGCCGGCGTCGCTGGGCAGCGCGCAGCAGAACTACTGCGCGGCGGTAGGGACATCGTCGCCGGCGTGCCTGGCGGCAACCACGGGCGGCAGCCTATCCGGCAACGGCGCGTGCGTGGATCTGGACTGCCCCGGCGGCGGGCCGTTCGATCTGAACCTCACGCTGCGCGACGAAGCAGGCAACCCGACGACCAAGACCATCAAGGCGGTGACGTGTGCGTCGTCGCTGCCGATGGTGCAGATCGTCGATCCGCTGGGCGACGCGCCGCCCTACGCGGACACGTCGAAGCACCTGCTGGCCGCGTCGATGCCGTCGCCGCAATTGCGCGATCAGGACGCGACCAAGAGCGGCGCGCAGTACACGGTGACCGCGTGCACGAGCGCAACCAGCGGCACGGCGACCCTGTCAGGCGGTCTGGTGGGCGGCACGCTGAGCCCGATCGCGACGGCGAACGTGGCGCCGGACACGGCCGGGCTGTGCACGTCGGCGAACATGACGCACGTGGTGCAGTTCACGAGCGCGACGCTGCCGGAGAGCGCCGAGGACAATTCGGGCGCGTTGACGACCGCGACGGCGCTGCAGGTGGAGGTGACGGACTCGTCGGGCGGAAGCGGGTCGGCCGAGGCGGACTTGTGGGTCGACTCGGGGGCGCCGGTGATCGCGGCGTACAATCCGAACCCGTTGTGCGGGATGACGTATCAAAGCACCACGCCGGTCACCGCGACGGTCTACTTGTCCAGCACCGCTCTTCCTGTCTCGCTGTCCGTGACGCCTCAAAACGGGACACCCGCAACGTACGTCAGCAGCACTCTTGCGCTGCCCGACGTTGTCCAGCTGCCGGGGGTCGTGTTCGACGTTGGCGCGAATGAAGCACAGGCCACGACGACGGAGCCGTCTGGAAACGTCGGATACCTGCACGCTTCGGGGGCGTCCTGCGCCGTGACCGTCGGCAATCCCCCGATCGTCACGTGGAAGACGCCTCTCGGCACGTCACGGTTGGCGGCGAGCACGACTTCCGGAACGGACGTCATCGCGGACGCCGACCCTGCCACGGCTGACTGGCAGGGCACGCTGCAGGTATGCACGAACGTGAACGTGACGGCGAATCCCGGCGTGACAGTGCAGTTCTCCACGAGCGTCGGCGGGAGCTTGGGAAGCCCGATCGCGCTCGACGCGAGCGGTTGCGCCACCTATCCGAACGCGACAATTCCGCAAGGCGTTCCGGTCGTCATCACGGCGACAACGAGCGATGTGGGTGGCTACACGGGCAAGGCGTCGATCTCGGTACCGGTAGACGTCGAACCGCCGGCGGCAATAACCGACATCACGGCCTCGGTGAAGGACCGTCGTCAGACAACGATGCACCTGGCGTGGACCGCCCCGTCCGACAATCTGAAGTTGGACCACTACCGGGTTCGCGTCGCGAAATCGCCGATTGCCACGCAGGCCCAGTTCGATGCCGCACAATCAGTGATCTGGACCGGCACGCCTGCGGCCGCGGGTAGTCAAGACGGTGTGGACGCGACAAGCCTGTTCATTGAGAATGATTACTACTTTGCGGTTCAACCTGTCGACAAGGCGGGCAATGTGGCGGCGTTCACTGCTACCTCGACGGCCGCGCGCGCAAAGTTCAACGAGACGCTGCTCTCAAGCCCGGACACGGGCACCCAGTACGGCCGCTCCTTCGATGGCTCATCGAGTCTGAACGGAGATGCCTATTCGGATCTGGTCGTGGGGACCTACGCTGGCCGACGGGTATTCATCTACTTCGGCGGGCCGGGTGGGTACGCGGCGGTGCCGGACGTAACGATCGAGGGCGCCGTCGCTGGGTGTGGAAGAGATCTCGCGGTCGTGGGTGATATCGATTCCGATGGGCTGCCTGATATCGCCATTTCGTGCCCTGACCAGACCGTACATATCGTCAAGGGCAGGGCAACGTGGCCTTCGCTCATCCAGCTCGCGACTCAGACCGACTATCTCATCCAGAGCGACTCAACAGCCGACCCCAAGTACTCGAACTCGGGCTTCGGGTCGTCGATCACGCGGCTCGGTGACCTGAATGGCGACGGAGTGGCCGACTTCGCGTTCGGCGCTCCATTCTACGGCTCGAACCTGGGCCAGGTGATTCTCGTGTACGGCGCGGCCGCCGGCGCCTTCCCCGCGCAGGTCGTCGCGCCTACCGATGTCGGTGGGCGCCTTGGGGTCATCAACGGCACTGTCGACGGCGGAATGTTCGGCTACGCGCTGGCCGGTCTCGGGCAATACTACTCGCAAGCAGCTTCGTCATTGCTGGTCCAAGCGTTGGGTGTCGGTTCTTACGCGGGTACCGTGTACGCCTTCGGTGGACCGCTCGGCAGCAGCGCCGCAGTCGCGACAGACGCGAAGAACAGTGTCAGCGGCGCCGCGCCGAACACCTTGCTCGGCTGGCCGATTCGCATCCTGGGCAACGTCGGCGGCACGCCTGACACCGATGTCGCGTTGGGAGCTGCGTGGGCGGCAGGCGGAGGAAGCGTTTCGTTCTACTTCGGAAGTCCGAGCGTCGGACCCTTTGGGGGCACGTCCACATCGGTCAACGACACGAGCAGCGCGCCCTCGTACTTCGGCACTGGGATCATCGGCGGAGGATTCAACGGATCCGCCGTGACTACCTCGTTCATTGGCGACGCCGCCCCTGATGTCGCGCTAGCAGCAACGAAGGAGAACGGCGGCCCGCCGCGGATCTACATTCTCTCTGGCTCGGCGATCAATTCCTCGGGCGACGCAGGCAGCTTGGCCAGCGTGGTCTACGACAGGGTGCCCGCTGACTGGGTGGGAACATCCGGCTACGGCAACGGTACGATAAGGGATCTCAATGGCGACGGGTACGGCGACCTTTGCTTAGGTGAGGACGCACCGACCACGCATGACGGTCGTGTGCTCGTGCTGTGGTGAAAGCCTGAATGCTCAGTCTCGTTGCCGCCGCTTGTGGTTGGCCGCGAAGCGCGGGCTCGCGACCGGACGGGCCGTTGTTGCATCCGACCACCGGGGTCCCGTGCGCGACGCGGAGCGTGTCCTCCCGGGACGCACACTTCCGGGCGGCTGTCTTGTGGTCTGGGCGAGATCGCCTGGACGACGACGCCGTAGGGGAACTGTTCGCGCAGTCGATTGCGCAAACAGAGAAGACCGTCGCGGTCGGGATCGCCAGGCTGGAGAGCCGCGACGACCTTGTGCGGGCAATTGGACACCTCCGTGCGCCGCCACCTACCGACCTGGAGACATTCGTGCGCGCCTACGAGTGTTGGGGTGAAGACTTCCCTCATCACGTGGACGGTGAGTACGCGGTCGTGCTCTGGGACGAAAACGCGCGGCGATTGGTCGCGGCCCGGGATGCCTTCGGCTCGATCCCGCTCATGTTCAGTGAAGACCGCGGAGGTCTCCTCCTAGCGACAGACTTCGAGCATCTGCTGCCGCTTCTTGGAAGACTGGTCCCGGACGAAAGAATGGTGCTCGATTACTTGCTGGAGGACTTCCTCGACAGGGATCGCACCTTCCTGGAGGGGGTCAAACGCATCATGCCGGGGCACCTCTTGCTGGCGGACGGTCGGGGCGCTCGGCAACAGCAATGGTGGAGGCCACCCACCTCACTTGCTCGACTATCGCGCTCCGAGGTGCTGGAAACCTACCGCCAACACCTGAGGAAGTCCACCGCGCGGAGAATGCGTGGCGCCCGCAAGCTAGCCGTAGAAGTGAGCGGAGGTCTCGATTCGTCCTCGATCGCCGCGATCGCAGCTGAGCTGGCCCGGGGCGGCCTCGCTTCGCAGAAGACGCCGTCGTTTGTCCACTTGGATTTCCCGGGCATGGAGTGCGACGAATCCGTGTATGCAGACGCGCTGGCGCGTCACCTCCGAGAGCCGATAAGGCGTATTGTGGCGACCGCGGAGGATGGTGCCGCCTGGGCTTCGGCCGGGCCCGCCTTTCCGGCCTATCCGGCGAGTCTAATGGCGGGCTACGTCAAGGCGCTGCGGACGCTAGGTACGGACGTCGTAATCGGCGGCGATGGCGGCGACGCGCTGAACTATGAAACTGGTGTCTTCAGGGATCTGGCGGAGCGTCGCGCGTGGCGGACTCTGGTGCGCGAGTTGGTGCCACTGCCTGCGTACGGGCCGACGGACTGGCGGTTTTGGGCAAGGATGGCAGTTGGAGGAATGGTACCCGCTCGCCTGCGTTCGGCTCGGCACCGATTCACGACGCGGCGCACGCCGGTCCCAAAGTGGCTCGGTCGCTCCCTCCAACAAGCCTGGATGGACCGGCAGACGCGAACGCTCCATCCCGCCCCAGAATCCACCGACTCGTACCTATCGAACACGCAGCGCATCATATGGCAGACTCTCACGAGCCCGAACGCGCAGTGGACATTCGACTTGGCGCGGTGGATGTTTAGGAGCGCTTTCATCGAAGTTCGCAGCCCATTTCTGGACGCGGACACCGCACAGTTCGTGCTGTCCTTGCCGCCCGAACAGCAACTTCCGCGCGGTCTGCTGAAGCGACTGCTTCGGGACACGATGGGGGACATGATCCCACCCCTCGTTCGGAATCGAACCCACTGCACGATATTCAACTCGTTCGTCCAAGCGGCGACCGAGCGATCGATGACCAGCATTGAAACGACGTTGCGCGCCCCGCAGTGGTACGCGGAACCGTACGTGCGGCGCGATGTGCTCAAAGCGACCGACCGCACCGGTTTCGGCTCCGCGGCTGGGTTTTCGTCGAGAGAGCTTATGCGCTCCGTGACGTTGGAATTCTGGCTGCGAAGCCTCCACTCCCAACCTTCCAGTCGACCGCTTCGACTCTAAGGGGCCTCCAAACGACGGATTGGTCCACACCATCGCGGCTCCAAGCGCGGCGGTGCCGCGCAGGAATAGAGCTCGACCTGTCGAGCCCCTACCAGAACGGGATGATCCTTGGATCCCAGGCCCCTAACACCACGTCCGCCTGAATTCGTATGGAGCAGGTTTCATGTCGAATACGCATCAACCCAAGAGCAACGACACATCGCATTTCGATCTCCCGAACGTGAAGAGCCCCGACACGTCCATCACCTACCAGTCCCCGGCGCTTCATCGGCTTGGGTGCGTGGACGAGCTTCTCGCGGGCGGCAGCGGCAAGAACAGCGACGTTCCCTTTAGCCCCACCAAGCTATGACCTCTCGGGGGCACCATCGTGCTGTCTCACCCCCTCCACCCCTCCCCCTCCGTCCTCACCCAGCAAGCGGGTGACGACCTGGTCCTCGTCCACGCCCGCACCGGCTCGGCCTTCCGCTTGAACGCGACCGGCCGCATCCTCTGGGAGCGCCTCGCCCAGGGCGGAGCCACCCAGCCCGAGCTCGTCGACGCCCTCGCGGCCGTCTTCGACCAGCCCCGCGAGAGACTCGAGGCCGACGTCGACACGCTCGTGCGGGAGTTGCTCGAGAGCGAGCTCGTCGTGCGCGATCCTGACCCATGACGCGTATCGGCCTCACGGTCGATGCGCTGCGCGACCTGACGGCGGCCACGATCCTGGTGCCGGTTCTCGGCGGCGCGCGGCGTCCGCTTGGCCCGGCGCGAGTGGTGCGCGTCGTGCGATGGATGGGACGGCGCGCTCGCAAGCGTGCCGAGCCCGAACGGCGACGGCTCCAGCGCGTGATCGGCCTGGTCGATCGCGTCCTTCCGGGCGGGCCCAATTGCTACCGGCGCAGCCTCGTCGAGCTCGCGCTGGACAGCGGCGCCGCGTCCGAGCCGCTATGGATGGGACTGTCGGTCAAGGGCGGGCCGCGCTCCGGTCACGCCTGGCTCGGCGAGAAGAACCCCGACGTTCACCGCTTCGATGTGTACGTCGAGATGTAGTCCCGCGCCGCCCGCTCGAGCGCGTCCAGCCCTTGCGGCGCGCTCGCGTCGAAGATCGGCGTCACGGCCGTGAGCGCCGCGCACTGACGGAACGCCGGACCCCACGAGTCCCGCCCCTTCGGCCCCCAGAACACGTTGTCGATCATCCGTACCAGGGCGTCGGTCGGACCCAACGCAGTCCTCGCGATCGTATCGCCCGCACGACGTGCCGCCTCGATCACCAGCACCGCCGACAAGGGCATCCTCGCCCCGTCGAGACACGCGTGCAGCGGCGCCGTGCCTATCGGCCCCTGAAGCAGCGCCGGCACGCTCTGCTCCACCCACTCCCGCAACGCCGCCTCGCCTCCCACCACCGCGCCGCCCTCGGCCACGATGAGCGTGTCCTCGGCGATCGGTTGCGCTCCCGCCTTCACGAACGACCGCGCCGTCGTGGTCTTCCCCGCCCCGCTCTCCCCCGCAATCGCCAGCCCCTCCCCGCGAATCCCCACGCACGACGCGTGCAGCACCAGCACGCCCCGCAGCGCCATCACGCTCGCCGACGCCCACAGCAGGCACCTCGCCAGCTCGTCGGCCGTCGCACCGGGCGCTGACCGCAGCTCGCTGCCGTCGACCGACACGGCCAGCACGCGACGGCCCTTCTCCGTCAGCCATAGCTGGTCGTCCTCGCGCTCGAACGCGTAGTCCAGATCCCGCCTCCGCACCGTCGGGCCGGTCTCCTGCCCGATCCCCGCCAGCATCGCCATCACGTCGCGCTCCGCCAGCGCCCGGTCGATCCCGAACCGGGCCACGAGCATCGTGGTGGCGTCGTCGAGCGCACCCTTGTCCGACAGGGCGCGCAGCACCATCCCCCCCACAGCATTGAGCCGGTAATAGGCGCCGGTCACCGTGTCGAGCGCGACACCGCCGTCGTCGAGGGCGACGACCGCGATGCGACCGGAGCGCAGGGCGTCGAGTTGGTCTTCGTGGGCCATGAGATTGAGATGCAGATTACACGGTCACGGCCAGCGTAGCGCGTGTAGGTCGACCCGCGGGTGAGGCAACCGCGTGACCCGGACGCGCCTCGGCGGAACGGTTGGACTACAAATCGCTCGCTGCAAGGCGCAAGACTTCGGCCTGTGGATAGTGCTCCATGTTGTCGGTAACCAGCGTTGCAGCGTGTTCCACGGCCGTCGCCGCCACGAGAGCGTCGGCAAGTGCGAGCGTCACGCCTTGCGAGCGGAACGCAGCGCGCCACTTGCCCGCAAGCAGCGCCCCTTGCGCGGAAAGCGGGAGGTAGCGGAGGCTCTCGAGCAGCCCGAGCGTCGCTTCTTCCTCGTTGGGCCTCATGCCGGCGCGAACCTCCCCCAGAGTGATGGCGCACCCCGCAAGCACCCCGCCGGCATCGAGGATTCGGCGCACGCGGTCCACCCGGTCGACACGGCCGCGCAGCAAGTCGATGAGCACGCACGAGTCGAGCAAGTACACCGTCATCGCGAGCGTTCCGCGCGCATATCCTCGTCTGCACTTCGGGTCGCCTCAACGTACGCTGCGGCCCCTTCGGACAGCTCGGGATGGTCCTCATCTCGCCAGGCTCCGCAGGCGCGCTCCAAGGCGGCGAGCTGAAACCGCCGATCGCGGTGCTCGACAAGATCGAGGATCGGGGCGAAGACGTCGGCGGGCAACGTCCAGTCCGCCTGCTCGACTTCATCCGCAAGCCTTCGGAGTACTTTGGCCTGCTCGACAGGAGTTGACGGAAGCGGTGAGCCCATACCTCACAAGATAGTTGGCCTCCGGCTGTCCGTCCAACCGTTCGGACCGGCAAGTTGGACCAGACCAGGCAACCGCGTCACCCCGGACCCGGCTCGGCGGAGCCTCGCCCTACCGAACTACTCCTGTGTTCCCGTGTTCCTAGCTCCTAGTTCCCCGGACCCGGCTCGGCGGAGCCTCGCCCTACCGCGCATATGAGCCCCCCATGAGCCCGGCACGCCGGGCTTTCCGGCGAAGCCGCCTGCCGTGGCCTTTCCCCGTCGAAGCGCGTCATCCGAAGGCCGCGGCAGGCAAGTGCGCACCCGCCGCGGCACCCCGGTCCCCCAACCGCGACGCGGAGGCACAGCCGTTCATAAAGGGTTCTGCACGCGGCCTTCATGTTCTAGAGTGGGCCGGGCAGTAGAGGTCCATGCGAATGAGCTCACGAGCGGGGACGACGTCCCGAAGGATTCGACCAGGGGCGGTGATCGGCGGTGCCATGGTGGTCGCGGTGGCCGTTGGCGCCGCCGCGCTCGGCTGCAAGTCCAGCGACTCCAGCCCGGCTCCCAGCTCCGCCAGCTCGGGCTCCCCGTTGTCCGACATGTTCCTCGCGGGCTCGGCGCCTGCCGCGTCGACCGTGGCTCCTCCCACGGGCCTCAGGGAGCAGATCCTGGGCAAGGCCAACATCACCGACGCCATCGCGGTCGCGCGGCCCCTCATGACCAACACGGTCGGCCGTCTCGACCCGGGCTCCGCGCTGCTGTCGCTCTGGGCCTCGGACCGGCTCACCTGGGACGCCCTCGAGCGCGTTCCCGAAACGTCGTCCGCGCTGTTCCGTCGCGATCCGGAGGCCGAGCGGGGCAAGCGCCTGTGCATGTCCGGCGTCATCCAGGATATCCGCGCCGAGAAGGACCTCGCAGCGCGCATCACCGACGACCGTCCGCGGCCGCTCATCCAGCGCGCTTCCGACACGCCGCCGTATCCGCAGCCCGACGCGGGCGGGCCGAGCGCCCCGGCAGACTCGTGGAATCGAACGCCAAGCGACCTGGGCCCGGGCTTCGACTGGAGCATCCCGCACGACGGCAAGGTCTACATCGCGACCTTGAAGGAGAACGAGGACAAGCCGCCGGAAGGGTCGTCGGCGCCCAACGTGCGGCACGGCGAGCCCGAGCACCGGCTGCGGGTCGAGGTCATCGCGGTGCGCAGCGGCGGCAGCCTGGTCGACGGCAGCGAGGCGCGCGTGTGCGGCATCCTCACGGGCGTCACGCTGCCCGCGACACCGTCGGGCGACGCGGTGGGCAGCGGCACCGAGCACCGGATCGTGGGCATGTTCGATCTGCCGGAGAACCGCGGGCACTTGCCGTAAGCTGTCTGGCGGGAATGCCCAACCCGGTCGACCTCGCCCAGGCACAGCGGTCGCTCCTGCTGACCGCGGCCCTGTTGCGCGTGCAAGACGCTTTCGAGGCCGCGCGCATCCCGTTCCTCGCGTTCAAGGGGCCGACCCTGTCGCTCGCGCTCTACGGGAGCCTCGGCGCACGCAGCTACGGCGACATCGATGTGCTGCTTCCGGCTGATCGCGTGGTGGAGGCCAGGCGACTGCTCGTGGAGCTGGGGTACAAGTCCGAGCTCGACGTGACCGACGAGCAGCTCGCGTGGCTCACCACGTTCCTCAACGAGTACGCGATGCGGGGCGAGTCGTCCTTCGTGGAGCTGCACTGGTCGGTCGTGCGGCCGGGCTATCGGTTCTCGCTGCGCTACGAGGACTTGGCGCCCTACGCGACCACGACCATCATCGCCGGCAAGAGCGTGCCCACGCTCCGCGACGAGGCCCTGATCGTGGTGCTGGCCGTGCACGGCGCCAAGCACGGCTGGTCCAGAACGTCATGGCTCACGGACTTCGCCGACCTGGCGCTGGGCGATCGACGAATCGATTGGGACGAGGTGTTCGCGATCGCTGGCCGGCACGGGGCCACGCGCTTCGTGCTGCAGGGAGCATGGCTCGTGCGCAATGAGCTGCACCGCGCGCTGCCCCAACGGCTCGAGCGTTGGGTCGAGCGCGATCGGCTGGCGGGTGTGGCGGCCAGGATGGCCCGGCGCTCGCCTCGCGAGGACCTGCACAGCTTCCTGTCGTACGTGGTGGCGATGTCCGACGGTCGCAGCCGATGGCGGGCGTTCCAGGAGATCTTCGTGGACCCGACGCCCCTGGATTGCCAGCTCGTTACGCTGCCCAGACGGCTGTACCCGCTGTACCACGCGGTGCGACCGATCCGTCTGGTGGGCAAGCACGTGTTCAGGCTGCGATGAGGCGCGTCGCCACGGCTCGCCGAAATCGATTCCGACGGCCATCTGGAATCGATACCAAAGTCACCGACCCCCGGCAAAGGCGGGGCTCGCAGAGCAGGTTCGCCCTCAAAGCGCTCTGGTACGACTCTGAACAGATTTCCCTCACCCCTGGCCCCTCTCCCACGGGAGAGTGGAAGAGAGCTTCGTGCCGCAAAGCGAGGGGATGAGGGAAACTCGATGGTGGTGGAATTGCGTAGCTATGAGAGCCGCCTGGGCAAAGCCGGGGGTTCCCCGCAGAGCAATGGATACACGCGTCCCGCGGAACCCCGAGAACGCGCGGTTCTCGCAGCTGGTGGGACGCTGGCTGCTTGGCTTCAACCCCGACGCCGGTACACTTCTCGCCGGTGACCGATCCGCACCACGATCACGACAAGCTGGTCGCCGTCGATCGTGTACACGACGCGGTAGGTGCCGATCCTGACTCGCCAGAGGCTCTCCTCGCCTTGCAGCTTGATCGACCCGTCGGGATGGGGCTCGTCCGCGAGCCTCTCGACCTTCGCGACAATCCTGCGCTGGACGTCCTTCGGCAGGGCTTGCAGAGCCTTGACGGCCGCGGGGAGGAACTGGACGGCAAAGGGCACGAGCTCACCCGAGCTTCAAGAGCTTCTTGACGTCAGCAAGGGGAATCGGCCGCTCGCGACGCTTGCGGGCGTCGCGCAGCGCACGCACCGCTTCTTCGTAGTCCTGACGGTCCTCGATGGCTTCGAGCAGCGCCAGATCCTCGATGGGAATGAGCACCGCCACGGGCTTGCCGCGTCTCTCGAGCACCAGGCGCTCGCCGCGGTACGCGACGCGGTTGACCGTATCGGACAGGTTCGTGCGGAGTGCGGATGCGGCGATGCGAGGCATGGTCGTGCTCGTCGTGTACGTTTCGTACCAAACGTACCGCGCCTTGGGCCGCCGGACAACGGCCGGTTCGACGATATCGCGGAAGGCAACGCGGAGGCGCAGAGGGGAAACCCGCGCCGGAACCTTTGCTTCTTGCCTTTCCGCTGCCTCGTCCCCTTTTCCACGCAACGGCCGCCGCCCCCCGGCCGACGCACCGGCATGACATCCCCCACCCTCAATCTCGGCGCCTGGCGCCAGCTCGACGGCACCGGCGGCGGCGCCTCCTTCCAGCTCCCCACACGCGACCTGGTCACCCACGCCGTGGTCGTCGGCATGACAGGCAGCGGCAAGACCGGCCTGGTCACCGTGCTCGTCGAGGAAGCCCTTCGGGCCCGCGTGCCCACCCTGGTCATCGACGTCAAGGGCGACCTTCCCAACCTGCTGCTGTCGTTCCCCAACTTCGACCCTGCTGCCCTGGTGCCCTGGGTCGACAACGCCGACGACACCGCGCCCGCCGCCGAGCTCGCGGCCAAGCTGGCCGAGGAACGTCGCGCGGCCCTGGCGGACTGGTCGATCGGCGAACGCGAGCTCACACGCTTCTGCTCGAGCACCTCGATGCGCGTGCTGACGCCCGGCGCCACCGCGGGCGAGCCGGTGCACGTGCTCTCGGCCCTCGAACGTCGCTCCGCGCGCTGGGACAAGGACCCCGAGTCCGCGCGCGACGCCCTGGGCGCCGCGGTCTCGGTGGTGCTTCGCCTGCTGGGGCGCGACCCGGACCCGGCGCGCAGCCGCGAGCACGTGCTGCTGAGTGTGCTGGCCGATCGTCGCCTGTCCTCCGGCCAGGACGCCGAGCTCGGCGCGCTCATGCAGGATCTGCTTCACCCGCCCATCGATCGCATCGGCGCCCTGCCCATCGATTCGTTCCTGCGCAAGACCGAACGTCGCAACCTGGCCGCGGCACTCAACACGCTGCTGGCCTCGCCCAGCTTCGCGTCCTGGCGCCAGGGCGCGAGCCTGGATGTCGGCGAGTGGCTTCGTCCGAAGGACGGCCGCACGCCCGCTGTGGTGCTGAGCGTGGCTCACCTCGACGACGAGGAGCGCGCGCTGGTGCTGGGCATGGTGCTCGAGGAAGTCCTGTGTTGGGTGCGCACGCTCGGTGGCTCGCGACGTTTGCAGGCGCTGGTGGTGTTCGACGAGGTCTACGGCTT
Source organism: Myxococcales bacterium (assembly GCA_021847645.1). Lineage (GTDB taxonomy): Bacteria > Myxococcota_A > Polyangia > Polyangiales > Polyangiaceae > JAJZQG01. Next base: position 14,937 of record JAJZQG010000122.1, read on the forward strand.
TCTGCCGCCGCACCCGGCCAACCCGCCGACCAAGCGTCCGCTTGTGTCGCTGATGAAGCAGGCGCGGGCGTTCGGGGTGGGCGTGGTGGTGGCCACGCAGAACCCGATGGATCTGGACTACCGCGCGCTGTCCAACGCGGGCCTGTGGTGCCTGGGCCGGCTGCAGACGGATGCCGATCGGGCGCGGGTGCTCGACGGGCTCGAGGCCGTGGAGCTCGAGCAAACGGTGCAGCGGCTTTCGCCGCGGTGGTTCGTCGTGCGCAACGCTCATGCGTCGACGCCGGTGCTGCTGCACCCGCGGCAGACCATGACGGTCATGAGAGGTCCGATGACGCGTAGTGAGATACGGTGCGCGCGGGAGCGAGGCGCGGAGAGGAAAGAGGAAGAAAGGAGAGGGGAAGGCAACGCAGAGGCGCCGAGGCGCGGAGACGCAGGGGGAGGCGGTGGGGAGGCTTTGCTTTGCGGGCCGGAGTAGGTACGACCAGAATGAGTACCGGAGGTAATACCATGGCCGCCAGGAAGACCGCGATTGCCATTCCGGAGGATCTGCTCGAGCTGGTGGACCAGGCAGCGACGGATCGCGGAGAGTCCCGCAGCCGGTACATCACCTGCGTGCTTCGGGCCGCGGTGCGCGCACGCCGGGACGCCGAGATCACGCGAAGGCTCGATCAGCTGTTCGCGTCGGAGCGCCTTCAGCGCGAGCAGATCGAAGTCGCGCAGGAGCTGGACGGAGAACAGGACGCTTGGCGCGAGGATGGCTGGTGATGCGGCAGGGAGAGGTCTACTGGCTGCATTTCCGCGGCTCCGGATCGGAGCCGGAGGGGCGTCGGCCCGCCGTGGTGGTTCAGCATGACCGCTTCAATCGGAGCGCGATCGCCACGACGATCGTGGCCGCTGTCACCTCGAACCTGCGTCTGGGCGATGCCCCAGGCAATGTTCGACTGCGAAAAGGAGAAGCGAACGTGCCTCGCGCGTGCGTGGTCAACGTGTCCCAGCTCCGCACGGTGGATCGCGCCAGGCTGCAGGATCGCCTCGGCGCGGTGAGCCCGTCGCGAATCCAACAGGTCATCGACGGCTTGGCGTTGGTGCTCGGCTGCGACGAGCAGTCCTGATTTGGCCGGGAGGCTGGTGGTGGGCCCCGCACAGATCGAGGCCTTGGTCGGCCTGCAGCCCGCGTTCCGAGTGGTGCCGCTCGATCTGGCCCAGGCCAAGGAATTCGCGTTCCTTCAGGGCATCGGAGACCCATTCGACCGCATGATCGTCGCGAGCGCACGAACCCGCGATGCGTCGCTGATCACGGCGGACGGCGCGATCCACGACTCGGCTTTGGTCGACACAGTCTGGGACTGAGGGCTCGCGGAAACCGTGCCCCTACGCCAAATCGAACAGCGCGTCCGACAGCGCGTCCGAGAGCTCGCCTACCCGCGCGGCGCGCTCGTCGACCGCGGACCTCAACGCCTGCACGGCCTCCCTGACCTTGCGCCTCGCATCCTCGGGCGAGGACCCTGCCACTTCCAGCGCCTTGTCCGCGCGCGCCAGCAGCGCTTTCGCGAGCTGCAGATCCGCCTCGGCCGCCCCTGCCACGGGCTCCGCCGCTTGCGACGGCGCCAGCAGCTTGACGATCTCGTCGCGCGCAGCCTTGCGCTTGTACTCGGTCAGACGGTACGGGCTCTCGGAGAACGTCACCGTGGCCGACTTGCCGGACGCCATGTGCTTGGCCGAGACGTGAAGCACGCCCGACAGGTCGAGCGTGAACGTCACCTCCACCGGGCTTCGTGCCGGCGACGGCGGCAGGTCCCCGACGTTCACCTCGCCCAGGAACGTGTTGTCCTCCACGTACTCGCCCTCGCCCTGCGTGATGGGAAAGGCGACTCCCGGCTGGTTCTCGAACAGCGTGTAGTAGGTCCTGGTCTTCTCCACCGGCACCACGGTGTCGCGCGCGATAACCGGCGACGCGATCAGGTCACCCTCGAGCGCGTCTTCTTCATCCTCGCCGGACAGCACGCCGGCCGACAACGTGTGCGGCGTGATGTCCACCAGCACCTCGTCGATTTGCGCGCCGGCGGCCCGTCCGGCCAGCATCGACGCGCCCAGCGCCACCGCGCGATCCGCGTCGGCATCGACCAACGCCGGCATCTTCAGGTGCGCAGAGACCATCCTCGCCACGATCGGCATCTTGCTCGAGCCGCCGACCAGCAGCACACGATGCAGGTTCCTGGGCTCGACCTTGGCGTCGCGCAGGGCATCGTCGATGCACACGAGGGTCCGCTGGATGAACGGCGTGGAGACCTGATCGACGTCCGCACGCGTCAACGGCATGTCCAGGTGCACCGCCCGGTCGCCTTCTCCGGCGAGGAACGGGTCGAACAGCTTGACCTCCTGCCGATCGGACAGCGCGATCTTCGCGCGCTCCACTGCCTCGGTCAGCCGGGTCAGCGCCCGCGCGTCGTTCTCGACGACCCGCCGCTTGTCGCCGAGCCGCGACAGCACCAGCTCGGCCAGCGCCTTGTCGATGTCGTCGCCGCCCAGCTGCGTGTCTCCCCGGCTCGAACGCACCTCCAGAAAGCCCTCGTCGCGATCCAGGATCGAGACGTCGAAGGTGCCTCCACCCAGGTCGTAGACCAGCACGCACTCCTCGGCGCCGCTCTGGTAGGTCATCGCGGCGGCCGTGGGCTCGTTGACCAGGCGCTCGACTGCCAGCCCTGCCAGCTCGCCCGCCGTGCGCGTCGCCTCTCGCTGCCGATCGTCGAACCAGGCAGGCACGGTGATGACCGCGCGCGACGGCCGCGCTCCGAGCCGCTGCTGGGCGCGATCGAGCAGGGCGGAGAGGATCAGCGCCGAAACCTGCGGCGGTGTCAGCTCCTTGCTGCCGAGCCGCACTCGCTCGTCCTTGCCCATCCTGCGCTTGACCGACACCACCGTGCCGGCCGGGTCGAGCAGGCGGCGGTTGCGCGCGGACCGGCCCACGATCACCCTGCCCGCCTCGTCCATGCCGACCACCGACGGCAGCAGCTCCTCGCTGTTGTCGCCCGCGAACAGCTGCACCTTGCCGTCGACCACCGCGCCGACGAGCGAGTTGGTCGTGCCCAGATCGATGCCTACGATGATGTCGCTCAATGCACTTCCCTCCTGGAGACCGGGAGACCTGCCGGCTCGCGCGACGAGGCCACGACCTCGGCTTCGCGCAGCCGCGCACCGCCCACCGAGTAGCCCGGCCGCACCACGGCGATCACCGTGTTCGGAGGCACGTCGGGCGCTTGCCTGACCTCCACGACGCGATGAACGTCGCCGTCGACCGGAATGCCGACCCGGGACTCGATCTCGACGCCGAGCTCCTGGAACGTGGAGCGCAGCTGCTGCTGGAGCAGCTCCAAGCCGCCCGCGATGGACGACAAGCCGGACGACGGCGCGGGGGCGAGCCCCAGCCATCGCGCCAGCCACGACGCCGGCTGCGGCTGCACCGCGGAGCCGCGCGCCTGCTCCACCGCCCGATCCAGCGCGTCGGCAAAGGGCAGCAGCGCGCCAACGACGTCCGCGAGCTCCTCTCGTTCGGTGGGCTCTTGGTGCGGCTCGCTCGACATGCCGGGCGGGGGAAGCCGATCCTGTAGCGCGCGCACGCCTTCCAGGCACGTCTCGGCGGCAGCCTGCGCAGCGACCGACGCGCGTCCCTGCTTGCGAATGTCCTGCGAGATGGCGTCGAGGCGCAGGACGATCTGGTCGAGGCGGTCGGGGTCGCTCACGGCTCGGCCTCGCCGTTGCTCTTTGCACGCTTCGCGGCTTGGGCCGACAGGAACACGTCGGCTGGCAAGCGCGCGGCCACGACACGAAACAGCTCTTGCGCCAGGGCGTGGCGGGCCGGCGGGTCGGGCAGGTCCGGCAGCTGCGGCGGGTCGATGTCCGGCGTGGGGCGGTCCAGAAGCTGGCGGGCAGCGGTGATCGGGTCCTGCAACAGCTCGTAGGCGGCGCGAATGCGCCGGAACGCTTCGGCATCCCGGTCCGGCGGGTGGGACGCAACGGCTTTGCGATACGCACGCTTGACCGCGTCGGGCGCCGCGTCGTCCGGCACGCCCAGAACCTCTCTTGCCTGTTGGAAACGTTGCAGCAGCTTCATCGTGGGTGTTCCCGGCGCCGACGGCTCTCGCGGAACGTCAGCTCAGCTCCAAGGTATCGAGCAGCTCGTCCAACGGCAGCCCCAACCGAGCGAGCAGCTCGATCACCCGCTTCGCGGACTTCAAGTTCGCCTTGCCGCGGGTCAGACGCGCGAGCTCGGCGCCTATCGCTTGCAGCTCGGACTGCGAAATCGATTGCAGCACTTCCCCGGGTATCGGGAGGCCCCTTAGGAAGTCGGCGCCGGTCTTCACGGGCGGCAATGCGCCACCCAAGTCCGGAAGGCCGTCGTCAGCATCACCTGCGCCGATGGCGCCGACAATCGGTGGCGGGAATCGGTAGGCCGGCTCGAGCGCCCGCATGGCGTCGTCCAGCAAATCGAGCGCCTGGGCCCGGATGCCCGTGGCGCCGTAGCCCCCGCGCAGCGCATTGCGAAGCGATCGCAGCCCGCTCGAACTCACGACCGATGCTACCGCGAGCACGAGCTTCTGGGCAGCGTCGGACTGGCCCGCGTGCCTATAGAACGCGAGCGCGCTTAGGGCTACGTCGCGCACGCCTTCGGGCGTGGCCGCCGCCTTGGCGACCTCGGCGACCGTGTCGTTCCAACCCATGGCCGCCGCGGCCACGGCCGACACCGACAGGGCGTCTCGCGAGTCTCTACCGTCGGCTGCAACGAGCCGAAGCAGCGAAGGCACGGCCTGCTGGTGGCCGTTTTGACGCAGCACGACGAGCGCGGCGACATCCAGGGCCCGCCGATCGGCGGTGCTCAGCGCGGTACGACAGGCGAGCAGGTCGGCATCATAGGGTTCGGTGCGGCCGGCGGCGCCGTCGCGGCGGACGCGACGCGCGAGCTCCGCGGCAATCTCGCCCGCGCGCGCCTTGCCCGGCGACCACGGCACGGGCAGCCCGCGTCGGATCCGGATCTCGCGCGCCTGCGCGACGATCTCGGGGCAGATCTCCAGGTCCGCGGCCTCGAGCACGCGGTCTTCCTGGGCAGCCTCGCCCTTGACGAGCCCGGTCAACATGATGCGCAGGTGCCACGCCTGGTGGTGCTTCGGGTCGTGCTCGAGCGCCTTGTCGATGAGCTCCAGGGCGCGCTCGGGCCGATGGCGCGGCACGGTGTCGGCTTCGTAGAACAAGGCCTGGGCCTCGAGCTTGGCCGAGAGCAGCCCGGCCGACGACGCGCTGGCGCGGACTGCGCGAATCGCCTCGAGCAGCCGCTCGGAATCCTCGCCATGGTACAGAATCTCGGCGGCAGCCAGGGCGGCGGTCACGGCCAGGGCGCCCGCGCCCGGAACGTGCGACAACGCCGCGTGCAATCTCATCGCCGTGGAGGCGGCCGCTCGACCGCGCGCTCGCGCGGATGTGCGATCCAACATGCCCGCGGTCTGCTGATAGTGCGAACGCTGGGCCAGGAACCGTCCGCGCAACGCCTCGCCCATGTCGGCGCCGAGCGCGACCGCGCGATCGAAGGCCTTCTGCGCCCGCTCGGGATCGGCGGCGACATAGGCGAATCCCTCGAAGAGCGCCGCTGCGCCCTGCTGGTCCGCGGGGAATGCCGCGTGACCCAGCTTGGCGATCAGCAGCGACACCCGGCCCTCGTCCGTATCCAACCCGGCCGCCGCCATCGACGCCTGCAGCATCGCCTCGGCCTTGGCCGACTCTGCCAGCGGAATCGACGACGCGATCGACTCGATGAACAGCTTGGGTGCGCGTGTCGCCACGCATTGCGCGAGGGCGGCTGCCACCCGCTGGTTGCGCCGCACCACCGAGCTGGTCACCAGAGAGCGGGAAGCGCTCTCGAGCTTCGTCGATCGCCCCGCCACCACGTCCACCGCTGCGCGCATCTCCTTGACGAACAGCGGACCTGCCAGCTCGTCCGGAACCTGCCGCAGCGCCGCGAGCGCGTTCGCCGATCGTCCGGTGCGAAGCGCGGACACGCTGCGCGCCAGCGCGATGAGCGCGCGAAGCTGCGCGGGAGCGCCCGCGGGCGTGTTGGGAACGCGTCCCTCACGGGCCACCGCAAGCACGGGCGCCAGCGCTTGCTGCACCTCGCGGTGAGCCGACGCGGCATCGAGGGCACGCGCGTCGTCGCCCAGCGCGAAGGCGGCCAGCGACTCTTCCAGGCACAGGCGGGGCGTGGCGCGGCCAAACGCGGACGACAGCTTCAACGCCGTGTCGAACGCGTCGTCCGCCCGGAGACGTTCGCAGACGCTCGCGGCAAGCTCGACCAGCGCCGGGTCGGAAGCCGCCGCGGGAGTCGAGCCGATCGCCTGCAAAATCGCGCGAGCACCCGCGTCCGCGCTTCGTTGGGCCAGCGCCGCGAGCGCGTCCGGATCCCCTGCCCTCACGGCCCGTTGCCGCTGGGCCTTGCGTCGTTCGCTGCGGGACTTCTTGGACACGTCTGGTGCTTAGCCCAGCCGCGTCCAGGGCGGAAGCCGCGGGTGCAACTCACCGGGTCATTGCGCATCGACGACCGGCAATTGCCCATCCGACCCGGCAGTGTGACCACACGCGCGGGGCAGCCTGGCAGGCCCAGGGCTCCTTGACGGGACGAAAGCTGTATGACACGTGTATGACATGCCTTCGTCCGCGGTCATGACGATTCGAATCGACCCCGAGCTGCTTGCCGCGCTCAAAGAGAAAGCGCGCGGCGAAGGCCGGACCGTGTCCGCGGAGGTCGTTCGCCTGGTGCAGCAGGATGTGGCGGGGCGTCCGGCTCGCACCGCGCCGCGACGCAAGACCATGGGCATGTTCCCGAACTTCGACGCGCCGGATCTCGACGAGCTGGTAGAGGCGCGGCGCAACCTGTCGCGCAGCTTGGTGGCGTCGGCGCGCCGGAGCGGCCGCGATGGTTGAGCGCGATAGGGCCGTCTGCATCGATACGCACGCGCTCATCTGGTACTTGTCCAAGCCCAAGCGCCTCGGCCGTGCCGCGGCAAGGCTGCTTCGCCTGGCCGACGCGGGCAAGCGCGCCATCCTCATCCCCGCCGTCAGCCTCGTCGAGCTCACGCTCCTGCGCGAGGCCGGACGGCTGGTGGTGGGCCCCGCACAGATCGAGGCCCTGGTCGGCCTGCAGCCCGCGTTCCGGGTGGTGCCGCTCGATCTGGCCCAGGCCAAGGAATTCGCGTTGCTCCAGGGCATCGGGGACCCGTTCGACCGCATGATCGTCGCGTGCGCACGAACCCGCGATGCCTCCCTGATCACGGCGGACGGCGCGATACACGACTCGGCGCTCGTGCAGACCGTGTGGGACTGAAGGGGCGCCGAGGGCATGGCGCCTTCTTTCCCCTCGGCCGCGATCTGAGCTACACCACGCCCCGTGGACGATCGCGACGACGCCGAAGCCTTGGGCGACGAGGACTTCCTCGGCGTCGAGCCGTCGCCCAATCACGAGGTGGTCTACCAGCCGCCCATGCAGCCGCCAGCGCCTGACGCGCGCACGATCGAGACGGCCAAGGTCAAGATCGCGCCCGACCCGGAGCGCGCTGCGCTCGCCAAGCAGACCACCGTCAAGATCGTCGGGCGCCCTGCGCCCCAGCCGCTGGTCACGCCGCCCGAGGTGCGCGTCGCCTACGCGAAGCGGTCGCGACGGCTGTTCGTCGCGGCCATGGTGCTGCTCGCGCTCGCGGGCGTGATCGGCGGAGTGTACCTGCGCAAGGCGATGGTGGCGCCGGCCGCACCGGCCGCCTCGGCTTCCACGAGCACGAGCACGAGCACGAGCACGAGCACGAGCACGAGCACGAGCACGAGCACGAGCACGAGCACGAGCGCGAGCACGAGCACGAGCACGAGCACGAGCACGAGCACGAGCACGAGCACGAGCACGAGCACGAGCGCGAGCACGCTGTCCGAATCGGCCTCGGCGATCGCGCCTCCGCCGCCAGCCTCCAGCACGCCGCACACGCCCTCCACCAAACCGCGCGCCACGCTCACCGCACCGCTCGGTCCCCCGGTTTTCTAGGCACTCCCCACCGCCAGCCCCTCTGCGCCTCCGCGCCTCCGCGCCTCTGCGTTGCCTTCCCCTCCCCCCGCGCCTCCCCGACGCGGGAAGCTTCCCCACAAAAGCGCACATCCAGCCGGTTCTCTGGTAAAAGGGCCGGGCCCGACCGGAGCATCGGCATGAAGGCTTTTCCCCCGACAAGCTTGACCAGAACCCTCGCACGCGGCTGCGTCGTGGCGTCCCTGTGGCTCGGCCCGCTCGCCGCCACGGCTCACGCCCAGGCGCCCGTGACCTCGCAACCCGACGCCGCCCTCACCGACAAGGCGCGCGCCCTGTACAACGAGGGCCGCGACCACTTCATCAACGGCCGCATCGACCAGGCGCACGCTTCGTTCCTCGCCGCCTGGGCGCTCAAGCGTCACTGGCAGATCGGCGGCATGCTCGGCGAGTGCGAGCTGAAGCTGGGCAAGTACCGCGACGCGGCCGAGCACATCGACTTTGCGCTGCGCTCGGGCGCCAACCAGGCCAAGCCCGACGAGATCGCGGCCATGCGCGCGTCGTTCAAAGCCGCCCGCAGCCACGTGGGCGAGCTGCAGATCCAGGTCGATCGCGTGGGCGCCGAGGTGCTCGTCGACGGTGCGCTCGTGGGGCGTACGCCGCTCTCCGACCCGGTGTTCGTGGACCCGGGCGCGCACGAGCTCGAGGCGCGCGTGGAGCAGCGCGAGGCGGTGCACGCCAAGGCGAACGTGGGCGCGGGAGGGACGCAGGCGGTTTCGATGAGCTTTACCGGGGGATCGAGCGCGAGCCCCCCCACGAGGCCCCCCACGAGCACCCCCACCCCCACGAGCACCCCCACCCCCACGAGCACCCCCACCTCCACGAGCACGAGTACGAGCACGAGCACGAGCACGGGGGAGCGGCCGAGGTGGCCGATCTATGTCGGCGCGGGCGTGGCCGCAGTCGGACTCGGATTGGGCATCGGCTACACGGCCGCGGCCAGCGGCAAGGACAGCGATCGCAAGGATCTGCTGGGCACGCTCGGCGGCGCGAACCCCTGCGGGCTGGCAACGCCCTACGCGGCCGAGTGCGCGCGGATCGCGTCGCTCGACGACAACGCTCGCACGGATCGCAAGATCGCGCTGGGCGGCTTCATCGTGGGCGGCGTGGCCGTCGCGGGAACGATTGCCTACCTGGTTTGGCCCAGACACGGTGCAACGACGGCGTCGACGATCGTCGTTCCCGTAGCCGGGCGCGACGGCGCCGGCGTCGCATTGTGGAGCGGCTTCTGACGGAAGAGGGATGGAACATGGCGATGCGCGGGTGGTGGCTGGTTGGGGTGGTGCCGGTGTTGGCAGCTGCGGGCGCGGTGATGGCGTCGTGCGGGTCGAGCAGCAGCTGCGAGGACACGGGCACCTGTGGCGCGTACGCGGGCACGGGCGGCAGCGCGGGCGCGGCCGGCGCGGGGGGATCGGCGGGCGCGAGCGGCACCGCGGGCTCCGCAGGCTCGGCAGGCAGCGCGGGCGCGGCGGGCGACGACGCCGGCGACGCGCCCGACGACGTGTTCGACGGCGGCCCGACCGAAGGCGGCGATCAGGACGCCGACGCGGCCGACGCCGTGATCGACGTGGTGCAGGAGCCGTTCTGCGACCTGACGAAATCGCCGGGCCAAGAGCCGTGCGTGATCGACGAGAGCCAGGGCGTGTTCGTCTCGCCCAACGGCACCGACGACGCGGGTTGCGGCACGCGCGCAGCTCCGTGCCTGACGCTCACCAACGCCATGACCGAAGCGCATTCGCAGTCCAAGAAGCGCGTGTACGCATGCGCCGACGACGCGCACCCTTACGCCGAAGCGGTCGTGATGGGCGCCGCGCAGGATGGCCTCGAGCTGTTCGGCGGGTTCGACTGCACCGACTGGAGCTACGACGCGAGCGCGCGCAAGGCCAAGGTTCGTCCCGAGGCCGAGGGCGTGGCGTGGAAGATCCAGGGATTGACGAGCGGCGCCACGATCGAGGGCTTCGACATCGCGAGCCTGGACGCGACGGGCAGCGGCAACAGCAGCATCGCGGTGGTGGTGGACACGAGCCAGAACGTGGTGTTCCGAAGCAGCGTGATCACGTCGGGCAAGGGCACGGCGGGCACCAGCGGCACCGACGGGACCAAGGGCGCGGACGGCGCGACCGCGGCAGATGCGCAGAAGGGCCAGCCGGCGACGTGCACCAATCCGCCCTCTGTGCTCGCGGGTGGCGAATGGAGCACCGCAAGCGCGTGCGGCTCGCAAGGTGGCGGCGGTGGCAATTCGGGCAAGGCTGGCGGCGGCCCGGGTGGAGATGGGTTACCCGCAGACAAGACGAACCACGGAGCAGGAAGTGACACCGCGCCTAATCCAGGTACGGCTGGCACATTCGGTGGCGATGGCGCGAAGGGCGATGTTGGACCGGCCGCGTCCACGATCGGAACCTTCGGGGCAACTGGGTATACGCCAGCACTGGGCGAAGACGGCACCGACGGCCACCCTGGCCAGGGCGGCGGAGGCGGAGGCGCAAGCGCGGGAATGCTCACTCCGGAAATCTGCGTGGGCGCAAGCGGCGGCGCGGGCGGCATGGGCGGCTGCGGCGGAACCAAAGGCACGGCCGGAAAAGGCGGCGGCGCGTCGGTGGCGCTGTTGAGCTGGAACAGCGCGGTCACGCTCGACAATTGCGCACTCACGTCGAGCAACGGCGGCAACGGCGGCAAAGGCGGCAACGGCGGCGACGCCGGTATCGGCCAATTGGGCGCAGCCGGAGGCGCCGGCGTTCCGAGCAAGATTGGCAACGGAGGCGACGGCGGCAGGGGCGGCAATGGCGGAGTCGGCGGCTCCGGCTCCGGCGGCACGGGCGGACCGTCGCTCGCTATCGTGTATTCCGGCACCGAGCCCATCAAGGGCAGCGCTACCACGTACTCGCACGGCAGCGGCGGACAGTTGGGCCAGGGCGGCAATGTGGGCGGCTTCTTCCCCGCGCCCGACGGCTACACGGGAATCGCGGACGACGTGTACCATGCGCAGTGACAAGCACCCCCATCGCCGCAGTGTCGCCCGTCCTGGTAGCGGCACACCACCGGTGTGCCTCCCCGGCGCGGCACTGCCGCGCTTGATGCGTACGCATTGGGCAGCCCCGAGCTGCGTCCTTTTCGCACTCTTGTCCGCCACTACCCTTCTCGCCTGCTCGCCGGGCGATCGATTCACGACACGCGCGAAGACACCGGACGCGGTGCTCGACCAGAACTCCGCCGTTCCGCCAGACGCCGGGCTCGATGCGCTTCCCTTAGACGCCGCGCAAGAGCCCGCGTGCGATCCGTCGTCTACCCCTGGCCAGGTTCCGCGCGTCATCTCGGACGACTACGCGCTCTTCGTCTCGCCCAACGGCAGCGCCGACACGAGCACGTGCTGCACGCGCGCCAACCCCTGCGCCAGCCTGCACGGCATTTGGGCCGCTGCCCAAGCCCAGCACAAGAAGCGCGTCTACATCTGCGACAACGGCGTAAGCTACGACGAAGACGTCGAGATCGACGGCACAGCCAGCGGCGTCCAGGTCTAAACAGGATCACGCGAAGCCGAGGCCAAACAACCGGCGAAGCCGGAGCCTTGAAGCGTCGGCAGAGCCAGGGCGAGCGTGAGCTCGCCCGCGGCGG
>JAJZQG010000123.1 GCA_021847645.1 Myxococcales bacterium
ATCATTGACAACCACCTGACCGACACGAACAAGGCCTGCGGGTCGAACATCGGCATCTGCAAACCGGGCACCACGGCGTGCGTAGCCACGACCGGTACCTTCCCGAACAAGACGGACCATCTGATTTGCCAGGGCGGCACGCAGCCGGGCACGGAGGTGTGCAACGGGCTCGACGACAACTGCGACGGTGTTGTCGACGGGATGACGCAGAGCTGTTACGACGGACCCTCGGGCACCGCGAACGTGGGTATCTGCCTTCCGGGGCAGCAGGTTTGCACGGCGGCTCTCGGCTCCGGCGTTGCTGCCTGGGGCACCTGCGTCGGAGAGGTCCTGCCGACCACCGAGGTGTGCAACGGGCTCGACGACAACTGCAACGGGATCATCGACGACGTGGCGGGAGCCGGAACGGATTGCTGCCCGTGGGGTGGCTGCGGCAAGGGAATCTGCGTTGCTGGCAAGCTCCAATGCTCCGGCGGCTCGTTGCAGTGTATCGGCGGCCAGGGGCCGACCACCGAGATCTGCGATGGACTCGACAACAACTGCGACGGTATCATCGACAACGTCAGCGGTGTCGGCGACGCTTGCTGCCCGTCGGGCAACTGCGGCGTAGGCATCTGCAAGGCTGGTGTGGGCCAGTGCCAGGGCGGCGCGGTCGTGTGCGTGGGCAGTGTCGGGCCGACCACCGAGGTGTGCAACAACCTCGACGACGACTGCAACGGCAAGGTGGACGACGTGGCCGGGGCGGGCGCGTCGTGCTGCCCGCCGGGGGTCAACTGCGGAGTCGGGACGTGCAAGAGCGGCACGATGCAGTGCGGCACCAACGGGCTCCAGTGCACTGGCGCGGTCGGACCGAGCCAGGAAGTGTGCGACGGTCTCGACAACGATTGCAACGGTCTGGTGGATGACGTGCCCGGTTCCGGGGTGACGTGCTGCCCGGGCGGCAACTGCGGAGTCGGTATTTGCAAGAACGGCATCATGAAGTGCGACAACGGCGCGCTGGCTTGCGTCGGGTCGGTGGGGCCGCAGCCGGAGATCTGCGACGGCATCGACAATGACTGCAACGGCGTGGTCGACGACGTGCCGAACGCGGGCAACTCCTGCTGCCCGTACAAGGACGCCAATGGAAACGACCTGTGCGGCAAGGGAATCTGCACGGCCGGCACGCTGCAGTGCAAGACGGGCTCGACGACCCTGCAATGCGTGGGCGCCGTCGGGCCGCAATACGAGGTGTGCAACGGGCTGGACGACGACTGCAACGGCCTCATTGACGACCTGCCGGGCGGGCAAGTCGGAGGCTCGTGCTGCCCGTCGGGAAAGTGCGACGTGGGCATCTGCAAGGCCGGCGTGTTGAAGTGCGGAACGAACGGCATCTACTGTGACGGTGCCGTCAATCCAAGCCCCGAGGTGTGCAACGGTCTCGATGACGACTGCAATGGTGTCATCGATGACGTGCCGGGCCTGGGCACGACCTGCTGCCCGTCGGGCAAGTGCGGGACGGGAATCTGCACGGCGGGTACGCTGCAATGCACCCAGGCGGGGCTGACGTGCGTGGGCGCCGTGGACGCCCAGCCGGAAGTGTGTGACGGCGTGGACAACAACTGCAACGGGATCATCGACGACGTTCCCGGAGTGGGGACGGCGTGCTGCCCGGACGGCAGCCCGGCACCGGACGGCTGCAACAAGGGAATCTGCGAGCCTGGGACGATGCAGTGCCAGGGTGACGCGTTGGCGTGCGTGGGCGGCAAGTTGCCGCAGCCCGAGCTGTGCAACGGCATCGACGATGATTGCAACGGGATCATCGACGATCCGGGGAGCGTGGCGGCCAACGACCCGGCGGTTGGGAAGGCCTGCGACGCTCCGACGCCGCCGAACGACAAGCCGCCCTGCAAGGCGGGAGAGACCGTGTGCAAGGCAGGGCAGGTCGTCTGCGAGGGTGCGGTGGCTCCCGGCACGGAAGTCTGCAACGGCATCGACGACAACTGCAACGGTTTGATCGACGAAGGCGATCTGTGCGCGGCTGGCCAGAAGTGCATCGACGGGCAATGTGTCAATCCTTGCGGCGGCGGTGAGTTTGCGTGCCCGGGTGGATACACCTGCGTGGATGGCTACTGCATCGGCAACACGAGTCCTGACGGAGGCACGGGCGGCACGGGCGGCAGCGGTACGGGCGGCACCGCGGGCGCGGCAGGCGCGGCTGGCACGGGCGGCAGCGGTACCGGCGGCACGGCCGGCACCGCGGGTGCGGCAGGCACGGGCGGCTCGGGCACGGGTGGAGCCGGCGGCAGTGTCGACGGCGGCAAGGGCGGCAGTGGACAGGGCGGCACGGGTGGAAGCGGCACCGGCGGCACAGGAGCGCAACCCGGTGTGGGTGGCACCTCGGGCACGTCCGGCTCGGCCGAGCCTCCTCGCAACTGGGGCTTGTCCACGGGCGGAGGCGGGTGCTCCTGTCGGACAGCCGGCGTTGATCGCAGCGTAGGGCTGCGCTGGTTGGCAGCTCTCGGACTGCTTGGCATTGCGATTCTTCGTCAGCGGCGAGGTGCCCGATGAGACTCCAAAGGGGAAATCGACTTGCTTGGGTCGCCGCGACGCTGGTGGCGATCGGCGCGGCGTCATCCGGCTGCACGACGGATGCGTACTGTTTCGACTGCGCGGACAACGCGGGACCGGACGCGGCGGGGGATACCAACGTTCCCGACACCAACAACCAGGACGTCATCATTTTCCAGGAGACGGGCACGGGGGACGCCGCCGACGGCGGGGACGCGCAGCAGAACTGCGAGGCTGACACCCTCACCAGCCCCTCCAACTGCGGGGCCTGCGGGCATGTCTGCAACCTGCCCGGGGCGATTCCCAAGTGCGTGAATGGCCAGTGCCTGATCGACTCGTGCGCACCCGGGCGCTACGACCTCAACCACGATCCGAGCGACGGTTGCGAGTACCAGTGCCCGACCAACCCGCCGACCGCCGAGGTCTGCAACGGCAAGGACGACGACTGCGATGGCGTGGTCGACAACGGCTTCGACCTGCAGACCGACGTCAACAACTGCGGCTCCTGCGGGCATGTTTGCGAAGCCGTCAACGCCGACAACACGTGCGTGGCCGGCCAGTGCGTCTACACCTGCCATGATGGCTACAGCGACCTGGGGGACGCCTCCGGCAACGGGTGCTTCTACCAGTGTCCGGTGAACCCGCCGACCGCTGAGGTGTGCAACGGCATCGATGACGACTGCAACGGGATCAAGGACGACGGCAGTCCCGGAGCGGGGCAGCCTTGCGAGACGAACTGCCCGAACGGGCAGTGTCTGGGCGAGTGCAAGCCGGGCGAGACGGTGTGCACCGGTACCGCGGCCGGGCTGATCTGCATCGGAGGGATCGGGCCGACGGGCGAGCTGTGCGACGGCAAGGACAACGATTGCGACGGCGTGATCGACAACGGGTTCGACCTGCAGACCGACCCGATGAATTGCGGCGCATGTAACGTGCAGTGCCAGGGAGCGGACAAGTGTGTCGCCGGCAAGTGCCAGTTCAGCTGCCAGCCCGGCTACGTGGATCTCGACGGCAATCCGGGCAACGGCTGCGAGTACAAGTGCCCGGTGTTCCCGCCGGTCGCCGAGACGTGCAACGGCCTGGACGACGACTGCAACGGGCTCGTCGACGACAACCCGACGGACGTAGGGGTCGCGTGCAGCGACTCGTGCCCGGCTCCCGCGGCATGCGTGGCGTCCGGCAACTGCTCGCCGTACCAGATTTCCACGAACACCAATGGCTGCTACGGAGCCTGCCAAGCGAGCGTTACGGCCTGCGTCGGCGGCCACATCGCGTGCTCGCACCCGTCGTATACGCCCGACGAGATCTGCGACGGCATCGACAACAACTGCGACGGCCGGATCGACGAAGGCTTCGACCTGAAGAGCGACCCGACGAACTGCGGCGCCTGCGGCCATCAGTGCTCGGCGCCCAATGCGCAGGTCGTGGCGTGCGTGAACGGGGCGTGCAGCGTGGTGGTGTCCTGTGCCAACGGCTACGCCGATATCGACAAGGACCCGGCGAACGGCTGCGAGTACAAGTGTCCGACGTACCCGCCGGTCTCCGAGACGTGCAACGGGGTGGACGACGACTGCAACGGTATTGTCGACGACAACCCGACGGACGTGGGCATGGCGTGCACGACCAACTGCCCGACGCCCAACAGTTGCGTGAGCTCGGGCAACTGCTCGCCCTACCAGATCTCGTCGAACACCAATGGCTGCTACGGCGTGTGCTCGTCGGGCCAGGTGGTGTGTGACCAGGGCCAGAAGCAGTGCATCCACCCGGCGCAGACCAGCACGGAGGTGTGCAACGGGCTGGACGACAACTGCGACGGCCGGATCGACGAGGGATTCAACCTGCAGACGGACCCGAACAACTGCGGGGCGTGCAACAAGGTGTGCGCGCCGCCGAATGTTGGCACGGCGGGGTGCGTGGCGGGCGCCTGCACGATCGTTACGTGCGCAGCCGGCTACGCTGACCTGGACCACAACCCGGCGAACGGCTGCGAGTACCACTGCCCGGTCTTCCCGGTCCAGTCCGAGACCTGCAATGGCAAGGACGACGACTGCAACGGCCTGGTGGACGACAACCCGGTCGACGTGGGCGGCAATTGCGACAACAACTGTCCAGCGCCGGCCCCGTGCGTGGCGCAGGGCACCTGCTCCTACCCGACGTCGACGTGTACCGGAACGTGCTGCGGCGTGTGCACGGAGGGCAAGCAGGTCTGCGTGAGCGGCCAGAAGGTCTGCCAGGGCGGCGGCGGTGTCCAGCTCGAAGTCTGCGACGGCAAGGACAACAACTGCGACGGCCAGATCGACGAAGGGTTCAACCTGCTGACCGACCCGCTCAACTGCGGTAGCTGCGGGCATACCTGCAACCCGCCCAACGCGGTGGCCTCCTGCGTGAACGGTACCTGCGGCGTGGCGTCGTGCAAGCCGGGCTATGCCAACCTCGACGGCAACATGGTGAATGGCTGCGAGTACCAGTGTCCGGTGTACCCGACGACGACCGAGTCGTGCAACGGCCTGGACGACAACTGCGATGGCCAAATCGACAACGGCCTCACCACGCCGACGAACACGTGCCTCCAGACGTCGATTTGCGCCGGGTCGCACCCGGTGTGCAACGGCACAGCTGGGTGGCAATGCAACTACAAGCAGGTGAACCCGAACATCGAGGTCGACACCAACGGCAACGTGGCCGTGGTCGAGGCCTTGTGCGACGGGTTCGACGGCAACTGCAACGGTCAGGTGGACGAGACCTGGCAGCTGAAGGGCACCACCTGCACGAACGGCAAGGGCGTGTGCGCCGGTACGGGACAGTGGTCCTGCAAGGCCGACAAGACCGGTATCGAGTGCCCGGCCACGCCCGACCTCACCAAGGCGGTCGACGAGCTGTGCGACGGACTCGACAACAACTGCGACGGCAACGTGGACGAGCGCGTGCCGACGTCGCCCGGCACCTGCTACAACGGCACGCAGCACACCTGCCTGGGCTACACCGACAACATGGTGAGCCTGAGCGGGTCGCTGTGGATCTACACCTACGAAGCGTCGCACCCCGGCGCCACCGGATCGGACTTCGGGATCAAGACCAACCGTTCCTGCTCGGTTTCCGGCGTGCTGCCGTGGACGACGGTGAATTACAACGATGCAGCGGCCGCGTGCGCTGCGGTCAAGGACTCGACCGGCGCGGCCATGCACGTGTGCACGAAGGCCGAGTGGCAGCTGGCCTGTGAGGCGGGCTCCGCCGCGAACCCCGTCTGGGCCTACGCATCCTCGCCCACGGTGTTCAACGGCACCACGTGCAACGGCTACGAGCAGAACCTGCTGCAGCCGTGGGTAACGGGCCACGGCGCGTCGTGTTACGCCAATGACACCAACGGCCACGTCTTCGACCTGAGCGGCAACGTGGCCGAGTGGACGTCGACCTCGCAGACAGTGCTCGGCAACGTGTACTACAGCGTGATGGGCGGCGGCTACTACAGCGTGAACGTGGCGACCAGCTGCAACTTCGACTTCGTGCTCGAGCAGGCGGGCTATTCGTTCGCCGACCTCGGCTTCCGCTGCTGCGCGACCCACGCGCCCTGAGGCGTTTCACCTCCCTCTTCCCTGTGCAGGCTCCGGGGGTCCGATCGCGATGGGCCGGGCCGGACCTGTGCGCCTGAACCGTGGCAAGATTTGCCAGCGTAAATTGATCGCGCTTGCCAGGTGCGTTTCCCAACCCGGGGGACTGCGCGCAGCGCGCCGGTCGATACGCTTGATGCAGAACGGGGGGGCCCGAACACGTCCAATCCGATCAGCTAGACGATATCCACGCAGGCGCCGCGCGGGGGGCGCGGTCGGCTGCGAGGCGCTCTTACCGGGGGGAAAGACGCCGGTGAACGTTTGGCTGATCGGATTGGGACGGGGACGGGTTTTACTTTGCGATGGGGCGCCGGCCCAAAGCCCATGGCGGTTTCCCTGGCTCAGGTGGGAGACATTCGGCAAGGGGCTGGCAGGAACGCGAGCGCCGCCCTGCCGAGCCGACCGGATTGGCAGCACGGCTGCTATCTGCCCGAAGGCCAGGCTGCGTGGTCCTTTCGATCACGGCACCGCGTGCCGGCCAAGGAGCGCGGCGCGAATCAGGTGTCGGCCGTGCGCCGGTCGGCGGGCTCGCGCTCGCTCAGCACCTGCCACAGGGCGTCTTCGTAACCGCCGCCGAAGTCGACCCGCGTGACATTACGCAGCGCCACGGCCTCGTCCGGCCCGAACATCGCGTTGGGGTCGACCAGCCGCAGGCGCATCATGCGCGCATCGATGTCCGACGGAACGCCGATGAGGCACGAGTCCGGGTCGATGGTCTCCTGGTAGATAGTCACCAGGGGGAACTTGCGGGCCGCGGACTGTACGACGGATTCGACCGAGGCGACGTCGAGCCACGTGCAACGCGGGGCGCGCTGCTTGCGTAGTTTCAGGGCGCGTTCCATGAATCCCGCATAAGGCGTCGGCATGTGCAAGGCGGTGATGTCCTTGAGACGCAGGACCGTGAATCCGTTGTAGACGATGGAGTCGTCGACCAGGTGCAAGGCGAGCAGGTGCGGCCCGACGGCGGCGACACGGCCGTCCATCCAGCCTTGCTCGAGCTTGCGACGCTCGACGCGCACCAGCACGCGGCCCTGTCGCGCCTCCTGCAGACGGTCGAAGATCCCTCTCAGCATGAGAGGGTGCCTACTGTGACTGCGATTCGGGATCAATCGGCGCTGCGTCGAAATGCTCGACCGTGAACGGCAGGCCGGCTTCGCGCAGCCGCCTGGACGCAATCTCGATCGCCAGCGGGCTCGCGTCGCAACCGATGAATCGTCGCTCGAGCCTGCCGGCGACGGCCAACGTTGTGCCGCTGCCGCACATGGGGTCGCAGACCGTGTCCCCCGGGTTGGACGCCATGCGGATGATGCGTTCGAGGAGCTTCTCGGGCTTCTGGGTGGGATAGCCCGTGCCTTCGCGGTGAATGGGCGTATTGGCGATCATCGCGGGAACGTCCGTCCACACGCTGCCGAGGCGACGGCCTTCATCGGCGTAGTAGCGGTAGGTCTTGCCGTTGATGGTGCGGTCGCGATAGCGGCGCCCCGCCTCGTCGACGCCGCGGAAGTGCATGCTCAGGCTCACGTCGGCGTAGGGCTCGCGCAGCAGGGGATGATCGGTGTTCCAGATGGCCTCGGAGCGCGGTGAGGTGTCTTTCGTATAGACGAGAATGGTCTGGTGGGTGACGGCGAACGCCGCCTTGCCGCGCGCTCCGTTGCCCGGGGCCCAGATGACCTCGCCGCGGAACGCGCCTCGGCCGAACACGTGATCGCACAGCACCTTTGCCTCATGCACGGCCCGGTGGTCCAGGTGCAGCCACAGTTGGCCGCGACGATGCAGCAGCTCACGAATGCCCGCCACGCTGGGCTCGAGGAACGACAGAAAGCCATCGATGCCACCCCAGCGATCGTCGTAGGCTACGGGACCGGACTGGTGGGTGGACCGCCCGCGTTTCTGGCTGGTGGCGGTGCGCGCCGCGAAGGTCGCACCCACATTGAACGGCGGGTCGACGTAGCACAGGTGAACCGAGCACGGGTCCTTGGCGGCCCATCGCCGCAAGTGCTGCGCGGCGTCGCCGTAGGCCAGAGCATTGCCCATCATGTCGTTCACGGCAGCGGCGCCAGGGAGGGCCCTGCGACCAACTCCTCGATGCCGTCCTCGCTCTCGGGCCAGTCGAGGCTGGGGGGAGCGTGTCGCCAGGGCCAGCGCGGGCCGCCGTCCTCGCATCCCGCCACGGTCTCATCGGGCGAGCAGGCGACCCGTACGTGGAAGTGGTCGTCGTGGGGAAGGGCGTTTCTGGGCTGAAGCATGACGCTCTCGGCGTGCCAGACCAGCTCGGGGTCCTCCCCGCGGGCCAGGGCATATTCGGTCAACAACGCCTCGACCGGGCGGCTGACGAAGATCCACAGGATCTCGGACGATGGCGCGGTGACCAGGGCCTTGACCAGCAGCCAGTTGCGTTCGAGATCGAAGCGAATGTAGCGGTCGCCATGAGGGCCTCCGTGGGCCTGGGCGAGGCCGTCGGCGCCGAACGGCACGAAGCCCAGCGATTCGATGGGCGCTCCCGCCACGGTGGTCACGTAGAACAGCAGGT
Source organism: Myxococcales bacterium (assembly GCA_021847645.1). Classification (GTDB taxonomy): domain Bacteria; phylum Myxococcota_A; class Polyangia; order Polyangiales; family Polyangiaceae; genus JAJZQG01. The sequence goes on from JAJZQG010000123.1 coordinate 8,686, forward strand.
CGACATCGCGGCCGCTTCGGTGCGATCGATGATTGGTAATCTGGCCGCCCCAGCGGGCGCTCAAGTCTCCGACGTCCAAGGGCGGGCCGGGACGCTGGCGTGCGACCTCGGCAGCGGCGTATTCGATGGTGGAGACCAGGGAGGGAGTGCCGAAGTTTCTGCCCGGCGGCTTGGCAACCCTGTAGCCGGGGCCCTGAAGAGGCAGCTCTCTGCCGCCGGCGAGCACTCCCTGGTAAGGCAGGCCGACCGAGCCTTGCAGGGTAGGCGTGAGCGGCGACGGCATTCTGGAGCACGAGGTCGCGGCCAGCAAGGACAGGGCGGCCCATGCACCGGGCCATTTCCTGGTGCGGCCAGCGGGGCGATCGGCGCAGGCTGCGGTCCGATCGCCGACGATGCGGCGTGAGCAGCCGCTCGAGCGATCGAGGGCCATGGGAGGGTGAGCAGCCCCGGGGGCATGGGCCGGGGATGGGGTCCGAGGCAACGGCGATACTGTCATTCGCGATCCGACGCCCTTCTGGGCAGGAAGTTGGCGATGCCTTGCTCGATGGCCTTGACCGCGTCCGCGTCGGCGAACGAGGAGACGAGCTCGATTCTCTTGCCGGCCTCCTGTGTGCGCACGTAGCCCTGGTCGGCGAAGGACAGCAAGGCGTTCTCGATGCATCGGCCGGACAAGGCCTCCTTGCGCTCGATTTCGCCGGCGAGGAACATCTTGTCGCCGAGGGCGATGGTGCGCCGCACGAGGTCCTTGGTGAGCATCGGGCCTTTGATGAGCTGGGACAGGCTGCGGGCAGCGACCACGTAGGCCTCGAGGAAGTTGCGCAGCATCGAGGCGTACCTCACCACCCACCCGCGACCGTCGAGACCGTCGTGTCCCTCGCCGAAGGTCCAGTGGTCCGGAGCGCCCAGGGCGATCTCTGCGTGAGCGCGCATGTCGCGCAGGGTCTCGTCGAGCAGCTCGTCGAAGGGGCGATCGGCGGGGAACATGAACTCGTGCTTGAACAGGCGAGAGAGGCGCGCGACGCGCTGCTGCACGGTGGGCGCGGCGATGGGCGGCCCCGGGGGCGCGAGCATGGCCACGGACACCAGCGCGAGGGGCACGAAGAAGTGGATGATGATGTTCTTGGACAGGTCGAGCGCCAGGCGGCGATGGTCCGGCACCGTGTAGATGATGTCGTCGTCGCTGAACATCGCGGGGCGTTCGGGCCGCTTGCCGGTGTGCTCGAGGACCTCTCCGGGGTAGTGGACCTCGATGAGTTGGGCCTTCTCGAACATGTTGGTCGTCTCGCGAATGCACGCGGGGCGCAAGGCGCCGGAGGGGGTCGCCAGGGCCGGGGTGGTGCGTGCGCCACGGCGGCGGAGCACGCCGAGAAGGCTGGCGGCCTGCACAGTGAGCTCGGCGTGGGACATCCCGCGCTTGGTGTGCGCGAGCAGGGTCAGGGCCACCAGGGCGCCGGGCGTGGCGGCAGTGACCGCGTTGATGCCCGCCATGATGCGGAACGCTACGCGCTTGATGATGTCGCGACGCTGCGAGGGGGTGGGGGCTGGATCGCGGCGCAACCCGGCTTCGGCCATGAGCTGGTCGAGGCTGAGGATCTCGCCGAACTGCACGTTGAGCCGGCCGTAGCGCTCGGCGAGCACCTTGCTGGCTCGGATGAGGGCGGCGGTGTCTTCTTTTTGCTTTTCGCCGCCGAGCAGCTCGCGCACGTACGAGCCTTCCTCCACCAGCCGCTCGTAGCCGATGCTCACGGGCACGAACTGCAGATCCCGGTGTGGCAGCGACAGCCCCGACTCGATGATCATGCTCAGCAGGCCTAGCTTGGGCGGCAGCAGCTTGCCGGTGCGCGAGCGCGTGCCCTCCAGGAACACCTCGATGGGCCAGCCGTCCTTGATGATGCGACGCAGGTAAGCGTCGACCACGGTGGTGTAGAGGCGATCGCCGCGGAACGAGCGTCGGATGAAGAAGGCACCGCCGCGGCGCAGGAGCATGCCGATGGGGAAGAACGAGAGGTTGTCGCCCGCGGCGATGAGCGGCAGTTGCAGCGAGTTGAGGTGCAGCACATGCGACAGCAGCAGGTAGTCGATGTGGCTCTTGTGGCTGGGCAACAGGATCAGGGTGCCCTTCTGGGAAGCCTCGCGGACGCGCTGCAAGCCGTCGCGGTCGACCTCGAGGCCGGCGTACATGACGCTGACCACGGTCTTGACCATGGTGCTGAGGGCGAAGATGGCCTCGGGATCCGGGGCGGATTCCATCTGCCGGAGCATGCGGTAGGCCCGGGCGGTGAGCAGCATGCGTTCGGCGCGGCCTTCGCCGGCGAGCTGGGCGATGGTTTGGCGCAGCTTGGGGCTGCGGATGATCTCCTCGCGCACGCGGTCGGCCGGCTTGCGCATGGGTCCGAGAATGGCCCGGCGCTCCCGATCGACCTTGCGCAGCAGCGCGTAGGTACCGCGACGGATGAGCGTGTCTTGCGGCTCGCCGGCGTTGTCGGCGAGGAACTGGTGCAGGTTGACGGGCTCGCCCGCGCGCAGCATCACGTTGCGGTAGTTGAGCAGGAACTGGGTGGCCGAGCGCAGTCGTCCGGGCCATTCGCTGGGCCCGAGAACGAAGTCCACCGCCGACGGCTCCAGGCTCTCGGGGCGCTTGGACCACACGAACACCTGCGGCACGAGCATGATGGGCCGATCGAGCCGCCGCTGCAGCGAGAACAGCGAGGCAATGAGCAGATCGCCTTCGAACGACACGCGCCTCTTGCCGCGTCCGGTGGCCTTCTCGAGGATGGTCGGCGGACGTTTGAGGAACAGCGCGGCCGAGCCCCCGTCCTCGATGACTTCCACGAGCCGCTCATTGGGGGCGACGCGGCGCGCGGGCATCACGGCCTCGGCCCAGGTCGCGGCGAAAGGCTCGAGCACCCACAGGCCCAGGTCGTTGGCGAAGCGCAGCTTGGGCAGTCCGTGGCGGGCCGTGATGTAGTCGAGCGCCATGAAGTCGAGGAACGACAGGTTGCGCAGCACGTAGACGACCGGCCCCTGCTCGGCCGCCTCGCGCACGATCCGCAGCCACTCCGAGTCGATTTGGATGTTGTCGAAGAAGCGGCGGTAGACCGCCTTGAGCACGGAGTTCGGATCGTAGGTACGAACGATGTTGCCACCCGGCATGGGCAAGCGTTGTGGCAGCGTTCGGTCCCTCGGTCAACCCGGTCGGCAAGGGCCTGCGCCGCGTGCTCGCCTCACCGCGGGTCGGGCGCGCGTGGCCCTGTCGAGCGGCTCGAAGAGATCGACGAGCGGGCTGCGGCCGGGGAGGAGGTGCGGCCGGTCAAGGACGTTGCCTGATGGTCGGCGGTTGCGCCGACCCCGGCCACGGGGTAACGAGCGTGGTGATGCGAACTCCCGTGCTCGTGGCCGCGATGGCGTTCATCGCTCTGTCGTCGTGTTGCAACCGCGATCACATCAAGACGCTCCAGGAGCCGATTGACTCGGCCGAGCCCGCGCCCGCGGCGGTTCCGGCCCGGTGCACGATGATCGGCAAGGAAACCGTCGTCGGAGACAAGCCCGCCAATCCCACGTCGGAGGACGAGCTGCTGCCGTTCGCCTCGGAGGTGGGGCAGGGGGTCGCGTTCGACGGCGGCTTCGCGCTGGGGGTGCTGCACCCGGCCGGCGGTGGCACCAGGAATGCGGTGGTGACGGTCTCGAACGACGGCAGCTCGTCGCGCGTGGTGGAGCTGGGGGACTCTCACGGCGACGCTGAGCCACCGCACGTGTTTGCCAAAGGTGCGGTGCTCGGGGCGGCCGTGCTCGATCCGACGGGTGCGTCGCGCACGCTGCGTCTCGCGCGCATCGACGGCGACACGGTGCACTGGGCCAGCGAGATCCGGCAGGGCGTCGACGAGTCGGATGCGTTCGACGTGGTGCTGGGCAAGGAGCGGGGGCTGGTGGTGTGGGACGACGTGCCCAAGGACCGGGACGTGAGCGGCGTGTACGTCTCGTCGTTCAAGGTCGACACGTTCGAGAGCCCGACGCCGGCGCGGGTGGTGACGCTGCCGGGGGTCGATGCCGACTCGCCGCGTCTGGTGGTTCGCCCGGGCGGGTTCTGGCTGTTCTGGCTCGTGCGCCGTGCCCAGGAGACGGACTACGACGCGCGCTATCGGGCAGAGGACATCGCGTATCGTTGGCTCGAGGTGGTGCCGCTGGACGATGCCGGGCTGATGGCCGGAGCGCCCCGCCGCATCGGGTCGGACACGGGGCACGTGCTGGCCTACGATGTGGCGGCGTCGGGCGACGGGGGCGCGCTCGTGGCGTGGCGCGACGACGACACGCCGAGCGGCTCGATGGGCGGGCAGCTGCTGGTGGCGATGGTGCGGCAAGGGGGAATCGACGGTCCGGATTCGGTGGACGACGCGCACACAGGAGTTGGAGCACCAACTTTGATGAACGGGTGGCTGGCGATTGCGGACGCGACGGGGCCGACGCGGATTGCGCCGATGAGTGCGGACGGCAAGCTGCTGGACGCGCTGCGGAGCGAGGCGCTGCTGGGCATGGGCGAGCCGCTGGCGGACCGCGGGGATACGATGTTGATCGCGAGGCCGACCGGGCTGGCCGTACGCCTGTTTCTGGCCAAGTGCACGCGTGAGAAGCTGGATGCCGGGGACGACGACGCTCAGGACACGGCGGACTGAAGGAGGACCGGGCGGGGGGCGCGGGGTCGCGTCGCTGGCGCACCCATCGGACCGACGGAGCCGGATGGAATCCCATGGCGACGGAGTGACGGACTGCCAAGCACGGAATCGTGGCGGTCACGCAATGCGGTGGTCGGAAGCCCGGCCCCCCAGGGAATGTGTGAGCCGGAGAAGGAGATACCGTGACGCGCAGCAAAGGCAGACCGGTGGGGAGAAGATCACTCGTCGGCCGACGCAAAGTAGCTATTGACGGTGGCAATCAGGCGGCGTAGCGGGGGGCGTATGAGATACACATTCGTTCTGATCATGGCTCTCGGGGTTCCTGCGATTGCGATGGCGTCGGCGACCGGGTGTGGTGGCTCGACTCCTAAGGCCGAAGCACCGGCTGCGGAGAAGTCCGCCGAGCCTGCGGCATCCTCGGCCGCGCCCGAATCGTCCGCCGCTCCGGCCGAGAGCAGCGCCGCCCCGGAAGCTCCGGCCGCTCCGACCGAGACCACGCCTCCGCCTCCGCCTCCCGCGCCGAAGTTCAGCGAGGGCGATTGCGGCAAGTGCGCCATGGACAAGGGCTGCGCCAAGCAGCTCAAGGCCTGCGAGGCAAACGCCGAGTGCAAGGAAGTCGCGGACGCGATCAACGCTTGTCCGGCCGCGAAGGACGACATGAAGGCATGCATGGGCAAGGTCGCGCCGCCGAAGTCCGTCGCCGCCAAGCACCTGGCGACCGCGTACTCCAGCTGCATCGCCAAGCTCGACAAGGACAAGAACTGCAAGGACAAGTGCAAGTAGCCTAACCCGGCCAGGGCCGGCTGCTGCCCGCTCCCTTCTCGCATCACGCCCCGGCATTCTCCTGGCACCCGCCTGCCATGCGTCGTCGGCGTTGTCCCCCGCCGACGAGATTGAGCGAAGGCACTGGGACTTCTTTTGGGTCCCGGACGACTCCACCGTCGTGGAGCGGCGGTCTGTGCGCACGGGTTCGTTGCCCATGATGGATGCCGGCCCGTGAGTTGCGGTGGAATGACGGTGCTTGCGGCCTTGGGCTTCGGCTACCTGTGGGCGGGCGCTGCGGTGGCGTCGGCCCGCGGTCGCGGATTCTGTCGCCAAGTGTTCTCGCGCGTCTGCACCGCGCGCAAGAGCTCGGCTTGACGCACGTGGGGGCCTACGCGCGCGTGGGTACCTCTGCGCCGATCGTGCGCAAGGTGGGATTCGAGCGGGTCGGCGATCCGTGTTATTGGAACAGGTTCGCGGGTTGAGGCGCTGACACTCATCCCCACCAGCGCTGGCCCCACAGGGTGAGGTTGAGCACCGGCCAGGCAATCATCGGCATCTTGTCCGGCTGCTTGCCCAGCGCCTGCGCGACCTGGGGCGTCAAGACGCTTCTGGCCCACCGGCTGTCGCGAAGCGCGACGACGCCGGGCTCGAGCCACTTGTGGAAGGGCAGCTCGAAGCTGGCCTTGGGCCGGTCCAGGATCTCCGCGGGAATGTAGGGCTCGAAGGCCTTGCGCAGGATGACCTTGGTGCGGGCGCGGCGCTCGTCCATCAGCTTGCGCGCCGACGACCAGCCGCCGTCCGGCGCGCGCTGCACGGCGAGCTTGCGGGACAGGGGAATCGACAGGGCGAGCTCGGCCACGCGCACATCGGCAAAGGGCGTGCGACCTTCGACCTCGGCGAGCATGGTGGACGTGTCGAGCCGCGCCAGCAGCCCGGTGAGGTTGATTCGACGATGGGCGCGCAGCAGGCGTTCCGGGTCGGGGATGTCGTCCTGGTCGCGGCGAAGCTGGGAATCGAGCTCCTCGACGATGGCTTGGTCGCCCGCGATTTCGCGCAAGGCCGCAGGGCCAAGGACGGCGCCTTTGGCCTTCATGGGCACCCAGGACATGACGCGCAGATAGTGGTCGATCATGGTGCCGAGCTCGGTGGTGCCGTAGGCCTGGGCGAGCTCGGCGCGGTAGCGCTCGCGTCCCGTGTCGCCGCCGGGCCATTGGGCTTCGGGGCGTGCGCTGTGGATCTGGTCCATGCCCGACAGGATGGTGAGGCCGTAGCCGGCGAACAGCTCGTCGGCCCCCTCGCCCGACAGGGCGACCGTGGCGTGGGCCTTGAGGCCGAGGGACACGGCCAGGATCGCGGTCTCATTGGCGGTGCCCACGGGCACACCGTTGGACTCGACCAGCCGTGGCCACAGCGACTGGAACGCCTCGCGGCCGACCGGGACCTCGTGGTGGTGGGCGCCGACCTTGCGCGCCATGACCCTTGCGAACGCGAAGTCACCGTCCGGGGTCCCGCTGTCGCCCGAGCACCACGTCTGCAAGTCAGCCCCCGGCTCGATCTCGCGCGTGACGTACGCGAGGATCGAGCTGTCGATGCCGCCGGACAGCAGGATGCACTGGGGCACGTCGCTGCGGCGGTGGCGCTGGACCGAATCGAAGACCGCCTCGCGCACCATCCGGGCCACGACGTCGTCGGACGCGTCGAGCAGGTGGTCTCGGGGCGGCTCGCGCCAGAAGAAGCGGCGCTCGATGCGGGGAGCGGAGTCGGTGGGCTCGACGACGATCAGCTCGCCCGGTTGGACGGTGAAGACGCCGTCGAACAAGGTGCGGTGGCCGAGGGTGGTGCGGATGCTGGTGAGGTACCAGGAGATCGCGGGCCAGCAGGGCTTGGGGCTGATCCCGGGATAGGCGAGGAGCGCGGGCAGATCGCTGGAGAAGACGAGCTCGTTGCCGATGAGTGCGTAGTACAAGGGCTTGAGGCCCATCGGATCGCGCGCGAGGATCAGTCGTCGGTTGCGCTTGTCCCAGGCGCCGAAGGCGAACATGCCGCGCAGTCGCTCGACGGCGGATGGGCCCCAGATGCGGAGCGCTTCGAGCACGGTTTCGGTGTCGCAGCGCGTGCGCAAGGGGACACCGAGCCGTTCGAGGTCGGCGCGCAGCTCCAGGTCGTTGTAGATCTCGCCGTTGTAGACGATGGTGAAGGCGCCGTCGGCGGACGTCATGGGCTGGCGGCCGTTGAGCAGGTCGATGATCGACAGGCGCCGGTGGGCGAACATGATGTTGTCCGCCTCCAGGATGCCGGAGTCGTCGGGGCCTCGATGGGCCATCATGTCGCGCATCTTCTCGAAGTGCGCGCGGCTGACTTCGGGCTCGCTTCCGAGTGGGGCCACGACTCCAAGGATTCCGCACATGGGCGCCGGTCGTTGTAGCACAGCGAGCCGGCGCGTGATTCGTCCTGCGCCGCCGGCGGGATGTCGATGCCGCGGTGCGCGATGCCGGCCGTCAGGACTCCGACACGCGCCGTCGAGTCGCCACCGGGCCGTTCTCGTCGTATGCTCCGGCGCTCTCATGGACACGAAGTTCCCCGTACGCGTCTACTACGAAGACACCGACAGCATGGGCGTGGTCTACCACGCCAACTACCTGCGCTTCCTGGAGCGGGCCCGCACCGAGCTGCTGGGCTCCTTCGGGCCGAGCGTGCAGGACTGGACCCAGCGCGGCCTGATCTTCCCCATCTACAGCATCAACATCACCTTCAAGGCACCTGCGCGGTTGTGCGACGATCTGCTGGTGTACACGCAGGCCAAGCGCACCTCGCCCTATCGCATCAGCTTCGATCAGCGCATCGAGCGTCCGGCGGACGGCAAGGTGCTGGTGGAGGCGAAGGTCGACGCGGTGTGCACGGACCTTCAGGGCTCGCTGCGCGAGTTTCCGGACCTGGGCGTACCGGCGCAGACATGATCGAGGATCGCATCCAGGTGCTGTCGGAGCTCGACGCGCACGATGTGGGGTTCGACGTGACGAACGCGCGGACGCTGCGAGCGCTGCGCGAGGCGGAGGATCGTCACTTCTGGCATCGGACGCGAAACGAGCTGATCGCGCAGCGGCTGGGGCGTTTGGGCGTGGGGCCCGGGGCGCGGGTGGTGGAGCTGGGATGCGGCGGAGGGTGCGTGACGGCGCACCTGGCGAGGCAGGGCTACGAGGTGGTGGGCGTGGACGGGCACCGGGCGCTGGTCGAGCTGGCGGCGGAGCGAGCGCCGTCGGCGCGGTTCTGGGTGCACGACTTGTCGCGGGGTGTGGCGGAGCTGCCGGAGCGCGGGTTCGACGCGGCGGGGCTGTTCGATGTGATCGAGCATCTGGACGAGCCGCGGGCAGCGGTGGCGTCGGCGCTTGCGTTGGTGCGCGAGGGCGGCTGGGTGGTGGGCACGGTGCCGGCGATGATGCGGCTGTGGAGCCGGGTCGACGAGCAGGCCGGGCATCGTCGTCGCTACGAGCGCAAGGCGTTGCGCGAGGAGTTGGAGGCGGTGGCTGGCGCGGAGTCGGTGCAGGTCGTTGCGTTCAACCGGGTGCTGGTGGCGCCGATGTTGGTGCAGCGCCGGCTCGTGTCGCGCAGGGGCGACCGGGGCAGCATTTCGGAGGCGAACCTGGGGGTGCCGCGCGGCTGGGTCAACCAGCTTGCCGGGGCGCTGCTGCGTGCCGAGCGTCGGGCGGGGTTCGTGCTCGACCGGCTGCCGTGCAAAGGGGCGTCTCTTTGGTTTGCGCTACGCAAACGCGAGGATCGCCCGAACAGGGTGCCAAGGGGCGGAGTTGAACCGCCGACCTAGCGCGTATGAAACGCCCGCTCTGACCAACTGAGCTACCTTGGCGGACCGAAAAAGCGGAGCGGCACTATGGATGAGCACCTGCAGCTTGTCAAGCCGATTGACGGCGCCGGAGCAGACAATCGGAGGCCGGGCGAGCAGGACGGGGTGGTGACCGATCATGATGCTTGACTACTCGCGCGTCATGTCGCAAAGGGCGGACGTCCGTTGCGGACGACGCCTTCGACACGCCGAGGGCACGCATGGCGGCACACGGTTTCGCCGCGCGTGCTCCAGCCGTCTTCAAGCAGGCTGACTCCCCTCGTCCGCAGAGCCAGAAAGCCGTGGCAGGCATGGTCCAGAGGGCGTAGCATCCTGCGCCCCGCCGCCGCGGAGAGCCCCGTAAGGAATCGTACGTGAGGAGTTTCCGGCTTCAGCTCAGCCCCATCCCGATCGCCGCTGTCGCGCTTGCCCGCGCGAGTTGTCGCACAGTGCGCGCGCTCCCCCGCCGCGCCTTTCCCTTGCCTACGTCTTGCTGACGGAGACGCTCATGTCGACCGAGTGGAACAACAAGCTTGCGCTTTCTCTTCGCGACCCCGCGGACGCGGCGCTGGACCTGCCCCAAGTCGCCGCGCTACGCACCACGCTGCTGGAGTCGGACGCGGCCACGAGCCTGCCCGAAGCCGATGCTCACCAGAGTTGGCTGACGAGCGCGGCCGACCGCGTGCCGTCCGCGTTCCTGGCGCAAGCCGAAAGCGCCGCGCAGGGCTGGGCGGCCTCGGGCGAGGTGACGCATCCGCTGTCGAGCGAGCGTCGCTCGCTGGGTGCCGTCGACCTCGCTGCGCTGCAGGCCAAGACCTCCGCGCTTGCCGCCGAAGCCGCCAAGCGCTTCGACGATCCGCGGCGCCGATGGCTTTGGGTCTGGCGCTATCTGCCGGATCGGCTCGCTGCGGACCTCGGCCCGGCGGCGCACCTGGTTCCCGCCGATCCTCGCATGCCCGAGCTGAGCGTGTGGTCGCGCATCGGCATCGACGGCGCCCTCGCCACCGCGTCGCCTTCTGCCACCTTCCTCGTGGCTCACCTCGAGCCGGCGGTCTTCGACGCTTCGAACCCGCCGTCGGACGCAGCGTACGCGGCTTCGCTTCGCCTGCAAGCGCACTTGGCGTGGCAGGCCGCGCTCGTCATTGTCGAGGCCCTGGGACCGGATGCCGTGCTGGCGCCGTCGCTCCGATACCATCCGCTCTGCGACGAGTGGCTCGGCCAGCAGAAGGTAACGGCGAAGAAGGGAGACAAGGCCGCCGCAGCGCCGTCGTACGCTTGCTTCCCGTCGTCGTTCACCGCGTTGGTTCCGCTGGCGCGAGCCGCGGAGCTGGGCGATGCGTGCTCGGCCAGGGTTCGCGAGGCGTGGGAAGAGATTGCGAGCAAAGCGCTCGGCAAGCTGGCGCGGCTGGGTGTGAGCACGAAGGACAAGATCTTCTCCGCGATCTGGGAGCGCCAGATCGCGACGGCATGGCAGCCGGGCTGGGTCGCTGCGCCCTGGCTCGACGACACCACGGGTGCAGGCGGGCTGCTGGGCAAGCAGGACGTCTCCGCGCACGAGAAGTGGGCCAGGCTGCAGCAGGACGCTTCGGGGCTCGATGATCCGTGGCCGGGCGTCTACCACGGACTGTGGTACCAGGCTGCCGCGGTTGCGTCGGAGGCGCGCCGGCTGCGCATGCCGCGGGGCCGCACGATCGAGCCTTCGCCGCGGTGCACGAGCTGCGGACAGCGCGAGGCGCTTCACGCCGGAAAGGGAAGCGACACGGCGGCCTCGGCGGCGGAGCTCTGGTCCGCGGTGGCGTCGGCCGACGGGGGCGCGAGCCTGGCTTCCGCGGGCGAGATGCTGTGCGCCTGTTGTGCGGCCACGCGGCTGTGGCTCGACGAGGCGCCGGCTGCGAAGCCCGAAGGCGACGTGGTGGTGGTCTTCTCGGCCGACCAACTCGCGGCGCTGCGTCGCGGGGGAAAGGAGCTGCGGCAGGGAGCCACGATGGCGGATCTGCTGAGCGGTGCGCTGTCCGAGGCGGCAGCAAAGGCGCGCGGTGCCACCAAGGAGCTGCTCGACAGCATCCCGGTGCTGGGGCCCAGCCGGCTCGCGTCGCTCGAGGCGGCGCTGACGACCACGGCGCTGCACACGATTCCGGCGCTGGTGGCCGAGGCGGGAGGCACGATGCTGCACGCCGTGGCCGACGAGCAGATCGCGCTGGTGCCCGCGTTGCGCGCGCTGGAGTTGGTGCAGAAGGTGCGGGCGCGGCTGCGGGAGAACTTCGTGGAGATCGGCGGCCGCTGGGCGATCCAGCCTGGTGTGTCGACGACGGTGAGCGCGGCGTTGGTGATCGGCGAACCGGGCGTGGCGCTGGGCCGCCTGGTGCGCGCGGGGCGAACGCAGTTGAGCGGGCTTGCTCGGGAGACCCTGGGCGGCGACGCGGTGGTGATCGCGGTGCATGGCGCTGCGGGCGAGCAGCAGGTGCTCGGGCTGCGCGGCAGCGAAGTGCAGCCGCTGCTCTCGACGCTTCTGGCCTCGTTCCCCAAGCCGGGCGACTGGTCCGCGCTGGTGCGCGCGCTTCGCCCGATCCAACCGGCGCTGACCAACCCGGACGTCGACAAAGGGTTAGCGGACGCGCGGGCGCTGCTGGTGCGCGATTCGCTCTTCCGGGCCGGCATCCGCGTGAACGGCGCGGAGATGGTGAGCGCGGAGGACACCTCGAGGGCGCTGTGTGCGCTGATCGACCGGGCCCTGGTGCAAGCCGACGGTGACGTACAACGCGCGATGGACGGACTGCACGTGGCAGCGCGCCTCGCGGGAGGCGATCGATGAAGCTGGATGTGCTGATCGTACCGAACGACACGGTGATAGCTGGCACCGCGACGGCGGCGCGGAAGGTCGACGGCATCGGGCGCGAGGCGAGGCTTCCGCCGTACTTCTTTCTCGACATGCTGCGCACGGCGTACGTGTCGGCGCACTGCTCCGAGGGCGAGAGCGTGTACCGCGGCGGTTGCGCCTCTTGCTCCAAGCACGGGGCTTGCGACGCCGAGGCGGTTGCCGGAGCGATCGACGCGGATCCCGCGCAGATCGAGCTCAAGATCACCGCGCAGTTGCTGGCCAGCGGCGTCGGTGGACGAGTCGAGCCGTTGTACCCGGTCCCAGACGATCTGGTCGTGGACCCGGGGCCCAAGGACGCGGTCTGGGCGCAGCCGTCCTACTTGGAGAACGTCTCGGGCGACGTGCTGCACGACGCCTCGCCATTGCGCCTGCTGGTGCCGTCGAGCCGTCTGCCCGGTGCGGGGACCTTCGATGCGTGGCTTACGCGCAAGGGCGTTCGGGTCTGGTCGGAGCGCAAGCCGCAGCGGCTGTCCGAAGGCGAGCACTACTTGCCCGCGCGGCGTCTGTTCGACGTCGAGGTGCGCGCCGAGGGGGCGGCGCAGGTCGTTCACTTGCGCGTGCGTCCGGGCATCGGGTTCATGATCTCGGCCGAGATTCCGGATGGGCGGCCCGCTCTGCCGCTGCCCGCGACGATCTCGGGAATGCCCGGGCAGCGTGCCGTTCGCATCGAGGCAGTTCAGTATCCGTTGCCCTCGACCGAGGCCAAGCCCAAAAAGAAGTGGCGTCTGTGCGTGCTGTCGGATCGTCCCTGCGATGCGTCCGGGCTTCCCGCGTGGATCGATCCCGCGGCGCTCACCACCCAGTCCCCTCTAGCCGCCGGGGGCAAGCTCGTTGCCGTCGCCCGGCGTCGCGTCGAGCCCAGCGAGATCGAGGCTGCGATGCCGGCACGCATCCCGGCCACGCCGCAGCGTCTGATCCCAGCGGGCACCACCTTCTTCATCGAATACGAAGAACCTGTCCGGATCGAGCCGCCGGCCGACATCCTTGCGGGAGGAAGCTGATCATGTTCACCGATTCCGTCGTCCTGTCCTTCTACTTCGAAACCCCGCTCCATGCCGCCGCGGCGAGCGTGCTCGGGTCCGTCGATCGTCCGGTCCAGCGCGAGCGCACCACGCTCTGGCCGTTCATCCAGGCCGCTACCCTCGAGGCGTCGTTGCGCACGTCGGTCGGTGACGACTCGGCCGCGAAGCTGTTCGGCGTCGCGGGTGAAGACGCCGCCGGTGCGTTGAGCATCGGCGATGCGCGCCTGCTGCTGTTCCCCGTCCGATCGTCGGCGGCGCCGTTCGTGTGGATCACCTGCCCGGCGGTGCTCGCGCGCCTTCGCCGTGACCTGGCCCGCACCGTGGGCAAGGAGATCCCTGCACCTCCCAGCGTCAAGGCCGACGAGATCCTCACCACCGCCTCGTGGAAGCATGGCGACGAGCCCGTGGCGGCCGAGGACGTCGTGCTCAAGCCCCGCAAGGGCTTCGATCCGGCGCCGTGGCTGGCGTTGGTGCCGTCGGCGGGCGTCGGCTACGACGGCTTCGATCAAGAGCTGGCCGGCTCGCTGGGCCTGGTGTCCGACGAGGTGTTCGCGTTCCTGGCAAGGACAGCGACGGAGCTCGACACGACGGTGGCCGAGGACGGAAGCCCGCAGTATGCGGAGACGGTTCCGGCCGACTCGCTGTTCTACGTGCCTGTGATGGGCACGGCGGCGAAGCCGTCGAAGGGCAAGAAGAAGGAGTTGAGCGCGCTGCAGGCGCTCGAGAAGAGCCTGGCGACGCACGTGCGCGTGGGCGAGGGCGAGCACTACGGGCGAGGCTGGGCGCGCACCGCGCTGCTCAAGGCCGAAGGAGGGGCGCAATGAAGACGCGAGACCAGCTTCGGGCCGAGCGCGCGAGCTCGAACGTGGCTTCGGTCAAGGCCGATCTCGTGCGGGACTACCTGGGCGAGACCCGCGGCTTCGCGGCGCTGGTGCACCAAGGCGGTCTGGGCGCCACACTCGCCACGCTCAAGGCCAAGAGCGGAACGGCTCGGGGCAGCTTCTACGATCACCTCTCGGGCTGGGTTTGCGAGAGCGTGTTCGCCGAACCCAAGGGCGACTTGCTGACCCTGGTGACCCGCTCGCCGTCCTCGAAGGCTCTGCGCGCCCACGAGGAGTCCTTGCTGTACGTGGGTTGGCTTCGTCGATTCGCCGAGGCGCGCGAGCCGAAAGCGAGGAAGGCATGACGCGCGCGCTCCCCCTGGACCTGGCCGCCGTCGCCGACTCCGAGAGCGCGGCGCGAGCCAACGCCTCCTTGAGGCTGCTGCGCTGGAGCACCTGGGGTGAGGGTTGGGCGGTTGGGGCGGCGGAGCAGGAAGCCCGGGACCTGGATGCGATGCTGGCGCTCGACGCGGACGCGCCCAGCCATGCGCAGCTCGCTGCGCTCGTCGCGGTGCGGCTCGAACGCGCTCGCGTGCGCGCCGAGGCGCTGCGCGCGGCAGGCTGGAACGTGGCGAGCGTGCGTGTCGAATGCTTCGGCCCGGTGCCCGCGCTTGCGTCCGACGCGGCTCCGGGCGCCATGGGCTTCGTGTTCGATCGGAACCTGGGTCTGCCAACGCTGCCGGGGCCGATCATTCGCAAGCTATTGGTGCTCGGCGCGCAAGTGCCCGCCGCGAACACCGACATCGATCCGGCGATGCTCGCCGAGCTGAGCCGAGACTTGTACGGCGACGAGGCGCGCCTGGTCGTATTCGACGCGATGCCGGCTGCTCCGCCCGTGATGACGCAAGCAGCGCGAGATCCCCGCTGGGCGTGGGGGCCATCCGCCGATGGTGCTCGCACCGGGGCGGTGGTCTGCGTGGCACGCGGCACGGAGTTCGAGTTCTGGTTCGCATCGCGCGATGCGAAGCTCGCGCAGCTCGCGTCGTCGCACATCGAGGCGGGCCTCAAGTCCCTGGGCATGGCCGGGCCGCCGCCCGAGCCCGAGGTGATCCCGGAGCCCGAGCCCGAGCCGGTCGTCGAGCCCGTTGTCGAAGCCCCCGCGCACGTCGAGCAAGCGGTCGAGCAGCGTGCCGCCGAGCCGGCGGTCGTCGAAGCGGTTGCCGAAGCGCCCGTTGCGCCCGAAGAGCCGGGGTTGACCGAAGTGCCGGCAGACGTGGCGACCATCACGGTGCGCGTGCCGTCGGCGCAGTACCTGCCCAACAATGGGCGCGTGTTCGTCATGTTCGTGCCGCCCGACGGGCGCGACCCGATGAAGGCCGAAGAGCACATCACCGCGATCGCCATGACCGACGAGCTGCGGGCGCGCTTCAAGAAGAAGAAGGTGCTCGTGCAGGTCAGCGTCGATGTGGAGGCGGTCGGCAACTCCTGGCGCATCCGCGGCATCGCGCTCTAGCGCCGCGTCTCCCTGTCACATCTTCACTTTCGTGGCGACCGTTCGCCAGAGCCGGTCCGGCATCCCTTCGGCCAGGGACATGGCGTTGGCCAGCTGCCAGGGGAAGGCGACGACCGCCTGGCCGCGATCGATGCCGCGCAAGGCAGCCTTCGCAGCGTCGTCCACGTGCATCAGGAAAGGCATCTTGAACTTGTTGGGCTGCGTCATCGCCGTGTCGACGAACCCGGGGCGCACGTCGACGATGGTGATTCCCTTGCGTTGCAGGTCGGCACGCAGCGTCTCGAGGAACGTTGCGAAGGCGGCCTTGCTGGCCGCATAGGCGCCGGAGTTGGGCAGCCCGCGCATGGACGCCAGGCTCGAGACGCCGACGATGGTGCCGTGCCCTCGCGGGACCATGTGCTGCACGGCGGCGTGGACCGTGGCGAATGCCCCGATCACGTTGACGCGCAGCACTGGCTCGATGTCGCTCCACGCCAGCTTGTGGGCCGGGCGCGTGATGCCCACGCCCGCGTTGGCGATCACCAGATCGAGCCCGCCCGTCTCCTTGTCCCACTGTGCGATGGCCTGCTGGGTCGCGGCCACGTCGGCCACGTCGAGCGGGCAGACGTCGGCGGTGCCGCCCGCGCGGCGGATCTCCTCGGCCAGGGCCTGCAGCTCGGGCTCGCGGCGAGCCGAGAGCACCACGCGGGTGCCACGGGCCGCGATCAGGCGCGCGAGCGATCGTCCGATACCGGCCGACGCTCCGGTGATGAAAGCGTGTTGGAAGCTCAGCACGGGCCGACTGTACACGACGGCACGACCACGGCAAAGAGCTGCAGCGCCGCACCGAGAGCGTTGCGCATGCCGGCCATTGGCTCCACGCCGCGCGCGCCGTGCGGGTCGCGATCCTGACCACGTCCTACCCCAGCCGCGCCGGCGATCCGGCCGGCCACTTCGTTCGCGCCGACGCCTTGGAGCTGGCTCGCGCAGGGAACCACGTGCACGTTCTGGCCCCCGCAGCTGACCGCCCCGCGCCGGACGACGACGCGGTGCAGCTCTGGCCGATGCCTCACGGCCGCGTGTTCGGCTGGCCCGGCGCAGCCTCGCGCCTTCGCCAATCGCCCTGGCGAGCGCCCGGTGCCGCCGCGTTCGCCCTGCGTGCTGCCGATCGTCTGTCGTCGATGCAGCCCGATCTCATCGTCGCGCACTGGCTCGTACCGTCCGGTACTCCCATCGCGCCGCGTGGCTGCGTCCGCCTCACGCGAGACCCGGCGCACAAATCCTGTGCAGCCCGCGCGCGAATGCGGCAGGATGGGCCTGCCCAGATGAACGCTTGCCGCGGCCTGCTCGTCACGCTCATTGCTGCATGCGCCGGCACCATCGGTTGTGCACCCAAATTCGAGTCCCGGGGAGCCCTCTGGATCGACGGCGTGCCCTTCCGGCCCACGGCCTGCCACGTGCTTGGCACTCCCGCGGGCATCGCGCTCACCGACTGGTCGGGCGCCCGGCTCAGGCTCGCACTTCGTCCCGCGCGGCTCGACGCATTCCAGGACATCAGCGGCGTTCCCTCGCTCGTGTTCGATCCCGGCACAGGCAAGAAACCATTTACGGCTCGAGCATGCGGCTCGCTGGTCATGACGGGCGAAGGCTATCACGGCTCCGGCAAGCGGGCTGTGAGCGGCCATGCGGTCCTGTCCTGCTCGGGAGAGAGCACCGTGTCCGGTGACTTGACGTTTCACGGGTGCTTTTGACGTCCGGCAGGGCGGCCAAACGGCTCTCAGAGCCGTTTCACCACGCCGGCGATCTCCACGCCAACCCGGCCGTCGCGCCCAGGAGGGCCACGCAAGCCTATGTGCTCTTTCTACCTTCCCACGCCGTCGATCCTGCCGCGGTTCGCAGCCGCTCGCCGAGGGTTTTCGCCCCGCCCGCCGATGCACACTTCGACGCCGCGTGACGCGCGAGCGCGCGCACGCCATTGCCCCATCACGCGCGCGTCATCGTCGCGTTACGGGTCGGGCGCGGGAGGGTCGACCCCATAGCTGTTAGCAGCTGTGTTGACCCGGGTCGGAGACATCCGGCAAGGGGCTGGCATGAGCACGACCGCCGTCCCCCAGCCCAGGCCCGATTGGCACAACGACTGGCAGCGCCTCTTGAGCTATCTGCCCGAGAGCTACGAGCAACTGACGCGTGAGCACAAGATGCTCGAGGTGCAGTACGGCAACGCGAAGATCAAGACGGCCCAGGAGCTGCTGCGTTTCGTCTTCGTTCACGTCGGATGCGACCTGCCGCTGCGGCAGTCCGTGGCTGTCGAGGGAGCCGCAGGAGGTCCCAAGCTCAGCGCGATGCGGCTACACAAGAAGATGCAGCGTTCGCCGAGCACCCCGTTTGCTGTCAGTTTGCAGATTGATGGGACCACCTGAGGGCCCTTTTTTGCAGATCATGGGACCACCCCGTTTGCAGATCA
>JAJZQG010000383.1 GCA_021847645.1 Myxococcales bacterium
CGACTCGCAGGGCGCAGGATCGACGGCGTGGAGGTGCGTGACGTGGCGGAAGACGAGGCACACGGCGATGCGTGGGCGCGCGGGCCGTCCAGCGCTCGCGGCGCACAGCGGGGCTCAGTGGGTGAAGACACAAGCGTCTTGTGTGGTGCATTCGGACCTGCGATTGCAGCAAATGCTGCCCGGTTGGCTCGCGCAGCCGCCCGGAAAGTACTGGCAGCGGCATTCCAGTCCAGCATCTCCCTCGTAGCACAGACCCTTGCAGGGCACGCCGTTGCAGCAAGCCGTGTCTTCCCACGGGCCCGAAGCTTCGGGCGCGCACCAGTTGTCCGTCAAGGCGGCTTCTGGGATCTCCACCACATCGGGTGGACCGAAGGGGCCGCCATCAACCGAACCGCCAGCGCCGCCACCAGCAGCGGTACCACCGCCACTTCCGGAAACGCTGGCGTCCCCCGCCTCGCCACCGGCCGAAGCGTCCGTCTGCGCGGTGCCGCCTTGCCCCCCGGCGCCGCCAGCGCCAGGGCTACCTCCGGCTCCCGGTGGGCCCGATGCTTCCCCGTTGCCGCCGCACCCGCAAGTGAAAGCGAATACCATCGTCAGTGTCAGCACTCTTACCATTGACATACCTCCACCGATGTACAACCACTTGGGCAGCAAACGGCAGGCGCCACGCAACCGCCCACGATGCCGTAGCAGTCGCATCCGCCGTCGAAGCACCTACCCCTGCAGGGGCTTCCGGCGCAGCAAGCGAAATCTCCCCCGGGATTCTGACTGCAGGGATCTGGAGCGTCGGGCGCCGCGTCCGGCCCGACACCTTCGCTGGCTTGGTCCGCGATCGCGTCGGGCGTGTCGGCCGGCACGTCGACCGAGCTGTCCTGGGGAGGAGTGCCGACGTCGTGCGCTCCGTCGATCGAAGCGTCGAAGGCCCCATCGGTTCCCGCGTCCGCCGTGGAAGACGCGGGAACCTCATAGGCCACCTTCCCGCCACACGAAACGAGCGAGAGCAACAGGAGCCAGGAAGGCGTGCGAAAATGCATGAGCTGGATGCCTCTCGTCAGAAGGTAACGTAGAGCTGAAGGGCAACTCGGGATGCGCCGCGAGCTTGCGCAACGCAACAGACTTGGAAGCGCGGCTGCGCATCTGTTCCACGTCGCCGGCGAAGAGGCGCTCTACCACCAGGTGGCCGACGTCCAATGCGACCTGCAACGTGGCATCGCGCGCGATGCGCTCGAGGGCACTGACGACTTCTTCCACGACTTCGTCGGCGTCCGGCGCGTCGCGTGGAGCAAGGGATTGCGTGGGCGCAGTCGCCACGGTCGGTTCGGCTTCGGTGGCGTTCGGCATGTTCATCAAGCGCTCGGTTTCGCCGATAGGGACGCGGTGGTATTGCTGTGTGCGCCAGGTTTGCGTCGAGTCAGGATGGCATGCGGCCGCGCGGCAGTCAACGTCGATCAAGTGACGCTCGCCGGTGTGACGAGCGTGTTTCTACGTGGAAACACCGCCACCTGTTCGAACATGGGCTTCGGCGTCGAGTACCCGCCGAGTCGGGCCTCGAGTTGAGCGTCGAGTGCTTCGCCTGAGCAGATACTCGTGTAGCTATCCTTGATCCCCTGCGTTCGTGGGAAGATTGAACTCGTCCTGTCCCATCTGTCACTGGGCGCCCCGATGGTAACCCGTCCACCAGCGGCGTACCCAGGGCACTTGCGCGTGGGGCGCGGTCGTGGTCGGCGCGCGCCGCGTCGGCGTTCCGATGTTCGTCGGGCGCGGCATCCCGGGCGGGGCGTCGGCCGCTCCGCTCATCTCGCGGCCGGGTGCGTGGTGGAGCAGCGAATTCCGATTGTGAACTGTGACCATGCCGAGGTACCGTCCGCGCTGATGGCACCTACGCAAGGCGGATGGCCCCGCAATTTCCCCAAGGCAGAGTACAGCATTCCCGATCTCGTGACATCCGCGGATGGCACGGCGATCCAGGCCCTGCACTACAAGGAAGACGCTTTCACGCGGCTGTCGAAGGCGACACCCAAGGGTGAGGTCGTGCCTCTGGTGCCACCGCTGGAGTGGCGGTCGCGGGTAGCGGGGTTCGCGCGCACCACCGAGGGGACCTTCGTCTCGCAGCCGGGCGACGCGCGCATCGTGCTCGGGGACGATACCGGCGCGCTGCGAGCCGAACTCGCCGGCCCGGAGTGGGGCCACGTCGTCTGTCTCATCGGCCACCCCAAGCGTTCCGAGGTGGCGTTCATCCGGGACGAGTCCGGCGGAAATGTTCCCACCACCGCGCGCGTCTACCGTCTGACCGCCGACGATCTGCTTGCGGGTCGCGGACCAACGCTTCTCGCCGAGCGGCCATTCCGGCCGGCGATTGCGTTCGACCCCGCCGGCAATCTGGTGGTGGTCGACTCCGGCTGCATCCGGACGTTCGAGGACGGCAGCGAGCAGTGTACCGAGGTCGCTATCGAAGGCCGCTACGGCGGACCCGCGGAGCCTGTGCGCCTCTCGATCTCCGGAAGCCGAATGGCGATGGTGGAAAACCCGATTGGAGGCAACCTTCTCGTCGTGGATCGCAAGGGCCAGGTGGTACGGCTGTTCGAGGGGTTGCTCTCTGAACGGGCACAGTTGGTCGAGCAGGGGCACACGCTGGTGATGACTGCCGAGGCGGCGAAGGCGCGGACGGGGTCGGCGGAAGATGTGGAATGGCTCGACCCGCGGATGTCCGGGAACTACGTGGCGCTCGTCGACGTGGACTCGGGCAAGCTGCGCGGCCTGGCCCCACGCTCCGGCGGCACCACGCAGGCCTTGGCGGTGGTAGAGGGCGAGGTTCTGGCGGTGGCGAGCTGGGGGCGTTCGAAGAAAATCGAGCTCATCCCTTGGTCTGCCATGGCGGGCTAGCATGTCGCCGCTCGAGGAACTCGACGAGCTTGTCGCGAACCCGCTGGTGGCTCTCGAGGCTGACCTGCTGATCGATGCCCACGGCTGCACGCTGCCGGGCGATATCCTGGTGCCGAAGCTGCGCGTCCCCGCAGGGCTGATGCCCGCGGACGCGGTCGCACGGATGCTGTCGTTCTACCAGGAATGCGATCGTAGCTTCCCGAAGACAGCCAAGCGCCGCGCCGAGCGGCTGCAGGCATTGGAGCGGCTCCTCGGCCGCGTCGCCGATGCGCCGCGTGGGCGCGCCCGGCCCAGGGCGGCTCCGCCCTTCGCCCTTGAGCTGGACGACGCGCTCTGCCGGCTCGCGCGCGGTGTCGGAGCGGATGCGGTGGCTCTGCAACAAGTGGCCGACGGCGTCCCGGAGCCGCGCGGTCCTTTCTTGTACGTGACGGAAGTCCTGTGGCGCGGGGGCCGGCGACTGCTCCAGCCGGTCGTCGAACGCTCGCCTGCCACCTGGCTCGCGCGCCTCATCGCGGCGCCCAGGCCCCCTCGTCGCCCCAAGCGTTCCCTCTATCCACGCGCCTCGCGCCTGCTGTTGACGGATGGGTTCGCTGCGGTCGCCGATGGGCAGCGGCTGCTCGTGGTGCACCTCACCGCCGACGAGATCGCTGCTGTCCACGAGGTGCTGCCCGACGCGCCCGCACGGCTTCTCGGAGCCGACGTGGTCAACTTCGTCCGTCGTGAGGTCGCGTTGGCCCTGAACGAAGAGCTCGAGCCCCTGGGTCTTTCCGGCATGGTGACGGCACCGCCGCCCGACGGCCGATCGCCGGTTGGAGTGTTGCGTGCCGAAGACGCACCCACGGGCGTGAGCCGGATCGGCGGGCGTCCGGTCGGCGTCGATGCCGATCGCTGGCCGCGCTACGAGGGGCGCCCGATGCAACACGTGCTCACGATCGAGCTCTCCAGCCTGGGATGGAAGACGGGCGCCGTCTCCCTGTTCCTGTCGTCGCTCGATCGGCACGAGGCCTACGCGCCTGGCAACGCCCACGCCGCCGTGATCAATCTTTCCCGCGAGGAGGTCGCTCGCGGCGAGCAGCCGGTTCCGGCCGATCTCGCCGAGAGCGCGATCCTGCCGATGTGCGGCTTGAGAGTCGACACGAAGGCGAAGCTCGGGACGCGCAGGAAGCGGCTGGGGGCGAGCTTTGCCAACGGCTTGTTCCCGGAGTGGCTGCAGGACCCGGTCGACTATCCGGGATACTTCGTGATGCAGTTCGGCCACGATCTGGTGCCGGAGCTGAACCTGGGCGATTGCGGCATCCTGTACGTGACGACCGAGACCGCGTTCTTGCAGTGCTTCTAGAGCACCGACCGGGTTGACCGCGCTACAAGCGAAGGAATTTGCACCACGGAGCCGAGCGCGGGCACGGAAGGCACGGGGAAACTGGCACGCTCTCCGAGATTGCCCCTCCGTGTCTTCCGTGGTGTTCCTGCCTGGTTCAACCCGTTCGCTGCTCTAAACAGGATCACGCGAAGCCGAGGCCAAACAACCGGCGAAGCCGGAGCCTTGAAGCGTCGGCAGAGCCAGGGCGAGCGTGAGCTCGCCCGCGGCGGTCGCATACACGGGAGTTCGCAAGGACCACGGCCCTTGAGCGGCCTTGCCCCATGTACCCCCAGCTGAAGCTGGGGGCATGCTCGGTCGGCGACCGTGCGCGCCCTGGGAATACCCAGCCAAGCCCGCAAGCGGGCTCCTCGTGGCGGGCATCACGCGATGCTCGCCGTTTGGTCCTTACGGGCTGCGGGTGTTGGCGCATCCTGCGAGCCCGCCAGCAGGCGGGCTTGA
>JAJZQG010000124.1 GCA_021847645.1 Myxococcales bacterium
AGACCGGCTCGTTCCAGCTGTCGGTGCACTCTCGCGACATTGTCTGCGGGGATGCGATCGTCGACCCCGGCGAGGAATGCGACGACGGCGGCACCGAGCCCGGGGACGGGTGCGATAGCACTTGCAGGCTCGAGTCGTCGGAGTCCGAACCCAACGACACGCCGGCTCAAGCCGACACGTTCACGGCGCCGTTCACCGGGGCCATCTCCTCCGGCCTCGACGTGGACGTGATCGCCGTGGAGCTGAGTCATCCCGCGTCGAATCTCATCGTCGACACGTTCGACTTGGGAGACGGCGCGTGCGCCCTTGGTCTGATGGACCCCGCGGTGGACGTTCTCGCGCCGGACGGGACGACCGTGCTCGCGTCGGACGACGACAGCGGCGCGGGCTACTGCGCACATGCGGCGCTGAGCGGGCTGGGACCGGGGACGTACTTCGTGGCGGTGCGCGCGGCCGGGGCGAGCCCGACACCCTTCGCATACCGGCTCTCGGTACGATCCGACTGGTGTGGCAATGGGGTAAAGTCCGATCTGGAGGAGTGCGACGACGGCAACACGGCCGCGGGCGACGGCTGCGGGCCCGACTGCAGGGCAGAGTGAGGTTCCCCCGCGCCGGCGGCGTGATCGTGCGAGCCGCGTACTGCGCAGGCGACGGGTCAGGGCGAGGATAGACACCCCACCAGACGCGGGTCGGGCCTCGAGACTCCCGAGCCCAGGCCACCGCGTACGCCCGGCAGCCGTAGCCGACCTTGAAGCGTTCCCCCACCGGGCAGTACAATGATGCGTCTCCGTGCCGTGGAGTCTGTAATGCCCCGACGCTTGCCCCTGCTGCTGAGTTGTGCGGCCGTGTGGTTGATCGTGCCCTCGTGCACGCACGACTTCGATCAGTTTGAGCCTCCGGGCGGAGTGCCTTTGGCCGGAGCGGGAGGCAGCGCAGGAGCGGACGGGGGGACGAGCGACGCCGGAGGTGCCATCGAGGCTGCGGCGGGCGCGGGCGGGGCAGCGCCGGAAGCCGGTAGCGGCGGCACGGGAGGTGTGGGCGGAGTGCTCGATGCCGCGACAGACGCGCCGGCGTGCGGTGCGCAGCCCCTACCGCCCGGCGGTACGTGCCCGGCCGTGTGTAACGGAGGCTGCGCGCAGCATGTCTGCCAAATCGTGTGCGACGCATCGACCCCGTGCCAGGGCCAAAACGTGACCTGCCCCCACGGGTTCGCCTGCGACGTCCAGTGTTCGGGGCAGGGCGCTTGTCGCAACGCCGCGCTTCGATGTCCGGACAAGTACGCGTGCAACGTTGAATGCGCCGCGGCATCGGCTTGCGACTCGGCGACGGTCAACTGCGCCGACGGCGTCTGCGCTCTTTCTTGTGGGGCCGAGCCGAACAGCTGCAAGAACGCCACGCTTGGCTGCGGCCCGGAGCAGTGCGGCGCAACCTGCGCTGGCGCGTCCAAGCCCAAGGTGCAGTGCGGCGGGTCGTGCGGCTGCACGTCCTGTTGACAATATCGGGTTGAGGAAAGCGCGGCTCGTGTCGACGGGTGGCCGAACTCGGTGTATCCTTGTGGCTCCGTGTCGTCGCCGTCTCGCAATGAGCTGCCTGCCGCTGGTACTCGGCGCTATCAGCTTGGTGACAAGCTGGGGGATCGTCTGATCCCCACGCATGTCGTGCGCATCGCCGGAAAGCCGGACGCCGCAGAGCTGGCCGCTGCGGTGCGCCTCGAACGAAAAAGCGGAATGAGCTCCGAGGAGGTGTCGAGCGCGGTGCGTCGCGCGAGGCTCCTGGCGCTCCACCCGCACCCGAATCTCGCGCAGATCCGCGAGCCCGTGGTGGACACCGCCGAGGTCCTGCTCATCGGCGATTTCGTCGATGGCGAGAGCTTGGGCAGCCTGTGGCTCGCTGCGGCGCAATCGCCGGCCAAACCGTCGCTGGATGTCTGGGTTCGTGTGATGCTCGACGTGCTGGCCGGACTGCAGGCATTGCACGGCGTAAGGGACACCCCGGAGGCCGCTGTCGGCCTGTTCCACGGCGAGCTCACCCCCCGCAACGTCATTGTGGGAATCGACGGTATCACGCGCCTCATCCATCAGTGTCGGATCGGCGCAGTGGGGCTCATGGTGCCCGGGGCCTCGCCCTACCTCGCCCCGGAGTTGCTGCTGCGGGATCCGGTTGTGGACCCCCGCTCGGACCTGTATTCCGCGGGCGCGCTGCTGTGGGAGGCCATCGCGGGGCGACCGCTCTTCGAGCAGGACAAGACATCGGACGTCATCCGCAAGGTGCTGTCCGGCCCACCCCCGACTCCGCCCGTGGCGGCTGAATCTCCCTGGGCATCGGCGCTGCTGCCGGTGGTCGCCCAGGCGTTGTCCATCACCCCTTCCGGGCGCTTCGCGGACGCCGCCGAGATGCGGGCGCGCATCGAATCGGCGGCCGCAGGTCATGTCGCGCCCCATGTCGAAGTGTCCCGCTGGGTCTGCGAGCTTGCAGGCGCTCGGGTCCAGGAGCGGCGCAGCCGACACGGCGGCGCTCCCATCGTATTGCCCCACTACTCCGCGCCCCCCAAACCCCTCGCCCCGATCCCCGTCGAACCTGCGATCCAACCGCCCCCCGCACCGCCCGTTCCACCGCCCCCATTCGGCTTCGATGCCTTGCCGTCACCGGCCGCGCACGACCCGCCCCCGCGGCTCGCATCGACCGACCCACTCCAAGCGGCTGCACCGCCTTCGACGCGAAAGGCCCGCTCCGCGCTCTGGGTGGCAAGCGCAATCGCGGCCGTCGTCCTGGCGCTGGGCGCCGTGGCGATGTGGGTACTGAGAGCAGGCTCGTCGCGTGCCGCGGAATCCGCGCTCACAGCTGCTGCGGGCGCGAGTGCTGCCACGAGCCAACCAGCCGCCGAAACGTCCGCAGCCCAGGCGAAGCCAGGCGCGCGGGCCGACAGCCTTCCGCGAGACGTGCTCGACACCCCTGCTGCGGGCGCATCGGCTGTAGCAGCGCCGATCCCATCGAACGCAATGGACGGGCACGAGGCCCCCGAGCCCGCTGCAACGTCGGAGCCGCCCGAATCCGCCCCGGCGGCGGTGGAACGGCGCACGCCGACCACGCCGAGACCAAGCACGCCCGCTACCAAGCCCCAGCAACGACGCAGCGGCAGCGTCCCGTACGACCCTCTGGGAATCTGAAACATGTCGTTCCCATCGCACGCCCTGGTCCCACGAGCGCTGACGCTCATCGCCGTCGTCACACTTTGCGCCGTTGCATCGACTGCGCTGGCCGACGGGATCTCGCCCGATCGAGCCACGCCGATCCAGCGAGAGCAGGCGCAGAGGCGCTTCACACGCGGCAGGGAGCTGTTCAATCAGAAGAAGTACGCGGAGTCGCTCCAGGAGCTGCGGGCCAGCCACGAGATCGTGTCGAGTCCCAATACGCGCTTGATGATCGCGCGGTGCTACCGGGAGCTCGGCCGATTGGTGCAGGCCTATGCTGAACTCGGCAGAACGTCGGTGGAAGCGCGCGAGCTCGAGCGCACGGATCGGCGCTACGGCCAGGCCGCCGACACGGCCGAGCAGGAGCGAAAGGCGCTCGAGTCGCAGCTGGCCTTCGTACGTGTCGAGGTGACCCACGCCGAACCGGCCACCAGCTTGACGGTCGACGGAGAAGAGATTCGACGCGCCGGCTGGGGCGAGCCGACGCCCGCCATGCCCGGCAGTGCCCAGGTCGTGGTCGAAACGCCGGGCCGCGCCCCCCTGCGCAAAACCCTCGCGCTGCAGGCAGGCCAACATGCGACTGTGACCATCGACGCATCCACCGCCCCGGCCCCACCCGCAGCCGAGCCCCACGTCGCGTCCACCGCCGCAACACCCCCGATGCGCACGTGGGCCTACGTGGCAGGCGGCGTGGGCGTCGCGGGCCTCGCCACGTTCGCGATCGCGGGCACGATGGCCAACGGCACGTACAACGACCTCGAGTCCGCATGCGGTGGCGGCCCATGTCCGCCGACGCGCCAGAGCGACATCGATGCGGGGCGTCGTCAGCAGACCATCGCGAACATCGGCCTTGCCGTGGGCGTGGTCGGGCTTGGCGCCGGTGTCACGATGTTCCTGCTGAGCAAACCGTCGGACACCGCCCCCAACGCCGCGCTCGTCCTGTCGCCGGGCTGGGTTGGCCTGCGAGGACGAATGTAGGCTCGACAACGGCCAGCACGGAGCTCTCCGGATCACATCAGGAATCGATCGACGATCTCCTCGGCCGCGTCCGGGAGCACGCCCGCGCACAGCGCCAGATCGATCGACGTGAACCGTCCGCGCATCCATGCGCACGAACGCACGGCGCCAAGGAAGCGATCCCGCGAGCAGCCGATGTCTTGCACGCGATGGGCCGCGTTCGCCTCGGCCAGGCACTGCTTGATGCGATGCGGCGAACGCATCGTCGGCTCGATCGCGTCCCGAATCGCGGTCCACACGCCCGGCTCGGCCAAGCGCCCGCACGCCCGCGCCATGGCCGATCGTTTCTTGCGGAACTCGATCTCCACGACCGGAGCGGACGCCCCCCAGACCTCGGGCTCGAACTCGACCGCGGGAACCTCGAACTTCCAGTCGTCCCGCTCGAGCAGCTTCTCGTACAGCGCAGCTGCGAAGATCGTCGCCACTCCGACCTGCCTGCCGTGCAAGTCGTGCCCCACGCCGTCGAGCTCACCGGCCATGTCGAGGGTGTGGCTGATCAAGTGCTCGCCGCCCGACGCTGGCAGGCTCGAGCCCTGCAGCGTCATCGCGCTACCCGACAGCACGAGCGCCTCGAACAGCGCACGTATCGCCGACGGCTCGTGCCGCGCTACCGACGCCGGATCGCTCAGGTACATGGGCTCGACGCGATCGATGAGCGCTGCGATCTCGTGCGAGTAGGACTCGCCGAAGAGCATGTGGTTGATGCGCCAGTCCGCCGTGCTCACCGGCTTGGCGATCAGGTCCCCGAGCCCGGCGCTCGTCGATTCGTGCGGTGCGCTCTCAAGCACCCGCGGATCGGCCGCGATGACGCGAGGCGCACGCGCCCGGAACAGCGTCTTGACCCCCTGGATGGTGGGCGCCACGTTCGCCGCGGAGTAGCCGTTCATCGACGTCGCCGTGGCGTACACCGCGTAGGGAACCCCTGCCTCGGCCGCGAGCCACTTCGTGAGGTCGTTCACGACGCCGCTGCCCACCGCCACCATCGCATCGACCGTCGGCAGCTCGCGCTGGAGCCCATCCTTGGTCGTGTCGTCGCAGATCGGCGACTGGCCCCCCGGGCGATCGGCGACGAGCCTCTCGGTCGCATGCCATCCCGCGTCATGCAACGCGCGTAGACACGTCTCGCCCGCAGCAGCACGCGTGCGCGTGTCGAACAACACCACCACGTGGCGCCCGACGCACTCGCGCCCGAGCGACTCGGCCAGCTCCCACGCCGCCCGCTCTCCCACGTGCACGTACGCGGGCAGCGTCCCGAGCATCGACGCGAACGCAGCCGCAGCCTCAGGTCCCAGCAAGTCGGTGAACTTCATGGCCCCTCCCTATCACTGATTCGACGCGTCCGCTTGCTGCGCGAACGGTGCCGCGACACACTCCGCCGGATGACACCGCCGTCCCCACACGCACGAATCGGGACGCGCTCGACCGCGCGCTTCCTGCCCGTCGACCGCGACGACATGCGTGCCCGCGGCTGGTCCGAGCTCGATGTGCTGATCATCAGCGGCGACGCGTACGTCGACCACCCGGCGTTCGGTCCGGTGCTCATCGCCCGGTGGCTCGAGGCCCTCGGGCTTCGCGTGGGCCTCGTGGCCCAACCCCGATGGAACACGACCGACGACGTGCTGCGCATGGGTCGTCCGCGCTTGTTCGTCGGCGTGTCGGCCGGCAACCTCGACTCGATGCTCAGCAAGCTCACCGCCCAGAAGAAGGTGCGGTCGGAGGACGACTACTCGCCGGGCGGTCGCACCAACGCCAGGCCCAACCGCGCCACCGTGGTGTACGCGAACCTGTGTCGCCAAGCCTTCCCGGGGTTGCCCGTCATCATCGGAGGCATCGAGGCCTCGCTTCGACGCATCGCGCACTACGACTACTGGTCCGACCAGGTTCGTCGCTCCGTGCTGCTGGACGCCAAGGCGCACCTTCTGGTCTACGGCATGGCGGAGCGAGCCATCGCCCAGGTCGCCACGCAGCTGCGCGACGGTGCGAGCATCCAGGATCTTCGGGATGTCCGGGGCACCGCCCACGTTCGCAGCCGCCCCGAAGACTGGGAAGAGCTGGTGCGCGCCCAGAGCCATCGCGTCTCGGATCGCGGCGTGGTCGTGCTGCCGGGCTTCGATGACGTTCGAACGGATCGTGTCGCCTTCGCGCGCATGACGAAGCTGGTGGAGCTCGAGAGCAACCCGTGGAACGCGAGAGCGCTGGTGCAGCCCCATGGCTCGGAGGCGGTCGTCATCAACCCGCCGGCGCTGCCGCTTGACGAGCGCGAGATGGATGCCGTGTACGCAATGCCCTTCGCCTACGCGCCGCACCCTTCGTATCGCGAGCCGATCCCCGCGTTCGAGACGATAAGGCGGTCGGTCGTGATGCACCGCGGCTGCTTCGGCGGCTGCGCGTTCTGCAGCATCACGCAGCACGAGGGCCGGACGGTCCAGCATCGATCGCGGCAGAGCATCGTGCGCGACGTGGAGCGTGTGGCTCGGGAGGGGCATGGGGTCATCAGTGATCTCGGCGGCCCCACCGCGAACATGTACCGGATGCGCTGCCGCGACGCGCGCATCGAGCGCGCCTGTCGAAAGCCGTCGTGCTTGCACCCGTCCGTGTGCGCGAACCTCGACACGAATCACGGCCCGCTGCTCGAGCTGATGGAAGCGGCGCGGACCGCGCGCGGCGTCCGGCACGCGTACGTGGCGTCGGGCGTTCGCTACGATCTCGCGGTGCGCAGCCCGCAGTACGTGCGCGCGCTGGCGTTGCATCACACCGGCGGGCAGCTGTCGGTCGCCCCGGAGCACGTGGACCCCGGGGTGCTGCGTTGGATGCGCAAGCCGCCGATCGAGCACTTCGAGCGGTTCGCACAGCAGTTCGAGCACGCCAGCCGCGCGGCGGGCCGCGAGCAGTACCTCGTGGCGTACCTGATCGTAGGGCACCCGGGCTCGACGCTGCGGGACACGATCGAGTTGGCGCTGTATCTGAAGCGCCGGGGGCTTCGGCCCCGGCAGGTGCAGGAGTTCATCCCGACGCCGATGACGGTGGCCACGGCGATGTACTGGACGGGTCTGGATCCGTGGACGGGCCATTCCGTGCCAGTAACCGCTTGCCTTCACGAAAAGAAATTGTTCAAATCGCTGGTGCTGTGGTGGGACGAAAAGCAGTGGCCGCTGGCGCGAGAAGCCCTGAGAAAAGCCTGCAGGGCGGATTTGATCGGGCAGGGTCGGGGCTGTCTGGTTCCGCCTCGAGACAGGGTTGTCTCCCGAGCGCGAACGAGGTAGTTAGCGTCTTCACTGTGGTGGATGGGTGGGGGTTTCCCTGAAGCGTTGGCCTGGCTGAGCGAGGGGAAGCCGCTAGAGACTGCCGAATAGTGACTATGCGATATGTTTAGCGACATATCTCGCTCAAATCCGTGGGGAAAAATGTGCTCGGAAGGCCAACTCGGGCATTGCACATATCAACTTTATTCATGTAGTAACTGATCCGTCGCGTGGCGCGGGGCGCCATTCCCCTGCCGGTATGCGTCGAGACAGCGCACCTGATGCACACCTCGCCGAGAACAACATGGCCGCCCGCACGGCGGCTCGCATTGAAGGGAGCAGAGGCAACATGAGTAACGAGAAGACCAGGAAGTTCTTTCTTCGGTCCGCCACCCTGCTGGTAGCTCTGGTCATGGGCTGCAGCGGAGCTGACGGCGCAACCGGGCCGGCCGGGCCGGCCGGTGCAAACGGCACCGACGGCACGAACGGGTCCACGGGCCCCACCGGGCCGACGGGCGCGCCGGGCGCCACGGGCGCTACGGGTGCCACGGGCGCCACGGGCGGGCCGGGAGCCACGGGCGCCACGGGTGAGAACGGCATCAGCACGGGCATCCTGTCGGGCACGATCACCAACAGCGTCACGCAGGCTGCGCTCCAGGGCGTCACCCTCGACTTCACGCCCGCCGCGGTCACCCAGCAGACCACCGGCGCGGACGGCAAGTACTCGGTCACGCTGCCGGTCGGCAACTACCAGGTCAAGGTTGCTCTCGACAAGTACACCACGCAGACCCTCAACGTGTCGGTCATCGCCAGCGACACGCCGGTCACGCTGGACGTCGCCCTGGTGCCCGCCGCGCCGGTCGTCGTCAGCGCGGGCGCCGATTTGACGGCTGCGCCGGGCGCGACCGCGACGCCCACGACGACCGTTACGGCCTACGACGGCACGACAGCCACGGCGTACGCGTGGACGCAGGTCAGCGGCCCGACGGTGCAGATCTCGGACCCCACGGCCCAGAATCCGACCTTCACGTTGCCGAGCGCGGACACCTACAAGAAGGAAGTGGTCAAGTACCTCGGCTCCGCGGCGAACCCGGTTGCCGACCGCTTCATGGTGCTGGGCATCAACCCCTACGCGCTCGAAGAAGGGCTCAACGCGACCTTCAAGGTCACGGTGACCACCTCCAGCGGCAGCTACAGCGACACCGTGGTCGTCAAGGCCAACATGCCCATCGTGGTTGCCACGGGCATCAACAACGTGCCGCTGAACATCCCCGCGATGTTCCAGGCCAAGACCAACACCAACGGCTACGCCTGGACGCTGACCAAGCCCGACAGCACCTCGACGGCGACGATCGACGACGCGACCAGCCAGTGGCCGATCGTCACCCCCGACGTCGCCGGCAAGTACACGCTGACCGAGACCAAGAGCAGCACGAGCATCACCTTCACGGCTGGTGTGTACTCCAACGGCGCGATCGGCGGGCTGGACGCGGACGGCAACCCGACCGTGTCTGACAGCTGCACGATGTGCCACAATGACCCCACCGCGACGGGCATCGTGGGGCAGGCGACGGCAAACTTCGCCACGTGGGCCAAGAGCGGCCACGCCCAGATCTTCACGCAGAACATCGACGACCCGGCCGGCCACTGGAGCCTGGCCTGCGCGGGCTGCCACACCGTGGGCTACGACGGCAACACGGCCAACGGCGGATTCGACGCCGCCGTGAAGACCGCCAACTGGACGCCTCCTCCTCACGGCAAGCCCGGGCTGTACGCCGACATGTTCGCCGACCCGAACCTCAAGCCGGTCGCCGAGCTCGCCAACATCCAGTGCGAGAACTGCCACGGCCCCAACGGCACCGCCCACAGCAACCACAGCAAGATGGCTGGGCGCTCGAGCAAGTCCTCGGCAGTGTGCGGCAGCTGCCACGGCGAACCCACGCGCCACGGCCGTTTCCAACAGTGGCTCGAGAGCGGCCACGCGAGCTACGAGCTGGCCGAGGGTGAGGGCACCTGGGATGGAAGCGCTAGCCACCTCAGCTGTCCCCGTTGCCACTCCGCGCAAGGCTTTGAGATCTACGTGAAGAACCTCGCTCAAGGCAATTTCGGCAATCTGCAGGCGTCCGACATCACGTGGGATGCCACGAACGTCGAGCCGCAGACCTGCACCGCCTGCCACGACCCGCACGCCCAGGGCAACCTGTCCGGAAAGCCCAACAACGCCACCGTAAGACTCGAAGGCGACGTCCCGATGCTGCCGTCCGGCTTCGCCGCTCCCCAAATGGGCAAGGGCGCTGTTTGCATCGCCTGCCACAACACGCGCAACGGCCAGCACAACGACCTGAACATCGCAGCCAACACCAGCCTGGGCGGGCCTCACGTCGCTGCGCAAGGCGACGTGCTCCTCGGCCAGAATCTGTACTGGGTCCAGCCCGGCTCGCGCGGGCCGCACTCGTTCCTCGCGGACACCTGCGCTACCTGCCACATGGAGCAGCAGAATCCGCCGGCCGAGTTCAGCAACAACTTCGGCGGGACCAATCACGCGTTCAACGCCACCACGGAGATCTGCAAGAACTGCCACGGCGCGTACGACGGCGGCAATATCCAGGCGATCACCGCGGACTCCCTCAACTCGCTCGCGACCACCATGGGCCAGGCGCTTGCCAACAAGCTCAACGGCGGCGCGTACTACGTCAAGCCGTCGGTGAAAATCGGCACCACGACCACGAGCGCCGGTGCAGCGTTCCTGCTCGATACCTCCACTAACAAGGTGGTCAGCGCCGTCTTCACGGGAGGCCGCTTGCAGACCTTCCATGTCTTGATGACGAGCAACGTGACGATCACTCCGACAACCGGCACTGCGGTGCAGACCAAGGAATTCGACCTGAATCTGGCGAACCTGACGACCACGAGCGCCGCGACCCCGACGGTCTACCCGGCGAACGGAACGATGTTCGAGGCCGCGTGGAACTGGAACATGGTTTCGGGCGACGCTTCGGGCGGTATCCACAACCCGAGTGCAGTGATGGACGCGCTCAACGCCGCCATCGCCGCCTATCCGTACAACTGACCTTCCTCTCCTAAGCCACAACCCCCAGCGTTTGCCGCGCGCTTGATTCAGCTTCAGGCGCCGCGGCGAACCTGCGGCCTCTCGTTCTCCCATTCCGGGACATCGCAATCAGGTCAACGCGTCACCTGCTCCTCACGCGCACCCGTGGCGACCGCACGAACTCGATGCCCCTTGCGGGACTTCGCGGACACATCAAGTAGAGAATCACCCCGCAGCGCGGTACCCCCGGCACGGCGGCGGACCCGAGCCGGAGCCTGCACCGCACTATCGCAATCATGACCCACTTGAATGCGCACTCTTTGGTGTCGCATTATCGTTCGCGTCTCTCGGCAGCTTCGATGGAAGGGAGCACAGGCGACATGCGTAGTCACAAGACCAGCAACTTCTTCCTTCGGTCAGCCACGCTGCTGCTGGCCTTGGTGATGGGCTGCAGCAGTTCTGACGGCGGCGCGGGCCCGGCTGGGCCTCCCGGCGCCAACGGCACCGACGGGACCAACGGCAGCACTGGGCCCACGGGGCCGAGTGGCGCTACCGGTGCGACGGGCCCCACCGGTGCAACGGGCGCGAGCGGCGCACAAGGCGCCATCGGCGATCCCGGCGTCAGCACGGGCACCGTCGAAGGCACGACCACCAACAGCGTCACCGCCGCGCCGCTCGCCGGTGTCACGCTCGACTTCGCGCCAGCCGCAGTGCCCGAGCAGACCACGGGCAACGACGGCAAGTACTCGGTCACGATGCCGGCCGGCAGCTACCAGGTGAAGGTCGCGCTCGACCAGTTCACCACGCAGAGCCTGAGCGTTACGGTGAGCGCGGGCGACACGCCCACCGAGCTGGACATCGCGATGGTGCCGCTCGCTCCGGTCGTGGTCAACGCCGGAGCGGACATGTCCGGCGCGCCCGGCACGACGGTGAAGCCCAGCGCCGCGGTCACGGCATACGACGGCACGACGGCGAGCACGTACGCGTGGGTGCAGACGGCCGGCGCAGTGCCGCTGACCGTCGACGGCGCCGACACGCAGAGCCCGACGATCCATCTCGCGGATCTCGAGGCGTACAAGACCGCGCTGGTCGCGAACCTGAGCTCCGACGAATTCCCGATCGCGGACCGCTTCCAGATCCTCGGCATCAACCCTTACGCCATCGAGGAAAGCCTGAACGCCACGTTCCAGGTCACGGTCACGACCTCGAGCGGGAGCTACACCGACACGCTCGTCGTCTCCGCGACGGCGCCCTTCGTCGTCAGCCGCGGTATCGCCAACGTGCCGCTGAACATTCCCGTGATCGTCCAGGCCCAGTCGAACACCAACGGCTACAGCTGGTCGCTCACCAAGCCCGGCAGCAACTCCACCGCAACGATCGACGACACGACCAGCCAGTGGCCGATCGTCATCCCCGACGTCGCGGGCAAGTACACGCTGACCGAGGCCAACAGCGGCAAGAGCATCAGCTTCACGGCGGGTGTGTACTCGGCCGGCGCGATCACGGGGCTCGACGCCGACGGCAATCCGACCTCGACTTGCCAAGGGTGCCACGATCCGTCGAGCACCAACGCGGTCGAGAGGCAGGCGAACGCGAACTTCACCACGTGGGCCAAGAGCGGCCACGCGCAGATCTTCACGCAGAACATCGACGATCCGGCGGGGCACTGGAGCCTGAGCTGCGCGGGCTGCCACACCGTCGGCTACGACGGCAACACCGCCAACGGCGGCTTCGACAAGGCGATTCAGACGGATGGCTGGACGCCGCCGCCGCACGGCGAACCCGGGCTGTACGCGAAGCTGCAGATCGACGACCCGGATGTTTTCCAGACGGCCAACATCCAGTGCGAGAACTGCCACGGGCCGAACGGCGTCGGCCACTTCAACGGCATTGCGGGGCGCTCAAGCGTCTCGTCGGCGTTGTGCGGCAGCTGCCACGGCGAGCCCACTCGACACGGCCGCTACCAGCAGTGGGCCACCAGCGGCCACGCGAACTACGACCTGGCCATCAGCGAGGGCATGGGCCAAAGCTGCGCTCGCTGTCACTCGTCTCAGGGCTTCCTGACCTACCTGCCCAAGCTCTTCGCCGGCAACAATGGTTCGCTCACGAGCAGCGACGTCACGTGGGATGCCTCCAATGTCGAGCCCCAGACCTGCAGCACGTGCCACGATCCACACGCGCAGGGCACCACCTCGGGCGAGCCCAACACCGCGACGGTCCGCTTGGAAGGCGACGTGCCGATGTTGCCGTCGGGCTACGCGGCGAGCGGCATGGGCAAGGGCGCCGTCTGCATGGTGTGCCACAACGGTCGAAACGGCGAGCACGACGACACGACGCTCGCATCGAACACGGGGTCGATGACCACGCCGCACCACTCGACGCAGGGCGACACGCTCATGGGCGAGAACCTGTACTTCGTGACGCCCGGGCAGCGCGCAGCGCACTCGTTCCTGGCCAACACCTGCGCCAACTGCCACCTCGAGCAGCAGAAGCCGCCCGCCGAGTTCAGCAACAACTTCAGCGGCACGAACCACGCGTTCGTCACGTCGACCGATATCTGCAAGAACTGTCACGGCGCGTACGACGGCGGCAATCTGGCAGCCATCGTGGACTCCTCGCTCCAGTCGCTCGGCGACGCCATGGCGGCCGCGATGCAGGCGAAGCTCACGAGCGGCACGGTCTACGTCAAGCCGACCTACTACGACAGCAACGGCGTCCGGACCTCGGCGGGCAGCGCTTTCACGCTCGACCTGACCAACAACACGGTCGTCAGCATCACGTGGGACGCGACCTACAGCGACAGCACGGCGTTCAAGTTCACCATGACGAACGACGTGACGATCACCCCGTCGGCCAGCTGCAAGCCGAGCGCGACCACGTCCTGCACGCCGTACACGGGCAAGGTGTTCTACCTGTCGCTGGCGAGCCTGACGAAATCGGCGACCGCGACGGACTACGTGTACGGCGTGAAGAGCACGATGTACGCCGCCTACTGGAACTACATCGAGATTACGGAAGACAGGTCGGGCGGCGCGCACAACCCGGGCGTCATCATGGACGCCATCAACGGCGCCATCGCGGCGTCGTCGACCTACAACAACTAGCCTCTCCCCTCTCCTTCTCGTCCACGTCGAAGTCTTCCTGCGGCGCTCCGGCGGCGCGGTTGCCCGATGTGCCTCGCCTGGTCCGTGGCGAGTCAGAGCCAGATGGGCTCGCCTCTCCCGCGCGGAACGTTGGCCGATTGGCGATGCAATTCGAGCGCGTCTTCCAGCGAGATGCTAGACCGCCCCTGCTTGCCGGAGAAGGGACACGTCTCGCCGTCGACCGCGGTCGGTCGATGTGGCAAGCCGGCCGCCATCCCGGGGTGTTCGCGAAGGAACGGACGAGCTGCGCCCTCGCGTTGCGCGGTCTGAAGCGTGCCGGATGGTTCGTGGGACCCAGCGAACGCGTGGACAGATGCCATGTCGAACCGCTGCGTGGCATGCCACGTCGCGGCAATCGCCACGGCTGCACTCGCCAACAACAAGATCCTCGGCATGTTCGTCTCCTCGATGGCGTGTCCTCCGTGTGCATGGCGCGGCGGGCGTCGACGTCAAGCGGCGCCTCCAAGACGGCTCTGGCGCTTGAAGGCGAGCAGCCCGAGGACAGCCGCGCGCTGCAGGTGCCCGAGCAACACGAGGGAGCCGTACTCGACCTGCTGATCCGCTGCCGCGCGACGCTGTGCGGCGGCCGGCCCGGGTGCTAGGCTGTCGTGGCTCGTGCCCGGACTGCGTGGCTCCTGCGTCGGAGCGGCTTGCCGCGGGACAGCCTCGCGGTTTCGCCCACAGACAGGCGTACAAGTTGTTCGACTCCCACTGTCACTTGACCGATATCGACGACCCGGGGGGGGTGCTCGAATCCACCGTAGCGGCCGGAGTCCGCTCGGTGCTCACGTGCGGCTATCATGCAGAGTCCAACCGCGCCGTGCTCGAGCTCGTAGGGCGCTATCCCGACCTTCCGTATGGCCTTGGCCTTCATCCGTGGTACGCGAACGAGAGCCTGGAGCCGGTGCTGGAGCTGATTCGAAGGGAGCCTCCGACGGCCATCGGGGAGGCGGGGTTGGACCTGTGGGGCGAGACTCCCCCTCAGCCGCTCGACCGTCAGCTCGAAGTGCTGGAGGCGCAGCTGGACCTGGCGCGGCGGCTCGGGTTGCCCGTGACGCTGCACAGCAGGAAAGCCGTTCCCGAGCTGCTGGCAGCGATTCGGCGCTACGTGGGAGTACGCGGCGCGCTTCATGCTTTTTCGGGCTCCTACGAGCAGGCGAAGGAGTTTCTCGACCTCGGGTTCTACGTGGGAATCGGCGGCGCCGTGACGCGTCCGCGCGCCAAGCGTGTGAGACGGTGCGCTGCCGCCTTGCCTATCGATTGCATCGTGGTCGAGACCGACTCGCCCGCCATCGGCATGGATACCGTGGAGCCGCCGAACGTGCGACCGTGGCATGTCCGCCGCGTGGTCGAGGCCATTGCCGAGCTGCGCTGCATGGCAGTCGAAGAGGTCGAGGGGCAGACCGACGAGAACGCAACGCGACTGTTCGGCGGCAAGGTCCGCGTCAACTCCGCTGCGCGACGGTGAGTCGGCGTCAGTGCGTGGGAGTGCTATCCGGTCGCAATCCGTGCTCGACCGCGAGAGATACGGACACGCCCAGCCACGCGCCCCGGAGCGCTCCCTGGGTACCGGCGGCGGTCTCGAAGGGAACGCGATGAAGTACGGCCCCGGGCTCGAGCGCGATGCCCAGCCACGCGTTGCGCGCCACCCTGCCTTCCAGCATCAGCTGGCCGGCACCGCGGGCTGTCCAGCTATCGTCGGCCCCCGTGTCGCTGCCGACGGACCGGGCGCCGACCATTCGCACGAGCGCCGCGGATGCGGCCGCGCCCAGCGAAAAACGCCACCGGGGACGTCCGATGAGCAAGTGGCGCACGGCAACTCCGGCTTCGAACCAGCGGGTCGTGCCCGTGTCCCCGTCCCCCACGAGCCAGCGGCCGAACAGCCGCTGCTCGAGTGGTCCCACCAGCACTCCGACCGCTCCGCCGGGCCCGGCCAGGTAGGTCGATGTTGCGGGCAGCCAAACCCCCGCGGCTTCGCCGGACCAGACGAGGCCCAACCTCGCTTCGCCGGGCAGGGCTTCCTCGTGGTTGTTGTTCTCTTTCGGGCACACGGGCCGCCTGGGCCGCTCGGGTCGAGACTGGCTGCGGATCATTTCGGCCGTTGCGAGCGCGATGAGCCGCTCGGCAACGTCATTGCGCATGTTGGCGATGGCAAGCGAACGGCGAGCGACCGGCCGACTGGCGAAGCGGACCTCGATGGTGACCTGATCCGGGGCGGCAAGGTCGATCCAGACGACGGCGACCTGGTCTCCCAGCGGACCGGTGGGTTGGGCGGCGAGGTGGCCGGTGTCCTCGAGCTCGATGGCGAGCAGGCGTCGGAAGCGGGGCTCGGCGAAGCGTTGGGAGGCGGCGGCGGACATCGCGAGGCGGACCTCGACGAAGGGCCGGTGCGAACGCGCCGCGTCGGGCTGGGCAGCCTGTTGAGCCGTGGCGCGCGGAGCGATCGACACGACGGCCAGACACAGAGCGACTGTGAGCCTATTCGCGCTCAGGAATCGGTGCGCGCACGCGAGAGTCGTCGGCCATCCCATCAACGCAGGCGGGACGATAGCACAGGGCCGTTTCGCGATGCGGTGCTTGGCGCGTCAGTGTGAGCCGGCGTCGGGCGCGGGCATGCCGCTCGGCACGGGAACGGGGTCGTCTTCGGCTGCTGAGTTATCGCCGGCGACAGCACGCTCGGCTTCGTCCCGACAGCGGCCCTCGGGGTACTTCCCCAAGTACTCGTTGGCGGCCCGGACGGCTTCGTCCCGGAGTGTGGCTGCGCGAATCCGCTGGCAGGCAGCGTCTTCCGCCAGAGCACCCTGCACGCGCTCGAAGTACGTGCGCGCCTGCTCGGGCTGACCGGCCTTCTCGTACATCCTTCCGAGCTTGTAGGCTGCAATCTGCGCAAGCCCGTCGCTGGGGAAGTGGTCGACGATCCGCGTGAGCGCCCTCATGGATGCGGCCGGATCGGTCTGCACGACCACATCGTTGATCTCCATCAACTCCGCCGGGGAGGTCGCGGATGCAATCGCCGCGTCCACGCCCCCGGGCTGCGCGTCGAGCAAGCGGCGAGCCTCGGCGAAATCCCCAGCGCTGCTCTTCACGCGCCACTCGGAGATGGTGCCAGCAGGGGCCGGCGTGGCCTCGAGCCGCGGCGCGGCCTCGGCGAACTCACGTGGCGACGACGCCCGAGGACGCGCGACGGGAACTCGCACGGCCGCGGTGCGACCGCGAATCGGCAGCGCCTGCGCCTCTTCTCCAGAGTGCAACGAGTGGGTTCCCGTCGGCGAGCGAACGTCGACCTGGCCGTTACTCACCGACACGTCGAGGTCATCAGCGGTACGACGGACGCGAAGCGCGCCGCCCGTGCGCGTCGACAGCACCGCGTCTTCAGCGAGGATGTCGAACAACTGGCTGGGGGCTGCACCGGCTGTGTCGACCGCGGCCTCGCCCTGGACGAGGCGCAGGCGGATCGATGAGCCGGAGTGATCGATCAGCTCGACGGTGGAACCTGGCGATAACGTGATGGTGCCGCCGCCCGGGAGGGAGAAATGGCGTCCCTGCGTGCCGGCTGCGAAGACTTCCACGGGCTCGCTGCGCTCGGTGATGTCGGACGAGGACACGGCGACGACAGGCTCGTTGCCGGCGGGATGCGCGATGCCTTTGCCCACGAGCAGGCCGACCGCGAAAGCCGCGAGCGTTGCGGCGAGCACCGTGACCCAGTAGCGGGGACGAGGCTCTCTCGCGCGCACGGGACCGTGGGAGATATCAGCTGCCACGCGCCGCCAGACGCGGTCAATCCGCTCG
Source organism: Myxococcales bacterium (assembly GCA_021847645.1). Classification (GTDB taxonomy): domain Bacteria; phylum Myxococcota_A; class Polyangia; order Polyangiales; family Polyangiaceae; genus JAJZQG01. The sequence continues at coordinate 17,432 of JAJZQG010000124.1, forward strand.
GGCGTGGCGTGATCCCGCAGGTCCGACGGGTCGATCGGAGGCAACCCGCGCTGCGTCATAACGAGCTCTCTTTCTGCGCGTCGACGAAATGATCGTCGAGGAACCGCTGCGCCCGGGCGATGCGCCGCTTGGCCGTGGCTAGCGAACATTGGGCCATCCGCGCAACCGTCTCCAGGTCGTGACCTTCGACCGCGCGAAGGGTCCACGCGATCCGATCGTCGACTGGCAAGGTCTGGACCAACGCGTAGATCTGCGCGAGCTGGGCGCGCACGGCGGGTGACGCCTGCTCGCTGGCGATCGCGTCGAGGTCGACCGCTTCGGCCGTGCGCAAGCCCAGCAGGCTCATCAAACGCGTTCGCCTCATGCGCGAGCGCACCGCGTGCACCACAATCGAGCCCAGCCACCCGCGAAACGCCGAGGGGTCGGACAGATCGCCGACCTTCTCGAACGCCAGAACGAACGCGTCGTGCACGATGTCTTCGATGTCGCGCGCCGACCCTTCGATGCGCGTGGCCAGGTGAATGGCAAACGCCACATGGCGTCGATACAGAACTTCCAGAGCCTTGACGTCGCGCTGGCGCGCCAACGCCACGAGCTGTTCGTCCGCGAGTTCGTGCATTCCCTGGGTACCGGGGGAGGCCAGCCCGCGCGAAAGTGCGGAGTCGGCTGGCAGCACGGCGGGAGGCGGGTTCGAATGCGCCGAGGACGTGGGCTCCTGCTCGAAGGCTCGCACGTCGGGCTCCGACTCGACGAGACGCAGGGGGCCACGGGATCGAAGCATCAGAACTCCGGAGATCGAGGGGGTAGCATTTGGTATGGACGCGCGACCGGGCAAAGGTAGCTCAACCCGGGGAGAGAAAGTACCGGGGGCCAGAGCCCGATCGCGTGGACCGGAGGTAAAAAACTGGACCTGCGCGCTGCGTTCTGCGAAAGTGCCGCCCGTTCAGGGGAACGGCTCGGGCCGGGTGAGCCGGCACGGCCGACGGTCCCCGCGGAGGAAAAAGAGATGAAGAAGTACGCTCTGCTCGCGATCATTGCCGGCGCCCTGATGGCTTGTGGTGGTGCCCCCAAGGCTCCCGAAGCGCCCGCCGCCCCCGAGGCCCCTTCGGCTGAAGCGCCCGCCGCCCCCGAGGCGCCCGCTGCCCCCGAGGCGCCTGCCGCCCCCGAGGCGCCCGCCGCCCCCGAAGCCCCGGCAACCAAGTAGTACGGTCTCCGTCCGAGACCACGCGGCGACCGAGCACATGGGTCGCCGCAGCTTTTTTGTTCTTCTTGCCGCACCCACTCTACGATTTCGACTCCCGTCCAGGGGACGCATCGCTCGCCGCCGCCGCGCGGCAAGAAGGGATACTCCTATGTCCGACACATCCTTCGACACCGTGTCAACCCAATCGGCCAGCATCGAGCGCTCCTCGGTCGCTCCCGTGGCGATCTCTTCGTTTCCCCCGGCCACGATTCCCGCCGCACCGCGCCCGCGCTGGCTCGTCACCTCTTTGCTGCCCGTGCTCAGCTTCGTGCTCGCCGGCGCCGCAGCCTACGCCTCGCCTGCCCCAAAGTACCAGGGTCCGCCCGCGCAGCCGGCCATCACCATGCCCGATGTCGTCGTGATGGACCTGCCCGCCGACTCCACCAGCACGCCCCCTGCCGACTCGCCGCAACTCGCAGCGCCCAGCGTTTGGGTCTATGATTTGCCCATCGCCGGCCACGTCGCGCCCTCGCTCCGGCAGCCCGCACACACCCTTTCCCCGGACGAGCTGCCGCTCGCGCGCCCATAGCCTGCGCAGCGACCTCGGACCCGCCCCGACCAATCCGTCCCGGCGACCCGCACGCATCCTCGCGCCCCTGCTGCGTCCTGTCGCGCTTGACGCGGCGCGCACGCCGGCCCAACACCAACGCCGGGCGCCGGGTTCTCCGGCGAATACCAACAAAGGGGTATCCACATGACCAACGTGACTTTCAAGGGCAATCCGGTGCCGCTGGAGGGCGAGTTTTCCAAGGTTGGCGACAAGGCGCCGCCGTTCTCGCTGGTCAACGCCGACCTCGAGGACGTCTCCCTGGGCGCCTTCGCGGGCAAGAAGAAGATCCTCACCATCAACCCGAGCTACGACACCGGCGTGTGTGCCAGGGCAGCGGCCACGTTCAACCAGCGCGCATCCGCGCTGAAGAACACGGTAGTGCTGATGATCAGCGCCGACCTGCCGTTCGCGCAGAAGCGCTTCTGCGGCACCGAAGGACTGAAGAACCTGGTGAGCCTGTCGATGATGCGCGACAAGCGCTTTGCACGCGACTACGGCGTGCTCATCGCGGCCGGCCCGCTTGCCGGCGTGACCGCCCGCGCCGTCCTGGTGCTCGATGAGAACGACAAGGTGATCTACACACAGCTCGTCGGCGAGATCGGCAACGAGCCCGACTACGACGCCGCGCTGGCTTCAGCCCGATAGTCTCTCGGAGACCTGTCGTTCGCCTCGGAGCGGCGGGCTGCCGGAATCTCGAGCCGTGACGACCTCGACCTGGTGCTGCTCGAGCCTCCTCCAGTGGGCTTCGAGCACCCATGCGCGCGCTGCGCTTGCTAGGGACTCGCGCGAACGACGAGTGCGAAGCACGCGCGAGCCCGACCGCCCTTGGCTGGCCGGACCGCCGGCCCCGCAGCAGCGATCACGGCAACCCTCAGGTCGCCTTGCGCACTTTGGAAGGAACCGTCGCCCGGCGACGCCTCCCCATGGCGAGCACCAGCTTCCACTGCTCCGCAGACACGGGGCAAACACTCAAGCGCGACTGGCGCACGAGCGCCATCCCGGACAGCACCGGATGCTGCTTGATGGCGTCCAGCGACACCGGCGAGACGAGCCGCTCGACGGGCTCGATGTCCACGGCGATCCACTGGGGACCTTTGGCGCCCGGCTCGGGGTAGGCTCCTCGAACCACCTTGGCAACGCCCACCACGTGGCGGGGCTCGACCGAGTGGTACAGGAAGCACCGGTCACCGGTGCGCATGGCAGCAAGGTTGTTGCGCGCCTGGTAGTTGCGCACCCCATCCCACGCAGTGCGGCCCGATCGCTCGAGGTCCTCGTAGGAGTACTCGCTGGGCTCTGTCTTGAGCAGCCAATAAGCCATGTTCGCCCTCGCCGTCTCGCACCTATCCCGCGCACCGCACGCGCCGTCAAGAGCCCCGGTGCTGCCGCGAGCTCGCGCCCAGCCTCGCTGCCGTCGCAAACTCCTGGCCGACTCCCGCCGCTCGCAGCCACCTGGTATTCGCGCGCGACGCTCGAACTGGCACGAACGATCGTTGGCCCGTCGCGACAGTGGCGCCGGCAAACCCCACGCACACCGGATGGGGCCCGGCTACTTCACAACCCGATACACGGCGCCCTGCCCGTTGGCTGCGCCCGCCGTGGTCCAGTACACGTAGGTGTCGTCCACGGCCACGCGGCGGGGCGAGTCCTGCAGCGGCGCTTCCGTGGTGACCTTGCCCGACGCGATCGCGAAGCTCATGACCGCGCCCGTGGATGGCGTCGACCCCGGATAGGTCCAATAGACAACGCCGCTCTGGATGACCAGGTCGTCGGCGAACGTCTGGTCGGTGAGCAGCGTGCTCGGCGCGCCGCCGCTGTTGTCCTTTTTCTGGAGCGTCCCGGCTCCCTGGTTTGCCCAGATGACCGACGTGCCGTTGACGACAATGCCGCCAGGCTGCTCGAGCGGTGAGACCCACGGAGGAGAAGGCGTAATCCGGTACACCGCGCCATCGTGGTTGTAGCTGCTGGTGTTCGGATCCCAAGTGCCCTGGTTGGTCCAGTACAGCGCTGTGCCGAAGAGCGCGATTCCCGTCGGCAGGGCCTGACCGTTCGCGATCTCGGTCCGGTTCGACCCGTCGAGGTTGGCACGCATCACCGTGCCGTCGGTGCCCGAGGTGCCGGTCACCCAATACACGTACGTGGCATCCAAGGCGATCGCGCGCACGTTGACCTGCAAGCCCGCCAGCTCCGAGTCCGCGGACGTGGACTTGTTGTACACGCGAACGCTGTCCGCGGTTGCGTAGTAGACGCGGCTGCTGTTCAGGGCGATCGCGGAGCCGCCGGGGCCGGGCGTGGCGGCCTGGGCCGGCGGGTTCGAGCCGTCCTTGATCTGCCTGTACAAACCGCCGTCGACCGTGTCGGTCCAGTACACGTCCGTTGCATCGACCGCGATGGCGAAAGGCGACGAGAGCGAGGTGGCGAGCGGCGTGGGCTCGCAGTATCCGTTGGAGCACGCCGCGCCGTTGCAGGCATGTCCGCACACCCCGCAGTTGGCAGAATCCGTCAGCACGTCCGTCTCGCAGCCGTTGGTGCTGTCGCCGTCGCAGTCGCCGAGCCCCGCCACACACGCATACCCGCACGTCTTGGCCGAGCAGGTTGCGGTGGCGCCAGCCGGCGGCTGACACGCCATGCCGCAGGCCCCGCAGTTGGCCGGATCGGTCTGCAAATTGGCCTCGCAGCCGTCGGTCACGTCGTGATTGCAGTCGCCGAAGTCGGCGTTGCACGCGATGCTGCAGTTGCCCCCGGCGCAGGTCGGCGTGCCGTTCGCCGCCGAGCACACCTTGCCGCAGCTGCCGCAGTTCGACAGGTTCTTGAAGATGTCGACCTCGCAGCCATCGACGGGAATGTGGTTGCAGTCCGCGTAGCCCGACTTGCAGACGAAGCCGCACACGCCAAGATTGCAGTCGGGCGTGCTGTTGGAAACGGCCGCACACGGCGTGGCGCAGGCGCCGCAATGATCCACCGAGTCGCCCTTGACGTTGGTCTCGCATCCATCGGTCGGGTCGGCGTTGCAGTCTCCCCAGCCGTCGGCGCAGGCGCCCATGGCACAGACGCTGTTGGTGCACAGGGGCGTGGCATGGGCGTAGCTGCAAGAGGTGCTGCAGTCTCCGCAGTGCGATGAGGAGGAGGTAGTGTCGACTTCGCAACCGGTCGACGCGAGCTTGTCGCAGTCCTGGTGGCCGGTCTCACAGCTGACGATGGCGCACTTGCCGGACTGGCAGGCGGCTTGGGCGAAGTCGGAATTGCACTTGGTCGCGCAGGAGCCGCAATGGTTCACGTCGGTCTGCAGGTTGACCTCGCAGCCGTTGCTGGGGTCGCCGTCGCAGTCCGTGTATCCCGGCTTGCAGGCTGGGCCGCTGTCCCCGTTCGAGCCATCCCCGGCGCCCGCATCAGGGGGAGCCTGGCCGGTGGCGTAGCCGTCGAGCGGTCCTGTCAGGGAGCACGCGGAGACGCAAAGCGAAGCCAACGCCAAGACGATAGGCGCTCGATCCCGGTAGGTGCGCATGTCGTCCACCACATTGGCGTAGAATGAAGGACGGGTCAACGTTGTGACCAGCCCGGAGCCCCGCGCCAACGCCGCGTCCGGCGTTCCTTCCCCACCTCACATGGTCCCTCCGGCGAGGCTTTGCGCACGTCGTCGCCCGGCCCCAACTCCGTGAACCCGGTCGGGCCGATCCGCGCTAGCATGTCTCGCCCTTCGGTGTCGGGCCCCCCTGCACGAACGCGCGACAAGCGCCCCGCAGACCCCTTGCCCGTCGCTGGCCTTTTGGCGGAACCAAGTCATATTGCGTATAGTCGAGGGATCGTGATCGCCCCCAACGAGCCATCCGTCCGGCAGAGGATCATCGGACGCTACGCCATCTACGACGAGATCGCGTCGGGAGGCATGGCCACGGTCCACATCGGACGGCTGCTTGGCGAGGCCGGGTTCTCCCGCACCGTGGCGATCAAGCGCCTGCACGAGCACTTCTCGAAGGACCCGGACTTCGTCGCGATGTTCATCGACGAGGCCAGGCTGGCTTCGCGCATCCGGCACCCGAACGTGGTGTCCACGCTCGACGTGGTCACGCTCGGCGACGAGATCTTCCTGGTGATGGACTTCGTGCAGGGCGAGGCGCTCTCACGGCTCATCCGGCTGCTGAAGCCGACCAAGGGGCGCATCCCGCCCAAGATCGCCCTGAGCATCATCGTCGGCGCGCTGCACGGGCTGCACGCTGCGCACGAGGCCAAGAGCGAGTCCGGGCAGCTGCTGGGCATCGTGCACCGCGACGTGTCGCCCCAGAACGTGCTCATCGATGTCGACGGCGTGGCGCGCGTGATTGACTTCGGTGTAGCCAAGGCGGCCGGCCGGCTCCAGGCCACGCGCGAGGGTACGCTCAAGGGCAAGCTGCAGTACATGCCTCCCGAACAAATCGAAGGGGGCGCGGTGGATCGACGCAGCGACGTGTACGCGGCGTCCGTCGTGCTCTGGGAGGTGCTGTGCGGTCGGCGCTTGTTCCACGGGGACAGCGAGGTATCGCTGCTCAAACAGATACTGGAGACCGTGGGCACCGGGACGATCGAGCCGCCCAGCAAGTACGCGGCCGGCCTGCCTCGCGCGCTGGACGGCATCGTGCTCAAGGGACTCGCCGCCAAGGCCGAGGACCGCTTCCCCACCGCCCGCGACATGGCCGTGGAGATCGAGCGCGCCCTGATCCTCGCGTCCAACCGCGAGGTGGGCGAGTGGGTCGAGCAGATCGCCGGCGAGACGCTCAAGAAGCGCGCCGATCGAATCGCCGAGATCGAGAGCATCTCGACGATCACCGGCGTCTCTGCCGTTCGTGGCGTCCAACTGCACGCACCGGTCCCACCCGGCGGCCAGATCGCTCTCGACGAAGCACCGACCACAATCAGCTCGCCCCAGATCCTTCGACCAGCCCTGCCCAACGTCATGCCCCCGCCCCTGCCGAGCTTCGAAGGCGCACCCGGCGCGGCCGTCGCCGGCGTGCCCGTCGCGCAGCCCGCAGCCGAGCAGCAGAAAGCCAAGGGCACCGGGATCGTGCTCATCGCCGTGATCGTCGGCGGACTGTTCGCCATTCTCGTGCTCGTGCTGGGCTACTTCCTGTTCCGCCCGCCCGCGGCAGGTCAGGTCGCCGCCAGCGCAGCCGTGCCCACGCTCTCGGCCGCTCCGCCCGCTGCTTCCTCCACGGCAACCGCGCCACCCCCGGTCGTCAACGTCGAAGACCTCGCCGCCGCACCGGCGGACTCGGCGGCCGCGGCCGACTCGGCTGCTCCGGAAAGCAGCGCCCTGGACCTCGATTTGCCCCCGGAAGGGACGGCCGTACCGCCGCACATCAACCACGTGCCTCCCCCGTCCACCAAGGGCGCGCCGACCGCGGGAACGACTTCGACGGGCAAGCCGCCGGTTACCGCTACGGCCACCGTCAAGACTCCGCCGGCAGGATGCGACCCGCCCTACACGATCGACGCGGAAGGGATCAAACGCTACAAGCCCGAGTGTCTGCGATGATCATGCGGTCACGACAAGAGGTTGCCCCCATGCGTCCCAGCTTTCCCGCACACGCTGTCGCCCGATCGGCCGTCCTGGCGCTGCTCGTCGTGACGCCGGGCATGGTGTCACGCGTCGCGCATGCCGACGACGTGCAGGATTGCCTCGACGCGCACGAGAAGTCGCAGGTGATGAAGAAGGACGGCAAGCTCCGTGCTGCCCGTGACGCTTTGCTCGTGTGTGCGCGCGACGTGTGCCCCGCCGTGATTCGCAAGGAGTGCGGGCCGTGGCTGGGCCAGGTCAACAACGCCATGCCGTCGCTGACGTTCGTCGCGCGCAAGAACCACAAGGATCTGACCGACGTCAAGGTCTCGATGGACGGCGAGGAGCTGACCTCGCAGCTCGACGGCCACGCGGTCGACGTGGATCCCGGGCCGCACACGTTCCGGTTCGAGAGCCCGGACAGCGCCCCGGTGGACATGAAAGTGATCGTTCGCGAGGGCGAAAAGGCTCGCGAGATCGTCGCGGACTTCGGCGGCAACGGTCCGCCCGCGCAAGGCCCCGGCGGCGCCATGCCCGGTGGCCCCCCCGGTGCCGACCAGGGCACGACGCGCCCGGTGCCGATGCTCTCGTACGTGCTGGGAGGCGTTGGCGTGGCCGCCCTGGCCGGCTCGGCCTTCTTCGAGCTTCGCGGCCTGTCCAAGCGCAGCGACCTGGACGCCCAGAACTGCAAGCCCTATTGCAGTTCAAGCGAGGTCGATTCTGCCAAGCAGAGCTTCCTCATCGGCGACATCGCGCTGGGGGTGGGCGTCGTTTCCCTGGGCACCGCAGCCTACTTCTACTTCACGCGCCCCGCTGTTCCCAACGCATCGCAGCCGGCGACCAGCACCACACCGCGCCTGGACATCGTGTCCGTGAACGGCGGCGCCCTCGCCGGAGTCTCCGGATCGTTCTGACCCCCCTTCCCGAAGTGGACGGCCGCCCCAAGAGGTGACACACCCTGCGCGTCGGTCCGAATCGCTCCGACCCAGCTGTGCTCGATCAAGGATTCCTCATGTCACTGCGACACCTCATCCTCTCCGAAGGCGGCGTGTGCTGCCAGCCCTCCAGCGTCTCGAAGCTCGACATCAATCCGATCGTCGACGCCCTGTGCGCCTCCGACCGTGTCGCGCTGCGCCACGAGCGTCGCTCGCCCTGCGCGGTACCGTTGCCCTCTCCCGCGGCCGTGGCGGACATCGTCGCCGACGTGCGCACGGTTTTGTTTCCAGGCTACTTCGATTCCCACGAGTCCACGGTGCAGAGCTTGCACTACCACATCGGTCATGCGCTCGATCGCGTGAAGCTCGCGCTGCACGAGCAGGTCACCCGCGGCATCTGCTTCGCTTGCGACGGCAAGCGGCCCACGCGCG
>JAJZQG010000384.1 GCA_021847645.1 Myxococcales bacterium
AAGATCCCCGGAGAGGGATGGATCTGCCTGAGCAGAAGTACAGCCCGGAATACGGGGCCAGACCGTCATCCGGTATTTCGGCGCCACCGGCAACGAGGTTCGAAATCGCCACCTCGTTATGGCCGCTCGCGGCGTCCCTTGGAGGTGGTGTGTACGTGTGGGTTGAGGAGCACGGCCGTGCCGATGTCGTTGTAGCGACGGCGAAGGTTGGACGAGGCGACCGCAAGGAAATCGACCCCAAGGGGGCGGTGCGGATTCCAATCGAATTGAAGACCATCGGGACGTGGTGGGGAACATCACCCGGGGCAATTCGTAAGGCGTATGAAGAACCGCGAAAGAAGCGCCTCCTCGACGATCTGAAGGATTGCCGTACGCGGAGGCGCGACTCGTCTCCGTTCTCATGCGTAGCATTGTTGGTGACGCACCGCGGCGCATGGGATGCGCCGGACATGCAGGCATACATCGATCATCCGAAGCAACTAGCCAGCAAGTTGGGGCTTGAACTTGCGCTGGACGAAAAGATCGAGGTCCCGCAGGATCCAGACTGGCCGGCCAGCGCGCACCAGCTGTTGTGGCTCCTGTGATCTGAGCCGTTCTCGTCCCCCTTCCTTTGCAGCCCGCCTCTGCCTCCCCGAAGGCCGCGGGCATGGCAGACCGTCTCGACTACTACTTCCGGCAGAAGGTGACCGAGGCCGAGCTCGACCTGGGCTTCGAGCTGCTCGAGAAGGCCGACCACAACCTCGCCGCGGATATCGGGATCTACGGCGTGGTCGGCGGCGCCGTCCCTACGCAGCACGCGCCGATCGCCGACCTGACCATCGACCTGTCCGCGCCCGGTCGCGCCTACGACCGGCTCGGGCAGCGGGTGTTCTTCGGCACCGGCCAGACGGTGAACCTGGCCGTGGACTCGACCGGCATCCCGACCGACGTGGCGAACTCGACGCAGGAGCGCTGGCTTGGCGTGTTCCTGCGGTTCAAGCGGCTCCTGTCGGACCCCCGCACCGACGGCAACTCCCAGCAGGTCTTCTTCAGGCGCGACGAGTCGTTCGAGCTCGTGGTCCGTCAGGGGCCGCAGGCCGCCATCGGTTCCGCCCCGAAGGTCCCGCTCGTCGACGACGAACTGCTCGTGTGCGACGTGCATCGCCGCGCCGGGCAGCTGCAGATCCTGGACGCTGACATCGACACCGGCCGCCGCCAGGCGTTCGTCTTCGCGCACGGAAACGCTGTGCAGGTCGTCTCCGGGCTGTGGACCGCGATCAGCGCCGCCGCGAACAGCGTGCAGGCAGCCCTCGACTCCGTGGACCAGCTCCTGGCCGGGCACTTCGCGGCGACCTCGCACCGGCACAAGGCGCAGGACGTCGACTACACGCCGCACGGCTTCGTTGCGTCCAACAACGTGCGGGGAGCCCTTGACGAGCTGGTCGACGACTTGTCCTCGACCGCGTCGGGCAGTCCCGGCGCCGCGCGGGTGGGCGCAGACGCCGTCGCGGGAACGCCTCACGCCCTTCCGGTGGGATCGGTCGACGCCCAGCTGTCCCAGCTCCTCGCATGGCTCAACGCCCACGTCGGCGCGATGGCGAACGCGCACAAGGCCTCGGCGATCCAGGCCGCCGCGCACAGCTTCATCTCAAGTGCCACCGTGCAGGCACAGCTCCAGGAGATCGCGTCGGACCTGCAGTCGCAGGCGAATCCCGACAGCGGCGCGAGCCTTGTGGGGAACGACGCTGCAGCTGCGTCGCCCTACTCGATCACGGCCGGCTCAGTGCGAAGTCAGCTCCGCGAATGCGTCAAGAACATCAACGTTCACGTCGACTCGGGCGACCACGACGCACGCTATCTGCGCGAGGTCTACAGATTGAGCGACAAGCTCAACGCCGGGGAGTCGAAGAGGTACACGACGCTCGACGACTTCCCGCATGTCATCGAGCTGGCGTACAACTACGTGGGCACCAACGGCTGGCCCGAGGCCACGACCTACGTGCAGGGCTCGCTGACTTCGCAAATCCGCTGCTGGATGACGAAGGTGTCGGTCTCCGGCGGATATGACTGCGAGCTCTGGGTGCAGAACACCTCGTCGTATCAACTCTTCATTACCGTGGGAGCCTACCGTGTCGCGTAGCACACGTGAGAGTCTGGCGGAGCGAGTCGCTCGCATTGGGACCACAAGCGCCAAGGCCCTGGCCGAGTTCGTCTCGCGCACGGGCGCGAAGGGCGCGCTGCCGTGCTGGGGAGCGATCGCGGAGCACATCGAGAAGAATGTGGTCGACGACGCCTCGCTCGAATCGCTCTGGCGCGCGATGGTTGAGGTTGGCGATTCGCGTCCGCAGCTCGTCCTGCTTAGCATCCTGAAGGACAAGCCCAAGCTCATCGAGTTCGCGGCGCGGGACGAAGGGCGCGTGTCACCCGTCGTCCGTCAAGCGCTCACCGCGCTTCGTGTCCCCGAGAACACCGAGTCGAACCGCGGGTTCGAGACCCGCGTCAACGAGCTCCTGGCTGTGAGGTACTTCGTGCCCGACAGCGTGGAGCCCCAACGTGAATCACAGCGAAGGAGCAAGTAGCATGGAGATGTACGCCACGATTGCGGAGTTCCTCAAGGCGACTGGACCCTACGGCCTGGTCGCCGTCCTCGGCTGGGCGTTCTGGCGCGTCAGCGAGAAGAAGGACAAGGAGGTGAAGGACCTCTACGAGAAGGTTGCGCAGATCTCCGAGGCCCAGACCTCGGCGATCACCAAGGTGGAGGCCGCGCTGCTCGCGCTGCGCGAAGCCATCGACGAGCTCCGCCATCGGAACACTTCGGGCCGTGGCTCGTCAACCGAGGACTGAGGCCCATGGAACCCCCGAGCGCTGCAATCGTCCCCTTCACTGCCGAATGCGACCTGCGAAGCGCCGCGGTCGCGATCGCGAGCTACGCGTGCAACGGTGACGATGGTCGAGTCCTCGGCGACCCCGTCTTCGAGGAGGTCACCGAAGGCCGAAACCACTGGCCCAGGTACTCGTCCTGCGGTGACCTTCCGCACTACGTGCTGATGCACCTCGGCTTCCGCGACGAGCGTATTCTCAACCGCAGCGACGACGGCGGGATCCGCAATTGGAGCATTGCCCAGAACCTCTCCAGACTCGTTTTCAAGACCGGCAAGAGCTTCGTCTGGGCGTCGATCGCGAAGCGTCCCCAACCCGGGGACGTCCTCTACCTCGCAAGTCCTGAGCACGTCTGCGTACTCGATAGCATCGACGAAGCGACCGGGACGATTGCCACCTTCGACTACGGCCAATTCGACCAGAAGTCCGGCAAGCCCTGCGGCCGAAGACGCTCCTCCGCCTTTCGCGTGCAGGGAAAACAGCTGCTCGTGGGCAAGCGCATCCTGCGCGGCTGGCTCGACATCGCCAGAGTCCCCGGACTTCTGGCTTCTTCGTGATTCCCCCCTCCAGAAACTGCTCTACCGGCCTTGATATGCCGCGCAACCGGAGCCTGTATGTCGCTCGCGGGGCACGCGAATCACCCCCCAAAGGAGCGGAAAATGAAGGTCGCAGAGCTGATCGAGATCCTCGAGGACATGGACCCGGACGCGGAAGTGTTGATTGGCAGCCAGGAGAACTGGCCCTTCGAATACGACGTAGCGGGTGTGGTCACACGCGAAGAGGTGGTGGGCGAATCCGATGACGAAGAGGAGCCCCGGTACGGCGAAGGACTGGCTGCCTCGGACGTGTTCATCGTCGAGGGAACCCAGCTTCGCTACGGGTCGAACCGCATGTGGGCGGCAGCCCGACGGTAGCCCCGCGCGAACGGGTACTCGCCCGCAGCCGGACGGAACGCCGCCCGGCTGCGTTCGTTCCGGGATGCCGACAATCGACCTTCGGCGCGCGGGAATGACCTTGCCTGGTGCGTTGTGCAGAGCCTGTATGTGCGCAGCGAAGCCCGACGAAGCAGGGCGAGAGACGACGACGCCCCCGGCGTGCAGAGCGGGATGCCGCGCGAGGGAAACGTGTACCCGCAGAAGGAGTCCGACCATGCCGCGACGAACCCAGCCCACCAACGACCTCGAGAGCCTCCGCCTCCCCGAGCTGCAGCAACGATTCCTCGAAGTCGTCGGCGAAGAGACCCGCTGCCCGAACCGCACGTTCCTGATCCGTCGCATCGAGCAGGCGCTCCTGCGCCGCGCGGAGGAGGAGCAGGCGGCGACAGCAGCGGAACCCGCGCCGGCTTCCGAACCAGCGCCGCAGCCTGAGCCCCCAGGCGAGGCGCAGCAGGAGACCGAGCCCTCCGAAGTGAGCGAAGCAGAGGCCAGCCCGGAAGAAGCAGACACCGCTCAGGACGTTGCCGTTTTTGCCGAGTCCGCAACGCCTCACGAGGAGACACCCGCCGCGGAAGCACACGCCGACGCCCTGCAGCTGACCGAACAGCCCGCCAGGAGGACGAGGAAGAACACCTCGAACGCAGCGCCGATCGCACGCGCCGAGCGAGGGCGCTTCAAGAGCATGACGGTCGAGGAGCTGCAGTCGATGTATCTGCAGAAGGTCGGCCGCCCCACCGGCTCGACCGACAAGGCTTATGCTGAGCGCCTGAATATGCGGAGTGGGAGTGCCAGACGCGCTGTCTTCTGCAAGCGTAGTGGCGGCAGGACTCAGCATATCCGGAGACCGAATTGCGCGGGGCGAATCACCTTGAGGTTCG
>JAJZQG010000385.1 GCA_021847645.1 Myxococcales bacterium
AAGGGCACCAGAGGTCGCGTGCGGCCGATTTTCGATCGATTCTCTGTTCGAATTCCCGTGTTCCTGTTCCTAGTTCCTAGTTGTTTTCTGCGCGATGGGCTTTTCGGATGAGCTCTAGCTCCGGCTTCGCCGGTAGCGAATCAGGCCTGCCGGAGCCGCGGCGCGGCTTGGTCGTGATTGAACCGGCCGTGCGCTTGTGCGACCATCGCGCAAACGATGAAGACAGGGAATTCGCTGCATTGGTGGACGTTGCCCGCGTGCCTGTGCGCCCTCGCCACGGGTTGCCCGCCCCACGCACCCGGCGCGGAGCCTCACGCGCCCGACTGGCACCCGACGGACGCCACGAAGTGCCACGTGAAGGCGAGCCAGACCAAGCCGCTGGTGGTCGAATGGCCCGGCGAAGATCGCGCGGCGCTCGAGACGCAAGCGCGCAAGGGCTTGATCGTGGTGCGCTACGACGGCTGCGAGATGGAGGTGCTGTCGCGCTGCACGGCGCCCGCGCAGTACCAGTACGCGGCGAACAACCCGCAGAAGAGTACGGAGAGCATCCGCAACGACGACGAGCTGTACGCCGCAGTACCCATCGGTGCGGCGAAGCTCGAAGGCAAGCTGCAGCAGTTCGGCGAGCTGAACGTGAAGATGACGATGGTGGGCCGGTGGGAGGCGTCGAAGGCCGAAGTCCGCAAGTCGGAGCTGCAGGGCGCGGGATGCGAGAAGGCGACGCACGTGATCACGGCGATGACGGTGGGTGCGTTCACGTTCTACGCGGGGGCGGCGAGCGAGGATTCGGGAGGCGCGAGCGTGGCGGGCGTGGGCGCAGGCGCCAAGGCGTCGCGCGGGCATGAGGAGCTGTCGGAAGCGGGGGATCCGTCGAGCTGCGAGGGCGCGAAGGACACGGACAACGGGCCGGTGACGAACTGCAGCGCGGTGATTCGGGTGGAGGTGGCGGAGCTGGGGGCGGCGCAGACGGTGTGTCCGGAAGGCACGGAACAACGGGGCGGGCAGTGCGTGCGCAAGAACGTGGTGACGGAGGTCGAGTGTCCGGCAGGCACGAAGAACCAGGGTGGCAAGTGCGTGGCGAGCGTGGACACGAGCTGCTCGGCAGGCATGCACTTCGAGGCGGGGCGAGGGTGCGTGGCGGACGTGGTGGCGCAGCCGTCGCAACCGGCGAGCGCGCCGCCGTCGACAGCCTCGGTCGGACGGATGGTTCGAATTCCTGCGGGCACGTTCAACATGGGGTCGAACGACGGGGATGCAGACGAGAAGCCGGTGCATTCGGTCCGGGTGGCGTCGTTCGAGATGGATCTGACGGAAGTGACGGTGGCGCAGTACGCGGCGTGCGTGAGTGCCGGGGGCTGTCAGCCAGCGCCGACGACGGTGGACTGGAACGGGATCACGGACGACCAGCGGCGCATCTTCTCCGAGGCATGCAATGGCAACCGAAGCGACAGGCAGAATCACCCGGTCAACTGCGTGACGTGGAACCAGGCCGACACCTACTGCCGATGGGCGCGAAAGCGTCTGCCCACGGAAGAGGAGTGGGAGTACGGGGCGCGAGGGACGGACGGGCGGACGTATCCTTGGGGCAACAGCGCGCCGGGGCCGAGGCTGTTGAATGCGTGCGGGAGCGAGTGCGTGGCGTGGGCGCGTGAGCGAGGGCAGAGCTGGTCGGCAATGTATCAGGCCGATGACGGCTGGGCGACGACGGCTCCTGTCGGCAGTTATCCTTCCGGGGACAGTCCGTTTGGGCTTCACGACATGGCTGGGAACGTGTGGGAGTGGACGGCGTCGGGGTACTCGGCCGACTACAGCAAGAATCGTACCACCGACAACTTCGTCGGTCGCGGCGGCAGCTGGAGCAGCGCCGATCCTTCGAACGTCCGCGCCGCGGATCGCAGCAGGGGTTCGCCCCCGCACCGCGGCCCCGACCTGGGCTTCCGCTGCGCCCGGTAGAAAATCCCTTGATCCTCGATCGTTGAACCCTTGATCTGGTTTGTTTCTTGCATGGAAGAACTATCCGAACATGGATGGTGACCAAGGGGGGCTGGGGGGCTTGCCCCCCAGCCGCGAGCGAAGCGAGCGGCCGCGTCAGTCGGTGTCGGATGGCGCATCGCCGTCCTCCTCCTCGTACAGCAGCCCCAGCTCCCGCAGCGTCTGCTCGCGCAGCCGCCACGTGTCGCCGTGATTCCAGTGGGCGAAGGTCGAGCGCAGCGAGGCCATGAACCGCTCCCACTTCGCCGGATCGGCGGCGGCATCGCCCAGCAGCCGCGCAAGACGCTTCTTCGCGCGCACCACCGAGGTCCTCTTCACGCGCACTTGGCCGGGCAGGATGCGGAAGCCCAGCCACGTGATGCCCTGCCGCGTGGGCACGACCTGCCACGGGTGAAGCCGCAGCCGCTGCCGCCAGCAAGCCTGCTCGATGGCGTGTCCCCATTCGGATAGCTGGTCGCGATCGTGGGCGAACAGCAGCATGTCGTCCATGTAGCGGAGATATGCGTGGATGCGCAGCCGATCCGTGGCGCGATGATCCACGGGCGACAGATACCGGTTGGCGAAGTGCTGGCTGGTGAGATTCCCGATCGGAAGACCTGTCTTGCGTGACAGCGGCGCGAGCAGGTCGTCGCCCGGGAAGTGCCGGTGCGTGCCCCCAGCCAGCTCGCGCCCGGCTTCGATGATCCGCGCGCAGAGCGCGACGGTTCGCTCGCACCGCACGTCGTGCTCGAGTTGGCGCAGCAGGATCGCGTGGTCGATGCTGGGAAAGAACTTCGCCACGTCCAGGTGCAGCGCGAACGCGAAGTGCCCGGTCCACACCCGCGCCTGACGGATCGCCGCGTGGGTGCCGAGTCCCAGGCGGCACGCGTAGGTTCGCGGGATGAGGTGCCGCTCCAGCATCGGGCCGATAACGGCGCAAAGCGCCTGGTGAACGATCCGGTCGCGGAACGGCGCGGCCGTGATCGTCCGCCGCTTCGGGTCGAAGACCTCGTGCTGCGTGGCCCGGGCCGGTTGCCAAGTGCCACCGCACAGGTCGCGCTGCAGAGCGAGCACCACGCCTTCGAGATCGAGCAGGGTGCGCGCCACGGCCGGGCGATGCCGCTTGCCTCGCGCGGCTCGCAGGGCAGCAGCCCACAGGTTGCGCACGGTCGTGATGCGCTCGAAGATCGATTCGCCGTCATCGCCCATGCTGGACTCCGGCGTCGTGGCGAATCCAGCCGCCGAGCTGCCGGCCCCAGTCGTCGACCAGCTTCATCGCGTGCTCGTGCTGGTCGATCGACAGGTATCGCCGCTCTCGGCATCCGCGCAGCAGAATGCGCAGCACGGCCAGTGACCGCGAGGCCGCGTGCAGCTCTCGGAGCCGCGCCGGGCCTCGCGGCAGGTACGCAGCCTGCGTCGCAGCGACCAGCGCGTCGAGCACCGCGTCGATCATGCGATGTCCGAGCTGCCGTCGCGCCGAGACGGGCATCGAAGCCACGCGACCATCGAGCCACATCCAGGCGGCGTAGCCTTGCTCGACGACTGCGGGCAGCGTTGCTTTCTCCGGAGGCTCGTGCATTCATGCGCCTTGCCCGGGCAGGCAGCCTTCGTCAATCGCGGCGGCAGCTGGAACAACAACAATCCTTCGAACGTCCGCGCCGCGAATCGCAACAGGAATACGCCCACGAACCGCAACAACAACCTGGGCTTCCGCTGCGCCCGCCCAGCAGTGCCTGCTCTGCCGCACGGCCACGGCCGTGCGGCCCGTGCCCTGCCGAACCGCTGCCCGGGGCCGTGACGACTACGTCCGGCGATTCAGGCCAGCCCACGTCGTGTCTCCCGGTCATGCGGCCGCGGCGCGGGTGGTGTCTGCCTGCAATCTGAGAGAGGCCCTCGCCACCAGCAAGAAGTCAAAAGGCAAAGGTCAAAAGTCAAAAGTGAGAAGTGGACGAGACGCGCCTCGAGCCGCTGCCGTGTCCTGACACCGCGTCCGCCCGGCAACAAACCTTTGACCTTTGCCTTTTGACTTTCTCCACCGGGTGAACAGGACCACGGTCTTCGCAGGCCGTTTCCCGCAGCTACGTTTCAAGGGTAATCCGTTTCAGGGGCACACCGGAACGTCCAGCCCTTGCGCCCGGGTGGTGTGCTTGGTGGTGTGCGCGGGCTGCGCTACGATGACAACGAGAGGTGCCGCCATGACGTCGCGCGAGGTGCTCCTGCACGAGATCGAAAGCCTGTCCGAAGAGGATGCGGAGATCCTCGTGGCGCTCGCGCGCAGGCTCCGGGCCAAGCCCCTCCCCTTGCAGAGCACCGATCCGGAGCAACCGTCACTTGCCCATCGGCCCAACACGGCGCCGATGGCAGGGTCGGTCACCATGCTTGGAGACATCGTCGCGCCTGTCGGGGAGCCGTGGGAGGCCGACAGGTGATCGTGCTCGACACGCACGCGTGGATCTGGTTCGCCGCCGACCATCGGCTGCTTTCCGCCGCCGCACTAGACCTCATCCGAAACGCCCTCGGCAGGGATCATCCGACGGCGTGTTTTGCCCGATTGGGTTGACCCCTGGGTGCGTAACTGTCATGACCCTCAACATCTTGCCGCAAAACGGCCCGGAAATTCCGCAAGCGGCAGCATGAGCTGAGAGGGACGGGCGCTCCGAAGCTGGCGACGGCCAGCACGGAGGCGAGTCATGA
>JAJZQG010000125.1 GCA_021847645.1 Myxococcales bacterium
TCCGTTGTCCATGGCCCGCCGATGTTCACAGACGCGACTGGATTCGCACCGAATTCGACAAGATCGATAGTGCTGGCGCGCGCAATCCCCCGGTGCCGCAAGGGCTTGAGCTTTTCGGACGACGTCTCGCTACGACTCGCACGTTCCAGGATCAGGTCGTGCCGTTGCCCGACGGGTCGGGCCTTGGCACCATTTCGCCTCGATACGGGCTTCGCTCCGTGATTCGAATGCCGCGTTGAGCAGGAGGAGACTCGTGCGCACTTCGTCCTTGCCTTTGCTCTGCTGTCTCGCATGGTCCGGGATGCTGGTTGGCTGCGGCTCGGAGGCAGGAGACAACACGGCTTCGAGCCCCTTGCCGGTCCGCTTCGGGGCGATCAGCCTGGTGCTCGACGGAGCCTTTGCGCCTTACCTGGCAGAACGCACGGCGGTCGCACCGGATACCGTAGGAGGATTCCCAGCCGACGTCTTGTGCGTCAGTCAGGTGATGCGGCAGGAAGACAAGCAGGCCATCGCCCAGGCCGCCGCTCTCGAGTTTCCGTTCTCGGGCTGGGTGCCGACCGATCTCGACAGCCAGCCCGACGACCCGCGCACGCAAGACGGCTCCGTTCCCGCGCTTCCCACCACGCCGCCGTGCGGCACTGCCGATCTGTCCACCAAGGCAGATGCCGTGCTCGATTGCATCAAGGCCCAGTGCTCGACCGTTCCCGGTAGCGAGGAGGGACGAATGTCCGAGGGCAGCTGTGCCGTGCAGAAATGCACCGGCTCCTTCTCGCAGCTTCTCTTCGGAAACAGCGACTCCAAGCGATGCTTCTCCTGCCTGCTCTACACGGGCATGTCCGAGCGAATCAAGGACATCCGAAGCGCCTGCGAAAACGATGCGCGCGCGGGATTCACCTTCCAGGGCGGCAACGGGCTCCTCATCCTGTCCCGATTCCCACTGTCCGATGTCCGCGCCTGGGTGCTGCCGTCGACTTCGTGGCGCGAGATCCTGCTGTCGGCCACCCTGTCCCCGCCCGGCGTCTCGCCGGTGGACGTGCATTGCCTCACGCTCCAAGGTCCCCACAGCTCGGCGACACAGCCCTACACCGGCGTGTACGCGAACGGCGCAACCGGCGACGACGCATGGTTCGCGGAGAGCAAGCTCCAGGCACAGCGCGTCGTCGAACACCTGTCCGCACAATCCGGCGCCCGTCCCACTGTCATCTGGGGCGACTACTACGTGGGCCCCGACGTGACCGGCGAGGACGGCCCACCGTTGACCGGCGTCGTCCCCGAGGCCTTCTCCATTCTGGCTGGCGCGTTCCGGGAGGCTGTGTCTCAAGGATATGCGCCCGTGTGCACGACGTGCGGCGAGAACCCCATCAACGGAGGCAGAGCGGACTTGCCCGGCGCTTGGACCGCGCACGTGCAGACGCTCAACGTGCCGACCGATGCGGTCGCGTCCACCTCCCGGTTCGGTGAGGATCTCATCGCCCACGGCGACAAGCCGGATACCTCCCCCGCCCAGACGATCGCCATCCCGGTATCCCCACGCTACGGTCTCGTCTCGACGATCGTCCTGCACTGACCAGGCCCCGGGAAAGCTCCATGACTTCCCCGCCGGGCCCCGCCGCCCATCAGCTGTCCCACCGTTCGCGCAGACGTCCCAGCAGCGTGGCATCGATGTGCTGCAGTTGCTCCACGTGGGCCGTCGCGTCGTGCCCGGCGAAGGCCCGGACGTGCAGCCCGCCCTTGTCCGCGCACGACACCATCGTCATGCCCTCGGGCGAGGTCTCGCACGGCGGCTCTCGCTGCACGCCGAGCTCGTCCTCCAGCCTCCTCGCCGTCTCCGTCGTGCTCGCGTAGGTCGTCGTCGCGATCGACGAGTGGGCGATCGCCATCAGCTTCTGCCCGTCGGCGGCCTGCTCCGCGAACCTGGTGAACGGCATCAGGCTCGCGTCGTAGATGGTGCGCGCTCGCTGATCGAGCAGCGATGCGTGCATGCTGTCGGCCAGCAGCACCGTGTCGACAAGCGCCGCGTTGGTGGCGCGAGCCAGGATCTTCGCGACGGCACCATAGCCGGCGCTCCACGAGCTCAAGGCCAGCCGTCCCATCGTGGCCTGCTGGCCGAGGGCGGCGTCGACCGCGCCTTGCACGGCCTCGATCAACGCGGGGAACGACGCCGCGTCGCGAAAGCGGTCCTCGTAGGGTCCTGAGCCGTTGCCCAGGTTCATGGTGAACAGCACGGCTCGCACGCCCGACGCCTGGAACGCGGGCTCCATGGTTTGGAAGGCGCCGTGGAAGTGAATCACCAGATCGTAGACGCCGTGGTCCAGCGAGAAGCCGGCGGGCACGTACACCTCGCCCCATCGCGTGCGCTTGCGCGTGGCCTGAGCGAACACAGGCGCCTGAACCACCGCGTCATCGTGCCGCGGCTGCGCTGCCTCGACCTCGGGTGCGCGCGCGACCGCCGCGCTCAACACGGCCACGCGCGCCACCGGCGTGCTCACTGCGGGCTGGCCGCTTCCGCAACCGCCCGCCACGCCCACTGCGAGCATCCCTGTCGCCAGCGCTCTTTTCACCAGGGTCCAAGACATGCGAGCGGCAGATTCAATTCCCGTTCCTATCCGGCACGCTGTCGCTTCATGGGCCTTCGCCGGGAATTGTGCTGCTGCCCGCGCGAATCGGGCGGCAGGGCGTGAGGGCTGCGACCCTCACCTGAGGGCTGCGACCCTCATCCGAAACGAGCTAGCATGGACGCAATGACCGACGACAGGAATCGGCCCGCAAGCACGACCGACGGCGAGCGCAGCGCGTTCAGCCGCGCCACCGTGACCCGGCCTCAGTTCGCCCAGTCCGCAGCCATCCCGCGCCTGGAGCTGGCGGTCGAGCGAGAAGACGGGCGAGCCGATGGCCGCGTCGTGGTGGTCGATGGCGACCTGTGCAGGATCGGGTCGCATCCGAGCAACGACCTGGTGCTGCGTGATTCGGCGGTCTCGCGCTTCCACTGCCGCCTGTCGCGAGGCCCGGACGCCTGGCGCATCAGCGACACCGGCTCGCTCAACGGTACCTCCGTGGGTGGAGTTCGCGTGCGGGAAGCGGACCTGCCGATGCCAGAGTGCCGCCTGGCCCTTGGCTCGTCGCTGGTACGCGTACGCGAGCTGGGCTCGACCAGCAATGAAGCCGTGCCGGTGTGGCCGTCGTTCGGTCAGTTGGCCGGCACGTCGCTGGCGATGCGACGGCTGTTCGCGACGCTGGCGCGGGTGGCGCGATCGGACTCGACGGTGCTCATCGAAGGCGAGAGCGGCACGGGCAAGGAGATCATCGCCACCGAGCTGGTGCGCAGCGGCGCGCGGGCTGGCAAGCCGCTGGTGGTGGTCGACTGCGGCGCGATCTCGCCGACCCTCATCGAGAGCGAGCTGTACGGACACGTGCGGGGCGCGTTCACCGGCGCGGAGCGCGACCGCGTGGGGGCGTTCGAGGCGGCCGACGGCGGCACCGTGCTGCTCGACGAGATCGGCGAGATGCCCCTGGAGATGCAGCCAAAGCTGCTGCGCACGCTCGAGACCCGGGAGATCCGGCGCGTGGGAGACAACCGCACGCGCAAGGTCGACGTGCGCGTCATCGCCGCGACCAACCGACGGCTCGAGCGCGAGGTCAACCACGGGCGCTTCCGCGAGGATCTGTACTTCCGTTTGTCGGTCGTGACGGTGCGGGTGCCGCCGCTGCGCGACCGGCTCGAAGACATCCCGATCCTGGTCAACGTGTTTCTCAAGACGATGATGGCCGAAGAGCGCGCCGACCTGTTCACCGACCAGGTGCTGGCCGACTTGGCGCGCTACGACTGGCCGGGCAACGTTCGGGAGCTGCGCAACTACGTCGAGCGCGCCGTCGTGTTGGACGTCGTTCCGCCCGCGTCCACGCGCGGCAGCGCGCCGGCGCTCGACGCGCAGCACGCAGGCGTGAATCTGGACCTGTCGTTCCGCGAAGCCAAGGAGCGGGTCGTGTCCGACTTCGAGCAGGTCTACGTCGGAGCGCTGCTTGCGTGGGCCGAGGGCAACGTGAGCATGGCCGCGCGCAAGGCGGGGATGGACCGCATGTACCTGCACCGGCTCGTGCAGCGCTACGGGCTCAAGGCCAAGGGCTCGAGGTAGGCCGAACGCCGCTCGCGGCAAGCCCTTGTCCCGCCCCCGCTGATCGCTGACCGCTGATCGCTGATCGCTGACCGCTGATCGCTGACCGCTGATCGCTGATCGCTGATCGCTGATCGCTGACCGCTGATCGCTGATCGCTGATCGCTGACGGCTGATCGCTGATCGCTGACCGCTGATCGCTCGAAGCTCAGATGAACGGGTTGACGTGGACCTGCGCCTGCATCGCGCGCATGTTGTACGCGACGCGTCGCACGAAGTGGAACATGATGACCACGAACAGCGCGAAGGTGGCGCCCGAGATGGCGAGGCGCACCACGCCCTGCGGGTCCCACAGGATCCACAACGCGGTGAGCACGAACCCGGCGAAGGACAGGGGCACGAACCACTTCCAGCACAGGTTCATGAGCTGGTCGATGCGGATGCGAGGCAGCGTCCAGCGGATCCAGATGACCACGAACACCAGGATCCAGGACTTGGTCAGGAACACGAAGGCACCCAGGGCCTGCAGCCAGAACGACGATGCCTGCTGGCTCGGGTCGATGCCCGGCACCTGCCAGCCACCGAGGAACAGGGCCGAGGCGATGCCGCTCATGACGAACACGTTCGACCACTCGGCGAAGAAGAAGAACACGTAGCGCATGCCGGAGTACTCGGTGGAGTACCCTGCCACCAGCTCGCTCTCGGCCTCGGGGAGGTCGAACGGCGCGCGGTTGCCCTCGGCCAGCGCCGTGGTGAAGTACAGGAAGAACAGCGCGAAGGTGACCGGGTTGCGGAACATGTACCACTCCCAGGGAGCACCGCCCTGGGCCCGGATGATCTCCTGCATGCGCAGGCTGCCGGTCATCATCACGATGCACACGATCGCCACGGCGCCGGGGATCTCGTAGCTGATGATCTGCGCAGCGGAACGGATGCCTCCGAGCAGCGACCACTTGTTGTTCGACGCCCAGCCGCCGGTCATCAACCCGATGGTCACCAGGGAAGTCACCGCCACCACGTACAGGATGCCGATGTCGAGGTCCGCCGCGATCAGATACTCGCCGAAGGGCATGACGACGAACGTGGCGCTCACGCCCACGAACACCAGATAGGGAGCCAAGCGGAACAGCGGCTTGTCGGCCTGCGTGGGGATGATGTCCTCCTTGAGGATGGACTTGATGCCGTCGGCCAGCCACTGAAGGAAGCCCTGCGGCCCCGTGCGGTTGGGGCCGATGCGCGACTGCATGCGCCCCGACACACGACGCTCCACCCAGGTGATGATGCCCGCGGTCGGCGCCATGAACACGCCGATGATCAGCAGCGCCACCAGCAGCAGGATCGCAGCGCCGAGCAGATCGGTCGTCACGCTCTTGTGGAAGCCTGCCATGCTGACCGTGGGCATCGGGAAGACCTCGGTGGCGCCGCGCCGGATGCCCAGCTCGACTTCCTGAGACGACGACGAAGGGATCAGGTCGGCACGGGAGGCGACCTGCACACCGCCGAACGACTCGAGCACGTCGCCCTTGCGCACGCCCGCCTGCGTTGCGGGCTTGCCCTGCTCCACGTCGGCGACAAGCAGCCCGCCGTTGGCCGGGGAGTCGTCGGCGATCTTGATGCCGAGGAAGTCGAGGACCGCCTGCCCTTGCTTTTCCTTGGCTTCCATCACGGTGCGCCGCGCCGAAGGCGGCTGGATGTCCAGCACCACGTTCTTGACGCCGGTGACCGCGCCCTTGAGCTCGCTGCCCGGCATCCCCGGGAAGGTGACCGCCAGCGTGCCGCGGAACGTGGTGTGCGCCGCGCGATCGCCCACGCCGGTGAACCGATCGAGCAGCCCTTCGGTGAACTCGAAGCCGATGCGCGACGATGACGACGAGACGCCGTCGACCTTCACGTCGACGTTGCGCTGCGGCTTCTCGCCCGGGCGGTACAGGTCCCCTTTGAACTCGATCTGGGCCGGACGCCCCTCGGGGAAGTCGATGCCGATGACTTCCACGCGGTCCCCCAAATCGATGGAGCGCGGGGTCACATCGAGAACGGTGAGCAGATCGAGCTTGTGCGTGTCGCGACTGCACCCGAGTACCGTCAGCACTGCTAGGGTCAGCGTCGCAACCAGAGCGGTCAGATTGAGCGGACGCATGATGATGCCCGCTTATAGATCGGCTCGGCACGCTGGTCGAGAATGCGGTCAATCGGAGATGCGATTGGCTCAACCCTGACGCATCGGCACGAAGTAACGCGTGCCGTCGACCTCGTTGACACCGACGTACAGGTCCACACCGAAGGTTTCCCGCAGGAGCCGGTAGGTCATGACCTCGTCGACGCGCCCCAGCGCCCGAACCCTGCCCTGATCGAGCAGCAAGACGCGGTCGGCGTTCTGCGCGGCTTCGTTCAGGTCGTGCATGATCGCCAGGCAGGCCAGCTTCCGCTGCTGCACCTCGCGCCGAATCAGGGCGTGAAGCGTGACGGCGTGGCGGATGTCGAGGTGCGCCGTGGCCTCGTCGAGCAGCAGGATCTGGGGCTGTTGGGCCAGGGCGCGAGCGATGGCCACCCGCTTCTGCTCGCCGCCCGACAGGCTGCTGACCGGGCGCTCGGCCAAGCCAAGCAGATCGGTGCGTTCCAGGACCTGCTCGACCACGCCCCGGTCGTGCGAATCGGCCAGCAGCAAGCCGTCTTGGTGCGGAGAGCGGCCCATCATGACGACCTGGCGAACGGTGAACCCGAAGGCGACCTGCACGTTTTGAGGCACAACAGCGACGCACCGCGCGATTTCGCGGCGGTCCAGGCGAGCGATCTCCACGCCTCGCAGCAGGACTCGTCCGGCGCTGGGGGCGAGCACGCCGGCCAGCACGCGCAGGAGCGTGGACTTGCCGGCGCCGTTGGGGCCGAGGGTGGCGAGCATTTCCCCCGGGGACAGAGTCAGCGACAAATGATGGAGAGCGGGGGTCGTCGCTCCGGGGTACCGGGCGGAGATTTCTGACGCTTCCAGGGCGGCGGGCATGGCCAGGGACCGATTCGTAGCCCAAACTAAAGGGAGGCGACAGAGCGGCGGGGCTGCCTTTGTGGTGGTTTCGCGCACGTGGGTATCCGCGGCGGGATCGATAGGGCGGGCGGGTGCCCACGAGGCGCCTTGACGCTTCGCGGTAATAGCGACCATGATGCTGATGAACCGGCGGAAGCGGGGAAGGAAGGAGTCAACGTGGACAACAGCGGGGACAACCAGGGAACGCGCCGCGTAATCAAGCGGTACTCGAACCGCAAGCTCTACGACACGCGCGACAGCCGTTATGTCACCCTGCTCCAGATCGCGGAGATGGTGCGTCGCGGCGAAGACGTTCAGATCATCGACAACACGACCAAGGAGGACAAGACCGAGGTGACCCTTGCGCTTGCCATCTCCGAGGAGTTGAAGACGAAGCCGAGATCGGTTCCGCTCGGCACGCTTCGGACGCTCATCCAGGAGCGCGGCGAGAAGCTGCTGACCTCGCTGCGGGACGGGCCGATCGGCCGGCTGATTCCGGCGTCGCACGTGGAGGGCGAGGAGCCGTTGGAGACCGAGGTGGATCGGGCGGCCGCCGTGGAGAGCGGGGTGGAGCCGCCGGCGCAAGGGGAGCCGTCGGCTCGGCGCGAGGAGCCTCGGCTGAGCCTGGGGGAGTTGGTGGCCAGCTCCCGGCATACGCTCGACCAGTGGCAGCACGCGATCGACGAGCGGGTTCGGGCCGTGCTTCCCGGGTTCACGAACCTCACCGAGCTGCAGGCCGAGGTGCGCAAGCTAGCGCAACGCGTGCAAGAGCTCGAGAAACATGTCAAGCCTGGGATCGCCGAGCCGGAGCCGGCCGAACCCTCCGACAAGCCAGAAGGCAAGGCGGCGGAATAATTCGCGCCCCTCCCGGGTTGCACCGACAAGCTCAGGTCCAATCCGATGTCCTTCTTGTACTCCCTCACCAAGCGTCGTCCGCGAGACCCCGACCCTTTCGAGACCGGAGTCTTGTCCCATGTCGACGCCTTGTATTCGACTGCCCTGCGCATGACGCGCAACGCGGTCGATGCCGAAGACCTCGTTCAGGATGCGCTCGTCAAGGCGATGCGCAGCCGCGATCAGTTCGAGGAGGGCACGAACCTCAAGGCTTGGATGTTCAAGATCCTGACCAACACGTTCATCAACCGGTACCGTCGGGGAAGCCTCGAGCGGGACGTGCTCGCGGGTCCCGAGGCCAAGCCGCTGTCCGACGGCTGGGTGAGCTCGGCCACGATGCGCCAGATGGTCGATCCGGAGACACAAGCGTTTCGGCCGATCATCGAGCGCGAGGTGGGGGCGGCGCTGGACAGCCTGCCCGACGACTTCCGCCTGGCGGTGCTTCTTTCGGACGTCGAGGACTTTTCCTACAAGGAGATTGCGGACATCATGGGGTGTCCGATCGGAACGGTGATGTCGCGGTTGCATCGAGGCCGCAAGATGTTGCAGGACGTTCTGTACGATCACGCAGTTGCGATGGGGATTGTCAAAGAGCACGCGAACCAGGAGTCGGAAGACCGCAACACGGTCGACCTGGTGCAGTACCGTGCTCGCAAGCAGGGAGCAGGCGCATGACGAACCCTACCTGTGTCGATCTGGCCAGGTGTCTGAGCGCCTTCGTCGATGGCGAGTTGGAAGCCTCGCAGATGGTGGAGCTCGACGCGCACGTGGACGGCTGCGAAGAGTGCAAGAGCCGCGTGGTATTCGCGCGAGCGTGCCGCTCGAGCGTGCGCAACCACGTCAAGGCGGTGCACACCCCGGAAGCGCTTCGGCTCCGGGCGGCCATGACGATCACGCAGGTGGGCGACGCGCAGACGCAGGGCGACGTGATGGTGGGGCCGCCCCGGATGCTGTCCTGGCGCATCGCGGGGCCGCTTGCTGCCGCGGCTGCCATGGCGCTCGTGGGGGCTTCGGTCGCGCACATGTCGGGCCCCTCGGCCAGCGGCGATGCGGCGAAGTCCGGCGCCCAGCCAGCCTCCTCGGCCGCCTCGATGCTGTCGGTCGACTCGTTCCTCGAGGACTTGGTCGAGCAGCACGCCAACCCGCTGCCTCCCGAGACCACCAACCCCAACGACGTCGAGAACTTCGATCGGTTCATCGGCGTGCCGGTTCGCACGGTGACCTCGCCGCACACGCCAGATCTGCAGGCGCAGTTCGGCGGCGCCCGGATGGTCGCCATCACCAGGGGCCAGCGCGCGGCCATGCTTCAGTACACGCTCAGCAACGGACGACGCGTGAGCGTGTACGTCTACAATCCGTACCGCATCCGCATCTCGAGCAGCCCGCGGCTGCGTCCCGAGGTCATCGGCAACGCGAGCGCGCCGGTCTACGTCGGCTACGTTCGGGGCTACTCCGTGGCGTTGACCGACAAGCGCGGCGTCGGCTACGCGCTCGCCAGCGACCTCGACGAGCAGGAGAACTCCAAGCTGCTGCTCGCGGTCGGCTCTCCTCCCTGAGCCGCACCACCGCCCCACGCTCGACCTCCCCGCCCGCAGCACCGCTGCCGAGCACGCACGCTCACCCTCCGAGCTCACCATTGACGCGTGACCGCTCGTCGATTCGACTACCCGAATCATGCGTCCCGCGACCCGTACGGCGCTTGCGATCGCCCTTGCCGGAGCCACTGTCGCGGCCTGCCGCGGCGAGTCGATCGGGCACGGCAACGCCGGTGCGCATGGTGCGGCTCTCGGGCGATCTGAGCGCGTGACGCGCCGGTGGCAGGCATCCCCATGACGATGACGGCTCTGGTGTTGATAGCGTTGGGTGCGGTGCTGCTGCTGGGCGCCTTGGGCGACGTGCTCTTCCAGCGCACCGGCGTGCCCGACCTGCTGTTCCTCATGCTGGCGGGCCTGCTGCTCGGCCCGGGGCTCGGCCTGGTGCAGCGCTCCGACCTGGACGCCATCGCGCCGCACGTCGCGTCCGTCGCGCTCGTGTTCGGCGCACTCGAGGCCGGCGGCAAGCTCAAGCTCGCAGCAGCGCCAAGACCGTGGGGCCGCGCCGCCTTGCTCGCGGGCATCGCGTTCGCCGGCACCGTCGCCCTGGTCGTGCCAGTCGCCATGATCGCTTCCGCTGCCGGCTTGCTCGTCACATCCTTCGGTCTTGGCGACGCGCTCATACTCGGCGCGTCCCTGGGCTGCAGCGCCGCGACACTCTCAATCCCAGCGATGGGCAGAGGACGTCTCGACGTCGCGACCCAGGGCCTGCTCGAAGGCGAATACGCGATAGGCTCGGCGCTCGGTCTGGTCACGGTCGCGATCGCGCTCGACGTGATGACAGCCTCGGGAGACGGAGTTGGCGCGGTGCTGGTGTCCGTGCTGCAGTCGGTGGCGATCGGGCTCGCCATCGGGCTCGTGGCGGGTGTGGGCTGGAGCCTGTTCCTGCGCGCGGTGCGCTCTTCGGAGCACGCGTTCGCGCTCACGTTCGCGGCGCTGCTCATCGTGTTCGCGACCGCACGCATCACGCGCGCCGACGCGCTGCTGGCCGTCCTGGCGTTCTCGCTTGCGACGTCCCACGCGGACGCGGTCGCGCAGCGGCTGGGCATGGCGCCTTCGCCCATCCACGCCACGGACGGCTCGCCGTTGCGGCACGGCCTGGCGCTTGTGGTGCGCTCCTCGCTGTTCCTCGTGGCGGGCATTCTGTTGGCTCCGCCGTGGATCGGGATCGGGTTGGGCTTGTCGATCGTCGTGCTCGCCGCAGGGGCGCGCGTGCCGGCCGTGTTGGCGGCCACGCGTGGCCCCGGGGCCCGGGTGAGCAGCCGCCCGCTTCTGGCGATCGCAATGCCGCGCGGTGCGTTCGCCCTCGCGCTGGCGCTCGTGCCGCTCTCGACCGGCGTGGCGGCAGCGCACCAGCTTGCGTCGATCGCGGCAGCCGCGGTTCTTCTGACGAACGCTGCGTTCGTCGCCGCCGTGCTCGTGTTGCAGAAGCTCGCCCCTGCTACGCTGGCGCCCGCCGCGGATGTGCCTGAACCGACGTCGCGCTCGGTGAGCCTGATCGATTCGACCGCGAGGCCGGCTGCGGAGTTGGTTCCCTCGATCGTGATCGCGCCGGCACGCTCCGATCCATCGACGGAGTCCGGGACGGGCCCGTTGTCGACACGCACGCCGCTACCGTTGCCCGTGCCGGTTGCGCCGCCCCTGCGGCCGGTGCCGCCGCCGATCCGGACTGCGGCGCGCGAGACTCGCACCACGCTCTCGAGCGAGCCCGATCTCGAGGAGCTGGACGTGCAGGAGGCGCCGCCCACGCCCAGGCGCTACCCGGCACCGCCGACTCCTCCCTCCCGAGGATCGCAAGGCGGACGAAGCTAGTACGGCGTGCTTCGAGCCTCTGGACGAAACGTACGGTCGGGGCCGGATTGCGCAGCGCCGCTATGTGGCAGTCGTCGGCTACGTGTCAATGAGCGAAGACGCTAAAGCGGATATGTGGATGGCCGGCCGAGCGGGTGCCGGGGCGAGATCGGGACGGGCGGGGCGAGCCTACATCGCGTCGATGATGGCGTTGAGCGTGGGGCTCGGACGCATGGCGGCGCGCACCTTGGCCAGCTCGGGCAGGTAGTAGCCGCCGATGTCGACGGGCTTGCCCTGGGCGGCGAGCAACTCGGCGGCGATCTTCGCCTCGTTGTCGCCGAGATCCTTGGCGACCTTGGTGAAACGCTGCTTCAGCTCGGCGTCCTTGCCCTGCGCGGCGAGAGCTCGTGCCCAGTACAGGGCCAGGTAGAAGGTGCTTCCGCGGTTGTCGAGCTCGTTGACCTTGCGCGACGGAGAACGAGCGTTTTCCAGGTAGGTGCCGATCGCCTGGTCGAGGGTCTCGGCGAGAACGGTCGCCTTCTTGTTTCCGTTCTTGCTGGCGATGAGCTCGAGGGACGGCACCAGGGCGCAGTACTCGCCCAGGGAGTCCCAGCGCAGGTGGCCTTCCTTGAGGAACTGCTCGACGTGCTTGGGCGCGGAGCCGCCGGCGCCGGTCTCGAACAGGCCGCCGCCGTTCATCAGCGGCACGATCGACAGCATCCTGGCGCTGGTGCCCAGCTCGAGGATGGGGAACAGGTCGGTGAGATAGTCACGCAGCACGTTGCCGGTCACCGAGATGGTGTCTTGGCCACGACGAACTCGCTCGACGGAGAACCTCATCGCCTCGTCGGGGGTCATGATGCGGATGTCCAGGCCCTTCGTGTCGTGCTCGGGAAGGTACTTCTTGACCTTCTTGATGATCTCGGTGTCGTGAGCGCGCGCCGGGTCGAGCCAGAAGATCGCCGGGGAGCCCGACGCCCGGGCGCGGGTGACAGCCAGCTTGATCCAGTCGCGGATGGGAGCGTCCTTGGCCTGGCACGCCCGGAAGATGTCTCCGGCCTCGACGGTCTGCGCCATGAGCGTGGCCCCCGACTCGTCGACGATGCGGATGGTGCCGGCCCCGGGAGCCTCGAAGGTCTTGTCGTGGGAACCGTACTCCTCGGCCTTCTGCGCCATGAGCCCCACGTTCGACACGCTGCCCATCGTGGCGGGATCGAACTGTCCGTGCTTCTGGCAGTCCTCGATCATCGCCTGGTACATCGTCGAGTAGCAGCGGTCGGGGATCATCGCGAGGGTGTCCTGCAGCTGATCGTCCTTGTTCCACATCTTGCCGCCGTCGCGCACCACGTTGGGCATCGAGGCGTCGACGATGATGTTGTTGGGCACGTGCAGGTTGGTGATGCCCTTGCGCGAGTCGACCATGGCGATGGCCGGCCGGGTCGCGTAAACGGCATTGATGTCCGCCTCGATCTCGGCCTTCTTGTCGGCGGGAAGGCGCGAGAGCTTGTCGAGCACGTCGGCCAGGCCGTTGTTGACGTTGGCGCCGATCTCCTTGAGCACCGCGGCATGCTTGTCGAGGGCGTCCTTGTAGAAGACGGAGACCGCATGGCCGAACATGATGGGGTCCGAGACCTTCATCATGGTGGCCTTCAGGTGCAGGGAGAGCAGGAGCCCTTCCTTCTTCGCCGCTTCGATCTGCTCGGCGTAGAACTTGCGCAGGGCCGCCACGTTCATCACGGTCGAGTCGAGCACCTCGCCTTCGAGCAGGGGCAGCGTGGCCTTGAGCACGGTGACCTTGCCGTCCTTGGCGACGAATTCGATGCGCACGTTGGCGGCCTTGGTCATGGTCACGGACTTCTCGTTGCCGTAGAAGTCCTTGTCGGTCATGTAGGCCACGCGGGCCCTGGAGCCGCTGGCTGGCCAGGGCTTCATCATCTTGTGGGGATTCTTCTGGGCGAACTTCTTGACCGATGCGGCGGCCCGACGGTCCGAGTTGCCCTCGCGCAGGACCGGATTGACGGCCGAGCCAAGCACCTTGGCGAAGCGGGCTTGCAGGGCCTTCTCCTGGTCATTCTTGGGCTCCTCGGGGTAGTCCGGAATGTCGTATCCCTTGCTGCGCAGCTCCTTGATGGCAGCATGCAACTGGGGAATCGAGGCGCTGATGTTCGGCAGCTTGATGATGTTGGCTTCGGGCGTTTGGGTCAGCGCGCCCAAGCGCGCCAGGTTGTCCGGGAGCTTCTGTGCCTCCGTGAGCTTGTCCGGGAAGTTCGCGATGATCCTGCCGGCCAACGAGATGTCGCTCGTCTCGACGTCGACGCCGGTGCCCTTCGTGTACGCCTTGACGATGGGAAGCAGAGAGTGTGTCGCGAGCGCTGGCGCCTCATCAATCTCTGTCCAGATGATCTTCGATGTCATGGTGTCTCCTCGGTCTTGATCACACATTCCGGAGGTTCACTCGCGCACGCCCCGGCGGGCTCCGCTGCGAACGTCGACCGGCGCTGCCGCATCAGGCGGCCCTGCGCCCCGTCGGAACAGGCGTGAGACGAATGTTCAGCTACGGCACGCCGCGTACATACTCCATGCGGATCGCGCGATCAAGCGGCTCCGCGGCGTCCAGGCGCGGTCGGCCACGAGGTGCGGCGCAGCCCGTTCACCTTGGAGCCGACCGATTCCGCCCGTCATAGGCAACGTCCGCCAACCCGGTGGGAACCGCCGAGCCGCCCGGCCGCACCGCTGCCTCCACGAACCCTCCAGCACGCGCATGCCGGAGCCGAGCTGGCGGCTCGGTGGTCCGGCAATACTCCATGACAAGAGCCGCGGGCCTTATTGTGGTATCAGCGCGCCCCCTTCGCCTGGGCGCCCGCACAGCACCGCACGGGCTGAATCCGCGTTCCGCCACCCTTTGCGACAAGCGGACGACCTTGCGACACGAGGTCTTGACGGCCAATACCGTCGTATCTTTTGTCATCAACACTTATCGCATCTTGCTCCACGCGCATACCCGTCCACCCCAATCGCGGAGTAGTCCTCGGGGGCGGCGGCTCTCGGCCCTGTCCCGTTGCCCAATCCGGCGCAGAGCCGGCCAGAGCACCGAACGGGTTGACCGCGCTGAAAGCGAAGGGATCTGCACCACGCAGGGCACCGAACGTATGTGGGAAAGTGGCACGCTCTCCGTGCCCCTCCGTGTCTTCCGTGGTGATTTCTGCCTGTTTCAACCCGTTCGCCGCTCTAGCGCCCGCGCCATGCGCCGCTGGCTCGAGGGTCGCCGGGGTCGCCGTTGCGCACGCTTCTTGCTAGCATGGTCGCGCCTGATCCTTTGGAGGTTGCCATGCGCCGTTCGCTCCGAACTCTTGGTCCAGCCCTGTTCCTTGTCGCCGCCGCCGCAGTCTTGTCTTGTGGTTCCGGGGACGACGGCACGGCCTCCAACGCCGGCAACCAGGGAGGTGCGGCCGGCGGCGGCGTCACCGACGGAGGGGCCGACGCGCTGAACCTCGACGTCAACACGCAGCCCGAGGCAGCCGCGTGCAAAACGAACGAGGACTGCGACGGAGGCGTGTGCACCGGCGGCAGCTGTTGTCCGTCGGCCGACCAGGCGTGCGGCGATCTGTGTTGCGACGCGGATCAGACGTGCTTCGCCAACGCCTGTGTCAAGCCGGGCAGCCTCTGCCACTCCGCCGCGGACTGCCAGCCGGGCGAGTATTGCGAGCTGTCGCTCGGGCCTCAAGGCCAGGACAATGACGCCGGCGGCGCGGACGCAGGCACGGACGACGCGGCAGGGGACGGCGGTCCGGTTTGCCTTGCGCCAGCGCCCTCGTCCGGACGCTGCTTGGCCCTGCCGCCCGTGTGCCCCGAATCCGATGCCGGCACTACCTTGCCCGACGGCGGCAACTGTCTGCCCTCGTGCGAGTACCACACCCCGCCCGGACCGCTGCATGTCGTCGAGAAGTGGGAGTGGAACGGCACCAACGCGCAGCAGTACGTCAACGCGGTCGACGTCTGGTCGACGCCGACGATCGGCCGGGTCTACGACACGAACTGCGACGGGAAAGTCGACGACCTCGACCCGCCCAACATCATCTTCGTATCGGGCAATGTCGAGATGACCTATTGCTCGGGGAATGCGGCAGGCGACAACTGCCACAAGGGCCTGTTGCGCATGCTCGACGGCCGCTCGGGGCAGGAGATATGGTCTCTTCGGCAGGCCAACTCGACCTCGGTGGGCTTTGCCGGGATGTCGATCGCGATCGGGGACATCGACGGGGACGGGCGGATGGATATCGCCGCGGTGACCGGTGAGGGCTACGTGGTGATGGTGGACGCCAACGGAAACGTCGTGCGCACCAGCGACCAGCCCATACCGGGACACGCTGCGAGCGCTTTCGGGTGGGGCGGCGGCCTGGCCATCGGCGACATGGACGCGGACGGCTTCCCCGAGATCGCCTACGGCTCGACCGTCTTTACCACGACCAACCATGCGATCACCCTCAAGTTCACCGGCGCCAACGGGCAGGGCGCTCAAGGCGCCGGAACGGCGCTGAGCACGTTCGTCGATCTGGACGGCCAGCCGGGGCTCGAGCTGCTGGCAGGCAAGACGGCCTACAAGGCAGACGGCACGACGTTGTGGAATCGAACGGATCTGAACGACGGATTTCCGGGCGTGGGCAACCTCGACAGCGACCCGGGGCCCGAAGCGGTGCTCGTGTCGGGAGGCAAGGTGTGGATCCTGAACGGCGCGACCGGGGCCACGAAGTACGGGCCGTTCACGCTACCGGGCAATGGCGACGGCGGCGCCCCGACCGTGGCCGACTTCGACGGAGACGGGCAGCGCGAAATCGGCGTGGCGCAGGCTAACTACTACTCCGTGCTCAAGGTCGACGAAGCGACCGGCTCGATCGCGCTGCTCTGGAAGTCGCCCAACCACGACCTGAGCTCGTCGGTCACCGGCTCGACGGTGTTCGACTTCGAGGGAGACGGCGCCTCCGAGGTCGTCTATGCGGACGAGTGCTTCCTGTGGGTGTACGACGGGAAGACGGGCGCCGTGAAGTACGCCACGCCGCACTCCTCGTTCACCGGCACCGAGGCGTCGCTCGTGGCCGACATCGACGGGGACGGGCACGCCGAAATGCTGATGACCTCGGCAGGTGTGAACATGTCCGCGACCGGCTGGAAATGCAATGTCGCCCCATGGAACCAGGCCGACGCGCAGACCGGCCGTCCTGCCTGGGTGGCGCCGTCCTACGGAAGCGCCTATCGCGGTCTGGTGCTCTGGGGCGATCAGAGCAATGCCTGGGTCGGCACGCGCACGCTCTGGAACCAGCACACCTACCACGTGTCGAACATCTGTGACCCACGCGACGACGCATGCGACTCGTCGAGCTCCTACGGCGCGATTCCCAAGCAGGAGAAGGACAACTGGACCGTGCCCTGGCTCAACAACTTCCGCCAGAACGTGCAGGACAAGGGGCTGTTCGACGCGCCGGACGCCACGGTCACGCTGACGGCCGACTGCACGTCGCCCGTGGTGCTGCACGTGTTCGTGCGCAACCTGGGCATGGCAGTGCTTCCGGCGGGCGTCACGGTCGACCTGTACGTGATGAAGAACGGCAGCGAAACGTCGCTGGGCACCGTGGTCACCACGCAGGCACTGTTCCCGGGGCAGGTCAAAGAGCTCAAGTACACGGTGCCGGCCACCAGCGGAGCGACCAAGAGCGATCAATTCGGCGCCCGCATCGACCCGGCCAAGAACACGTCGTTCAAGGAGTGCCGCGACGACAACAACGACGCGCCGCTGGCGAAGCCCAAGTGCTCGCAGGTGCAGTAGGCCGCTGATCGTCTGGTGGGCACGCGCAGATCCCGGGTGGGATCACCGGGATCCTTCGTGCCCGGCGAAAGCCTCGGTGGCGCGCAGCGTCATCCATGGGGCGCGTCGACCGGGTCCCAGCCGTAACCCTCCCAGGACTGGGCATCATCCTTGAGCGAGTCATCGGCATAGCGCAACGGCTCCTCGTGCGGACCGAGCGCCGTGTCCGGCGAGACTTGCTCCGCTTCGCGCATCGCCATGCGCGCCAGCCGCACTTGCTCCTGCGGCGAGAGCTTCTCGACCAGCGGCATCAAGTCGTCTGCAGTGATGGGACGGATCATGATCACCTCCGTAGCGTGAGGCGCCATGGCGATCGCCTCGCGCGACATCCGATACCCTGAAAGGTTCGTCCGCGATGACAGAGCGGCAAGTACTGCGCGGGTCTGCGCGGCAGTCCCGTCGTCCCTGACGGACACCGGCATGCGATGAAAGACTACGTCGGCGTGACGCCGGAATCCGGTCTCGAGTCCCCCGTAGAATCCGTCATGACGGGTCGGGCGAGCGCGGCAGGCGATGCCCCCCTGCCAGCCACGGGGTCGGAGACTCGACGCGCTTGAATCGTCCACGTATACCTCTACGACCCCGACATTCACCTGTACGCCATCTACTCGGGCAATCTGGGCGCGTTCACGTCCGTTGCGGTGCCCGGTGACACGGTCCGGGTCCGGATGGTCAGCGACTCGGCCATCGCCGGCGCAGGCTACGCGATTGACGCCTACGAGATCCCGACCCCAGGTCCTGCCGACGCCGGCACGCCCGATGCTGCCTAGGACGCGCGCTCGCAATCCGACGGGGCGCCGCCGCAAGACACGGACGCCGGGCGCGAGGCCGGCACGGACAACGACGGAGGCCAGCGGCAGGATGCGGGCGATCCAGGGGACTCCTCGAGCAAGATGGATGCGGAGGCGTTCGACAGTGGAGCGGAGGCCGGGAGCGATGCGGCTTCGGAGGCGTCCGATGCGAACGAGCGGGCGGCCGCGCCGGCCGGCGAGAATGCAGCCGGACACGACGCGTCAAGCGATTCGGCGGAATCGCCGGATGGGGAGCCGGCGGCCAGGCACGGAGCGGGAGACGCGTGCGGTGGCGGCCATACGGCGACGTCGGCGCAAGGCTCGGTTGATCCTTTGATGCGCGGGCCGGCCTCGTGCGTTGCGCGGCCGGCTCGGTCCGGCCATTCTCCGGGCCGGGAAGGCAGTCCACAGCCGGTCGGCCAAAGGACCCACGGGCTCGCCCTTGACCGAGAGATCACCGTGATTATCCATGGGGCGTCGGCGAGCGAAGCAAGGGATTCGATGAGTTCGCCGGACCACGCAAGACCGGGAGCCTCGGCGGCGAGGCAAGTGCGTCGAAGGCGCGGGCCCGGCCGCCACAACCGCATACGGAGGTGAGTCATGCCGTACCGCTGGTGGGGAGACCCCATGACCATGTTCAACGAGATGCGCCGCATGCAGCAGAGCCTCGGGCGCGAACCCGAGCCTCAACACGAGTACGCGGGCGTCTATCCGGCGATCAACATCTACGACGACGGCGAGGTGTTCATGATCCGGGCCGAGCTGCCCGGCATCGACAAGAGCAAGCTCGACATCACGACGAAGGGCAATCGCTTGTCGCTTCGTGGGGAGCGCACGCGCACCACGCCCGAGACCGAGGTTGCCTACCATCGTCGCGAGCGCGACATGGGCGTGTTCCACCGGGTGATCACGCTGCCCGAGCAGGTCGACTCGTCCAAGACGTCGGCCAGCTACAAGAACGGCGTGCTGGAGATCTATTGCCCGCGCTCCGAGGCCGCCAAGGCCCACCGCGTGGAGATTTCGTGATGTCGACGGAGGAAGCCATGAGCGACAAGCAGGAACTCCAGGTTCGTGAGAAGAAGGAGCTGACCCGCGAGGGCGAGCCTACGCGCGAAGGACCTCACTTCACACCCGACGTCGATATCTTCGAGCAGGATGCCGCCCTGGTGCTGGTAGCCGACGTGCCGGGAGCGACCCCCGACGGCATCACGCTCGATCTGCAGGACGACGTGCTGAATCTGACGGCGACCGTGCGTCCGGTCGAACCCAGGTGGAAGCCCGTGTATACCGAGTACGAGGTTGGGCACTATACGAGGTTGTTCCGTCTGGGCCAGATCGTCGATCGCGCCAAGATCAGCGCCCAGGTCAAGGAAGGAATCCTGACCGTTACCCTCCCCAAAGTCGAAAAGGCACTGCCTCGCAAGATCGACGTGAAGACCGAGGACTGACCATCGGCCCGGCAAGCACGGACGGCAGAGCGCTGCACCTCTGCCGTCCTGTCCATTTGCCTGCTAACATAGAGCCTCAACGCGAGGTCTGAGATGGCCAACCTGAGAGACCCGTACATCGTGCTCGGAATCCCGCGCAATGCAGACCCCTGCGAGGTCAAGCGCGCCTACCGTCGGCTCGTGCTCGCCTTGCACCCGGACATCACGGGCGACACGTCCGGCGCCTCCGAGCTGCTCGAGGTCCAGAAGGCCTACGAGGCGCTCGCCGACGCCACGGCACATGGCAGCATCGGGGTCACCGCACGAACGTCACCCGAGTCGTCCACCGCGGCGGCATCGCGTCCTTCCGCCGAGGCCGAGCCCTTGCACGAGCCCGATGCGCCCAGCCCCCTCACGTACTCCGAATGGCGCCACGGCCTGCGATTCCGCCCCGAGCCCTTTGCCACGCCGGACGCCGAGCACCTGGCACGACGCACCCGACAAGTCTATTCCCTTGTCGACGAGCTGTTCCAGGGCTTCGTTCCGGAGGTCGTGCCGGACCGGCCCAACGCCGAGCCCAAGGATCTGTACGTCGAAGTCGTGCTGACACGCGACGAGGCCCGCACGGGCGGCACCTATCCGTTGACCGTTCCGGTGCAGAAGCAGTGCAAGGCGTGCCTGGGCTCGGGGCTGGGCGACCAGCTGCGAGATACTTGTCCCCGGTGCCGCGGTAAGGGCTATGACCTCCACACGAGGGAGTTCGAGATCGTGGTGCCGCACGACGTCAAGGACGGCCAGGAAACCTCCCTGCAGCTCGACTCCGAGCTGGGTGCGGTCATGCTGCGCGTGGCGGTCAAGGTGATTTGACCGACTCGCGCGCGTGGGTTGCCTTGGCCCTGCCCCTGTTAACGCACCTATTCCACCACAATGGCACGCACCGGCCGCATGGCCGTGCGCGTCACGCGGCTGGTGACCGCACGCACCACGACCCCCTGCCTTGCCACCTGCGACAAGCGCGTTGCATACACCGGATCGATGTGTGCGGCTGGCCGGAAGCGATCCACGTCGTCGCGGGTGGCCACGAACAGCAGCAGGGCACGGCCGCCCTGCTTCACCACGCCCAGCAGCTCGTCGAGGTGCTTGAGCCCGCGCTCGGTCACCGCATCGGGGAACATCGACGTCCGGCCGTCGACCATGGAGGCGCTCTTGATCTCCACCATCCAGGGGCTGCCGCGACGGGTGGTCACGAGCAGATCGGCACGGCTCGACAAGCCGTAGGGCACCTCGTGTCGGATGCCCACCACCTCGGAGATGCCTTGCACCAGCCCGCGCTCGATGGCTTCGCGCCCGACAGTGTTGGCCCTGGCCGGGTGCGCGCCCACCCAGGAGCGTCCGACGCGAACGGCCTCCAACGTGTACTTGAGCTTCCGATTCGGGTTGTCCGAGGGCAGCACGAGGCACGGGGCCCCGGGCAGGTTGATGCCCAACATGCTGCCGGTGTTCGGGCAGTGTACGGTCACCTCGAGTCCGCCGTCGAGTCTCACGTCGACCAGGAACCGCTGGTAGCGCCGCAGATACGTTCCTTGCAGGAGAGGGTGGGGATATCGCACGACAGCCGGGCAGATTCGGGTTCAGGTGATGACCGCGCTGGCGTAGCCGACGACGCGAGAGTAGTCGCCGCTGGTCTCGCCGGAATTGCCATAGCGCACCAGGCGCCCCTCGCGGCTTCCGAGTGCGCGTGCGGCGGTCAACGCCACCGTCGTGGGGATGAATCCGCACATCGAGATGTCGTTGTCGATGACGGTGTCGAAGAGCCGCCGCGGCTCCACCGCGCACACCTCGTCGAGGGCCATGTGGTCCAGGCGCGAGGCCATGTCCGCCGGGATGTAGTGCGACATGTCCGTGCTGACCACGACCAGCACGTCCTTGCGTGTCGACAGAACCTCGGCCAGGCCGCGTCCCATCCGCTCGCACGTGTCGTAGCGAAGGTGCCCCAGGCAGATGGGGACGATCTTCAGATTCGGGTTCTTGGCCCGTAGGAAAGGCAGGTGCACTTCGATAGAGTGCTCCCTTCGGTGCGCCGACTCGTCGTCGACCAGGCCCATGCGCTCGGACAGCAGGCGCGCGAGCTCCTCGTCGACCGGCACCTCGCCGCCCGGCAGCAGGAACACACCGTGCGCGTAGATCGCATTGGGCTGCCCGCGTCCCGTGTGGTTCGGGCCCATGACCACCACCGTGTCCGGGACCTGCACGGTCGCGTATCCGTCACCGCAAATCGCGCCGCTGTACACGTAGCCCGCGTGGGGTCCGACGAGCACGCGCGCGCGCTGCTGCCCGGCCGATGCACCGGCGTACGGCGCCACGAACGACGCAATGCGGACGGCGTCCCCCGGATAGAATGTGCCGGCCACTGCAGGTTCTCGTCGCCTCATCGGTGCTCCTCCTTGCTGGCGCCGTGCGTGCTGCCTCCCCTCCACTCGAATACCCCCGCCAACGCCGCACCGCAAGACGGGCACGTCGCTCCATCGCGCAGGACCGACCTGCGCACATCGTGCCACGTCCGCTCGATCAACCGCTTTCCACACGATGGGCAGAACGTGGTCGCCCCTTCGTCGTCCATCACGTTGCCCGTGTACACGTAGCGGATCCCCTGCTGGCGCGCCACATCGCGAAGCCGCGAGAGCGTCGCCGGCGGCGTGCGCGGCCGATCCTTCATGCGATAGTCGGGATGGAACGCCGACAGGTGCAGCGGCACGTCGGCCCCCAGGTGATCCACCATCCAGCGCGCCTGCTTCGTCATGCTCGCATCGTCGTCGTTGTAGCCGGGAATCACCAGCGTGGTGACCTCGAGCCACACGCCGCGCTTCACCAGATCCTCGAGCGTCTCGAGCACCGGGCCGAGCTTCGCCCCGGACGCCAGCCACTTGTAGCCTCGCTCGTCGAAGCTCTTGAGGTCCACGTTCGCCGCGTCGATGTGCTGGTAGAGCGCATCCCGCGCCCCGGCAGCGATGTAGCCCGCCGTCACCGTGACGGTCGCGATGCCCCGCTCGTGACAGGCGATCGCGCAGTCGATCGCGTACTCCGCGAACACCGTCGGATCGTTGTAGGTGAACGCTACCGACGGGCACCCCTCGCGCTGGGCCATCGCGGCAATGCGATCCGGGGCGACAAACTCGTCGCCGGGTTCGACCTTTCCGAACGACAGCGACCAGTTCTGACAGCAGCGGCAGCGCATGTTGCAGCCCACGGTGCCGAAGCTCAGGACGCGTGTGCCAGGCAGGAAATGGAACAGCGGCTTCTTCTCGATCGGGTCCACGTGCATCGCCGCCGGAAGTCCGTAGACGGTCGACACGAGACGGCCCCCGACGAACTCACGCACGCCGCAAAGGCCTGTCTGCCCGGGCTTGAGCGAGCAGTAGCGCGGACACAGGTCACAGACAGCGCGCCCCTCGTCCAGGTGCCAGAACCGGGCTTCGGTCGGAGCTCTCATCGTCGTCTCTCTTCACCTACAGATATAGCGCCCGATCGGCGCGTTGGCAGCAGGCTCGCAGCACCGCACCTTCTGGCCGATAATCCCGTCCATGACGATCCACTTCTCCACGATTCGACGCGAGACCACTTCGCACACGGACATCCTCGACATCACGGACGAGGTGCAAACCTGCGTGACCAACTCCGGCGTTCGCGACGGGCTGGTGACCATTGGCGTGGCGGGATCGACCGCGAGCGTGACCACCATCGAGTTCGAATCGGGTGTCGTCGGCGACCTGCGGCGAGCGATCGAGCGCATTGCGCCGGCAGAGCTGGACTATGAGCACGACCGGCGCTGGGGCGACGGCAACGGCTACTCGCACGTGCGCGCGGCACTGCTGGGCCCGTCGGTCTCCGTGCCGTGCCGCGAGGGACGCCTGGTGCTGGGAACCTGGCAGCAGTTGGTGCTGTGCGACTTCGACAACCGCGGCCGACGCCGTGAGGTGTACGTGCAGGTCATGGGCGAGTAGATCGCGGGGCCCGGCGGCCGCCCGTTGTCGATCCGCGCCCGGTCGGTGTACAACGCATGAATCATGGGTATGCGCGCTCTCCTCGCTCTCGCCGTCGTCACGCTGGTCGCTTCGGGTTGCTCTTCCGACACCACCGATGCCGGCGGCGCCTCGCCCGGCCCCACCGCGGACGGCGGCACCGACGGCTTGGCCCCCGACGCTGCGGAGGACGATGCCGCCGCAGCCGATGCGATGTCGCCCGACGGTCCGAGCGACGATGGCGATCAGGCGGACGCCGATGGCGCCACGGACGGCGCGGAGCCCTGCCCGCCCGGCGTGACCTGCGTGACCTCATTTCCCTTCGGCGAGGACCGGGACACGTCGCTCGAGCCTGCGGGAACGCTCAACGGCTATTCCTGTGCGCCGAACACGGACGAGAGCGGCCCGGAGACCATCTATCGCGTAACCGTGCCGTCCGACGGGTTTCTCAGCGCCGCGGTGCGCGAGGCCGTCGGGGTGGACGTGGACGTGCACATCCTGTCCGCGCTCGATCCGGCGGCCTGCGTGGACCGGGGCAACTACGATGCACGCGCGGACGTGACCGCGGGCACCTGGTGGGTTGTGATCGACACGTATGTGAGCAACGGAGTTCCCCAATCAGGTCCCTTCCATGTCGACATCGGATTCATCGCGCCCTCGCGGGGCCCGTGCGACATGCAGACGGGCGAGATGCCGCGCGTGAACGACAACGGCAACTCCCTGGCGATGCCGGCCACGGGTCCAGTGGTGATGGAGGCGCACCTCGTCACGCAGGAGGAGCCGCCGCCCTATCCGACGACCGCCACGGACAAGCTCGACGCGCACTACGCACTCTCACAATCGCGTACCGGCCTGGTGATGCACCGTACGCAGGAGTGGGCGCCGCTGGAGGGAGGCTCCTTCTACGGGTGCGGGATCGGCTCGCCGACGGACTTCCCGGTGCTCGACGAGGGCTGGTACGTGAATATGTATTGGACCTCGGCCGCCAGGCCGGCGAAGGGCACCAGGATGATCTTGCGATTGCCGGGCACCAACCGCGCGGTGGTGGTGGCGGCGGGCTACGAGACGGGGCCCGGCGATCTGTCGAACATCGGCGGCACGCCGGAGGAATCCCACTTCTATCTTGGCACGGCGCACCAGAGCACGCTTACGCTCGGTATTGCGACGGACCAGTCGTTGCCGCTGGGCCCGCGTGAGTGCCAGTAGCACCCACGAACCGGCCGCTTCGAAGACCGGATGACGGTCGCGTGCGCGCGAGGGCACGATTCTCTTGCGCCAGGCGCCTGCGGAGCCGGCACGCCCGAGCCTTGCATTTTGACTTGCAAGTTCCCTGCGGGCTCGGGGCGAGGCCGGGGCCGGCTGCTCACATCGGATTGCAGGTCGCGCCGATCATGCCGATGAAGTCGGCCGTCAACGTGCAGCTCGAGCCGCCGTCCGTGGTGTCCACCACCCCGCATTTGCTGAGCACGTTCGTGAAACAGCAGCCTGTGTACGTGCCGAGGGGGATGATCCCTATGTGGCAGTACAGGTCGGGGCAGCTCACGGTTCCGCAAGGCACGCCCGAGCCTCCGCTGCCGCCAGTGCCGCCTGCTCCACCCGTGCTCGTACCGCCCGAGCCTCCGCTGCCGCCCGTGCCGCCTGCTCCACCCGTGCTCGTACCGCCCGAGCCTCCGCTGCCGCCAGTGCCGCCTGCTCCACCCGTGCTCGTACCGCCCGTGCCGCCGACTCCGCCCGTGTTGGCTCCGGCAGAGCCTCCCGCACCGCCCGTTGCCGACGCGCCTCCCGCTCCAGCCGAGCCCGCCGCTCCAGCTGCGCCCGCGACCCCTGCCGCGCCGCCCATGTCACCTGCCGACCCCGAGGTGCCCGCCGATCCGGCCGAATTCCCGACACCGCCCTCGGCGCCCGTACCAGCGGTTCCCGCCGCGCCTCCGCTGCTCGACACGTCATCGCCAGCGTCCGGGAAGTCCGGACTGCCGGCATCCTGCACGCTGCGCGCGCAAGACTGCGGCGCGAGGAGCATCGCGCTCAGCGTCGCAACGTACTTCGACCAGCCTCGACACACGCACCGGGCCATTGCACGATGGTACGCGAGTGGCGGACCGGATCTCAAGCGTGCCCGTCCTCCGTCAGGGGTTCCGCAAGGCGCCGGGCGCAGCCCCCGGCGCCGGCCCCGCGGCGAATTTCGCGGGCTGCGGGGTGATTGCGGCCCAGCACCGTGGGGGGAGCGCGCTGCGACGAGTTGTTCGAGCCTGAGCTGCGTGGCGGCAGTGCCGCGGTTGGGGCCGGACGGGGAAGCGAGGCGCGACGTCAGCGCGGCCGGTTACCGGGCAAC
>JAJZQG010000386.1 GCA_021847645.1 Myxococcales bacterium
TGTCCTACGAGACTCGCTGGTGCCCGGTGCAGGAGGGCCCGCACAACCTCAGTGGCACCAAGCCGTTCGGCGCTACGGTCTATGGCTACGGCAGCGCCGGATCCTATGCCGCAGCGGGCGGCGCGGACGTGAAGCACATCTACGATCCGCCGCCTCTCAAGTAGCGGGCTGATATCTCGGGCACGATGCCCCGGCTTGGGGCCGCGGCCGCATCGCCGGCAATCGTCAGCTCGCGGCTGCGTTGGCGTAGTACGTGCGCCCGATGATCTCCTTCTTCAGCTCGTCGGACAGATCGTCGAAGTACGCGCAGTAGCCCGCGATGCGCACCACCAGATCCTTGTGCTTGCCCGGGTTGTCATACGCGTCCTGCAGGATCTCACGGCTGACGAGGTTGGGCTGGAATTGCATCCCCCCCTGGTCGAAGTAGCCGCGCATCAGTCCGGCCAGGTTGCGCACACCCTCCTCACCCGGAAACAGGCCCGCATCGATGGTCGAGGTCAGCGTGGTGCCGTTGGGCGCGTACCGTGCGAAGTCCACTTTCGCCACCGCGTTGAGCGACGACGTCAA
Source organism: Myxococcales bacterium (assembly GCA_021847645.1). Taxonomy (GTDB): domain Bacteria; phylum Myxococcota_A; class Polyangia; order Polyangiales; family Polyangiaceae; genus JAJZQG01. The sequence goes on from JAJZQG010000386.1 coordinate 568, forward strand.
GTCCACCATCTGCATGCCGTAGTGGGGGCAGACGCTGTTGGCGAGCGGGGTCCCGGCCATTCTTCCCGAGGGCAGCGCGGGGGTCTTTCTCCCGTACGCCATGTTGACGTTCAATCCGTAGTAGCCGGCGACGTATTTGCCGTTCCTGGACGGGTGGGCGGCCGCGTTCAGCGCGCTCACATAGGCTTGCAGCACACGATTCACCCACACGTGCGCGCGGGGAGAGTCGTCGTCGCCGAACTTGGGTACGGCCAGCAGCGCCGCGCGAATTCCCTGGTTGTAGTCGCCCTCGAAGTCCGCGTCGATCGCCCGCAGCACGTCCTCAATCGTGTAGAGCTTCCGGTCGAAGACGACCTGCTCGAGGGCAACGAGCGAATCCGCCACATCGGTCACGCCCACGGCCTGGATGCCGCTGGTGTTGATGCTCGCCCCGCCCTCGTACAGGTCCTTGCCGCTCTCGATGCAGCCGCGGAACAGCGAGGACGCGAGCGGCGTTTGAAAGTCGCGGGACAGAGCCCCCTCGATGGTCTGGTGGTCGGCCAGGACGGCAGCGACCACCGCGTCGAGGCGTTGCTGGAATCTCGCCATGAGATCCTCGAGGCTGGCCGGCGGCGAATAGCGGGTCAGGCGGTCCAGGGCTGGAGCCCACCGGTTCTGCCGGTCGCGCCTCGCCACGGCCTTGCTGGCCTTCTGAAGCAGCGTCTCGTCGATGTGGTCCGCGGCGCCGTACCGCCACAAGGGCCTCGAGCTGCCCTTCAACGCCTGCAGGAACGGCAGGACCACGTTGACGTTCGCGCAATCCGTGTTGGCGAAGTGGTCGTCGGACGCGACGGGCTCGACGCAACCGACGATGGAGTAGTTGCGGATGTCGGTCAGGCTCGTGTCGTATTGGTTGCGCAGGGCGGGGATGTAGGCTTCATCGTTGTAGAGTGCAGGCATCGGCGAGCCGTTGAGGTAGATTTCGGCGATCCGCTCCACGTACCGGTCCGGGCTGCGCGGGTGAATGCGCGCCGCCATGTTCACCCCGATGGGGCGCAGCTCGCAGGCATCCAGGATCATGTACGTCACCTCGTTGGTCACGTCGTTGCCGTCCGCGTCCACGCCTCCCACCGTGACCGTCTCGACCGGCGACAGGCTCTCGAACAGCTGGCCGAGCCGCACCGCCGAGTCCCCGTCGTTCAGGAAGATGATCTCGTCGAACTTCAGGACGAAGCAAGCGACGAGCTCCGCGGCCCTGGCGTAGTCGATGCGCCCGGCGGCCAGGTCCGCCTCGTAGAAAGGCAGGAGCGTGGTGTCCAGGCGGCCCAGGGAGATGGCGTTCTCGAAGGATTCGGTGCACAGCCCGATCTGCAGGAACAGGATGCTCTGGAGCGCTTCGTGGAAGGTGCGGGCCGGGTGCTTGGGAACCCGGCTGCAGACCTCGGCCATGTCCAGCAGCTCCTGGCGACGTTCGGTCCCGCGCTCCTGGTTCGCGAGCAGGCGCAGCTGCCGCGCGTACCGGTCGGCGAACTCCTCGAGCGCGCGCAGGGCAATCAGCACTCCCTCGTAAAAAGCCGCCTTCTCGCCGTGGCTGCCCGCCATTTTGGGCAGGACTTCCTGGGCAATCCCGCTGGTGCCCAGGCGAAGCAGCCTGTCGCAATTGACGATATAGTGGGCAATGGCCGCCATGTTGTTGTTGAATCCGGAGCGCATCTCCAGCGTGCGGGCGGCGAACCCGCCGAGCTCGCGCGGGGAGGGGAATGCCTTGAACAGCAGGCTGCGCTTGGCCCAGAACGGCAGCAGCTCCCCGTAGAACCGGGCCTTGTCCGCGGCGGAGCACGCGAACGACACCGGCTTCTGCCGATCGATTCCCCAGAAATGGACCGCCATCGTCGCGCCGAAGTACTCGAGCCACACGTTGCCGCCCACGCGCTTCGAGGTGAAATTGCCGACCAGAAGCTCGTTGGGATAGATGGCTATCGTCTTGTGGTTGAGCACGTGGCGCAGGGCGCCTGCCCGGTGAACCGGCACGGGCGCGTCGAAGCCGTGCTGCTTGTAGAACTCCGTCTTGAGCCGCGCCGATTCGATACATGCGTGGCGCTCGCTCTGACGGATGTCCCGCTGGATGTCCCGGACCCGGGTGGATAGGCCGGGTGAGGGCTTGCCGGCCTCGAGGGACCCCAGGCGCACCGAAATGCCCAGGGAGCGGAAGGCTTCGGCAGCGCGGGCCAGCGCCTCGATCGCCGATCGTACCGGAATGTGCAGAGGCTCCTGGACCAGGTGCAGGCGCTCGGCCTTGCTCTCGTGCAGGCTGTGGTATCGCAGCAGCTCGATGGAGGGCTGGCCCCAGTGCTTCAGACGGGAGGCGATGCCCTCGACGCTTGCGATTGAGTCGTTGAGTCCCGGGACGACACACATGCGGAACCGGACGTTGGCGTGCGCATCGACCAAGCGCCGGATGTTGTCTTCCACCAGCCCGCGGCTGCGCCTGGTCAGGCGGAAGTGTTCATCGTCCTGTGCCCCGGTCTTCAGATCGACCAGGAACAGGTCCACGTAGGGAAGGCAGGCCTCGATCGTCTCCCAGGGGGCATCGGCGGCGGTCTCGATGGTGACGTGGACCTGCTCGGCCTCGAGGGCGGCGAGAAGGTGCACCAGGCTGGCGCGACGCTGCCTCAGGGGCTCGCCGCCGCTGAGCGTGACGCCGCCTTGCGTCGATGTGTAGAACGGCTTGTCGCGCCGGATGCTGGCGAGCAGCTCGGAGACGGGCATGCGCGACGGGCTGTCCTTGGGGCCGAACTCCTGGGCTTCCGGGTTGTGGCACCACGCGCAGCGCATCAGGCACCCACGGAAGAACACGACGGTCCGGATGCCGGGCCCGTCGTGCACGCAGGTGCGCTGGACCCGCAGCACGTCGAGCGTGCTCGCTGGCTGGTCGTCCAGGTCGGCACAGTCCACGTCAAGAGCTTGAGCGGTCATCGACGTCCTCCTTGGAAGGCGCGGCTGCTGGCCGTGGGCACGTTTGGGTCGGGGAAACGCGTGGCGGCAAAGCGCCGGAAGGAGCCTGCGGGCAGGGGAATGGAGCGAGCGCCGGCCGGGTGAGAGGCTGCGGAGGTCGAAACGCGGCGCGTCAGGAACATGGGCGACTCCATTCGGTTCGTTATGAGGATTCTGTATCACCAGAATGCGTGGGATGCAAGAGGTCGAGCTCGACTTGCCCGCTCATGACGCGCCGGCCGCCGTGTTATCGTCATGTCGTCGAAGAATGCGGATGGGCTCGTCTCGACGTGCGCGCAGCAGAAGCACTCGTGCCCCGGCTTGGTCCGGCGCGCGTTTCCGTATCGCCCTCGCGGTGCTCGCGGCTCTTTCCGCGCCGTTGTGGCCGACGTCCTCTGCCCGTGCCGAGCCGACCGCTCCGCCGCGCGTCGTGCGCGTCGGCGTCTATCAGAACAAGCCCAAGGTGTTCATGGACGAGCAGGGGCGCGCGTCGGGCATCTTCATCGATCTGCTCGCCAGATATCCGCTCCAAGACGATTACGTGTCCAGCCCAGGGAACCGTTCGAAGCCGCCGGCACGGTGCAGTTCGATCCAGAGCAATGCGGAGCTTGGTATCTCCGGGCCAAGTGCACGCAGGCAGCATCGGGCGAGGCAGGACGGTGTCGATCGTCGCTGACGAGGCGCTGCAGAAGAAGTTCCGCCTGCTGTAACGGACTCGCGGGGGACGTAGTGCGCTGCGAGCGCGCACAGCAGTGCAGCGGGCGCTCGCGCATGCCTCGGCTCGCAAGGGCAGCAAAGCACGCTACGTTGGCGTGCTGTGCGGAAGACCACTGGCTTGATAGCGTTGCGTGCGGACACCACGCGGTGTCGCCGGCACCTGTGATGGGTCGTGCGCGGGCATGACAGGCAACGAATGCCGGGGCGAGAGCTGCTGCCAGCGCAATCCTGTGCCCTCCAAGGCGTCGAGCTAGACGTCGTCCGAAAAGCTCAAGCCCTTGCGGCACCGGGGGATTGCGCGCGCCAGCACTATCGATCTTGTCGAATTCGGTGCGAATCCAGTCGC
>JAJZQG010000387.1 GCA_021847645.1 Myxococcales bacterium
GTGCTTCCGCGCCAGCGTCGCAAAGTCCGCCCCGCCGTCCAGCTGCGCCTTGATGGCCTGGATCTGCGTCAGCGCCTCGTCCTTCGACCGCGTCGCCGTCGAACGGGCCGAGCCCTTGTACATGAGCAGGATGTGCGAAGCGCGAACGACGTCAGCCATGGGGACCTCCTTGTCTTGGTTCGGTACTCGCGCACCCTACGCTCATGCGCCGGCGGCTGCCAGCCCCGTCGGCGCCCTTACCCGTCACGACGCGACGCCCGTCGAGTCGCCTGCGAGCCTCGTGGGTCCGCTCCGCAGTCGGCCCACTGAAACCACCAACCGGCTCGTCGGCCGGTCACGTAGTTCTCTGAGCCGTGCGCGTCCGATGGCAACACTGGCCAGTTCGAGATAGCGCCCGCCGCGCGCCGCGTAGTCTCTTCTCACGCGTCGAAGGTGTGTGGCTGGGGACTTCTCTGTCTGCCTCCCGGGAGAGTTGCGGATGACGAGCACTCGACGCCTTCAAGCACCAGTCGCAAGTTCTTCGAACCCGCCGCTCGTGACCTCGGCGCCGCTTCCGTCAGGCCCCGTTCGCCCGCCCGGATCGCTTCCTCCATGCCTCGCTATCCTGGTTCTCGGTGGCGCGATCGCGGCAGGCGGTTGCTCCTCGGCCGACGACCGTCCCCCACCCGCGGCCGGCGGCAGCGTCGTTCAGGGAGAGGCCGAAGCGGGCGTGCCCACCGCGTGCACCGATGGACAGACTCGCCCGTGCAGCGAGACGCTCGGCCAACACAACGGTATATTGACCTGCTGGGAAGGAACCAGCACTTGCCTCGCAGGAACATGGGGGCCGTGCTCCCAAGGCACTATCACGACCAAGGCGCGAATCGCCTCTCCGATCCGGTCGGATGGCCGCGGATTCAGGCCGATGGCTCTCACAGCCGTCGGTCCCTGCGAGGATAACCCGTGCGATCCAACGTGCCAGAGCTGGGATGAGACGCCGAACGTGCCCGTCGTCGCGAACACGCAGCAAGGCACCACTACCATCGACTGGAGCGCGGGCACCATCTCGGACCTGCCGCCCGGGCTCGTTCATCAAGCGCTCATCGAGCCGTGCAAGTGGGGCGCGGACTGCCAATTCAATTATCACTGCACCAACGTCGCGACCGACACGTCCTGTCCCCATTCCAAGTGCGCGACGGGCGACGCCTTCACGGGCACGTGCGCGCAGAGCGATCCGTGCGTCAAGGCAATCTGCGCGAAAGACCCCGCGTGCTGTACCTCGAGCTGCGTGCATGACCCCTGCGTCACCGGCGCCAAGCTCGCGTCCACCTGCGATGCCTGCGTCGCGAGCGTTTGCGCGGTCCGCTCCGAGTGCTGCGGCAAGTCCTGGACTCAGGAGTGCGTGGACCTCATCGCTACCCGGTGCGGCGGCGCCACTTGCGAATGCGCCGGCGGCGACACGGCGTACGAGGGCCACTGCTACCGCTACTTCGGAGCGTCCTCCAAGGCGGACTGGAGGGACGCGCAAGACACATGCGCGGGCATCGGCGGCGGCTGGAACCTCGTCACGATCGGTTCGAGCGGCGAGAACGACTTCGCGCAGGCCCGCATCGGCAACAATGTCGATCAGATGTGGATTGGGCTCAACGACCGCGCCAAGGAAGGCGTCTTCGAGTGGTCCAGCGGCGAGGCCGTTGCCTACACCAATTGGGACGCCAACGAGCCGGTTGGCAGCAAGTCGGACGACTGTGTGATGCTGCGAGGCACGACGGACAAGTGGGCGGAGACGTCCTGCTACGACAAGAAGCCGTTCCTGTGCGAGGGAACCGGCACGGTTCTGTCCACGGGATCCGGCGTGCGGCAGTGGGATCAGGGATGCGTCGACCTGATCCCGACGGTCTGCGACGCGGAATGTGGAGTGGGGAGTCCATTGCCTCAGGACGGGACGTGCGTCCCGTGGCTGCCGGGGCAGACGGACCCGACATGCAGCGGAATCGATCTCTCGCTGGGCGTGCCGTGCGACAACCTCGTCCCGGTCTGCAACCACGGCAACCTGGAGGCTCCGGCCGGCATTCCCATGATTCACTATCCCGGCAACTCTCCCCAATACGGCGTCTGCGACCCGGTCGCGCAATCGAACATGGTCGAGTGCTCGACCACCGAGCCCATCCCGCCCGGCCACTGCATCAACGTCGATTGCGACTTGTGGTCGGTCGGCATCGGCAGCAACCGGCAGATCTACATCAATCCGCCCGGCTACGACGGATACGTCACCGAGTGCAGCTGCCTGGACAACTGGACCGAAGCGCACCAAGGCAATGCGTGCGGCCCCGCGGAGTGCTCCGGAACCGTGAGCCAGGGCAGCATCAAGCCCGTCAACATGTACTTCATGGTCGACAAGTCCGGGTCGATGGGCAGCTGCACCGGCTCGTCCAAGTGGACCGCCACCCGCAATGCCCTCAAGTCGTTCTTCGAGTCCCCCGACTCCGCGGGCCTGCGCATCGCGCTCGAGTTCTTCCGTCTCAACGCGGACCAGGCCCAGTCCGGAGATGACGGCTGCGGACCGTCCTGCGACACGGCCCCCTGCGCGAATCCCCTCGTTCCCCTCGGCACGCTGACGGACCAGCCGCGTCCGGCCGACACCCACGAGCAGGACCTGGTGTATTGGATTCAACAGATCTGCCCCGGGGGAATGACTCCCGCGTACCCTGCCCTCGACGGTGCCCTGACCTGGAGCGTCAATCATCAGCTCTCGACCCCGGACGAAGCGCACGTCGTGGTGTTCGTAACCGACGGCCAGCCGACCGAGTGCGAGCTCAGCAACTCGATGATAGCAAACCTCGCGTTGGAGGCGTTCTCCCAGTACGGTGTGCGAACCTATCCCATCGGCATGGACGGGGCCGACTACACGGCGCTCGACGCCATCGCGCAGAAGGGCGGAACCGGGCAGGCCATCCGGATCGACGCGAGCGACCCGGCCAACGTGGAGGCGGAGTTGCTGGCGGCACTGACGGCCATCGCCGGCCAGGCGCTTTCCTGCAACATCGAATTGCCCGACGTGTCCCTGTTCAACCCGAACGACGCCCAAGTCATCTTCACCGACTCGTCTGGCAATCAGACGACGCTGGGGCAGGCTTCGACCGAAGGCGCCTGCGATGCGACGCACAACTGGTACTACGATGACAACGCCGCACCCACGCAGATCGTGCTGTGCCCCGACACCTGCGCCACGGCGCAAGCCGACCCGGCGGGCCGGGTCGAGGTGCATCTGGGGTGCCCCGTTACCTATGAGCCCACGTCCGTCACCCAACTCTACGAAGGCTCTTGTCCGCCTGGCACGCACGTGCAATGGGGATACCTCGCTTACGACACCTCCACACCAGGCGATTCCCGTGTGGAGTTCGGCGTGCGAACAGCGGATTCCGCCGCCCTGCTCGCCGGCGACGTCCAGCCCGTGGCGACGGCGCAAGCGTCACCCGATACGCAGGTATGTCCGATGACCGGCGTGGCCGGCTGTCCGGTCGACCTGTTCACGGCGCTCGGAGCCCCCGACGTGTTCGGCTCGGTGCTGGAGCTCAATGTGACGTTGATTCCTTCCACTGCCGCAACCAGCACTCCCACCGTCAACAATTGGCAGCTCACCTACTCATGTCCACCCACGGAATGAAGCCCTTCTCGAACAGATCCCCGCTTCGAGCGACCGTCCGCACGCGGACGGCGGGTTCCACGCCGCTGTCGCCTGTGTTGCGCGTTGGCCCGATATTGTCTTGCGTGGCGCTCCTTGTGCTCGCTTGCTCGAGCGATCGTGGCCGACCCAAGGCGACGGACGGCGTGTTCAAGGTCGGTGGCGCGGCGGGGAACGGCGGCTCGAGCGGGAGCGCGACGGGCGGCCAGGCGGGAGCCTCCGGCCAGGAGCAAGGAGGCGCGGCCAGCCAGAGTCCGGAGGTCTGCGGCAACAATCTCATCGAGGGCAACGAGGCTTGCGACGGCTCGGACCTCGGCGGCAAGACGTGCGCATCGATCGGCTTCGACGAAGGCCTGCTTTCCTGCGTCGACTGCTCCCTGGACACCACGGCATGCACGGGCGTAGAGCGCTGCTACGACGGTTTGGACAACGACGGAGACGGAGACATCGATTGCGCGGACGACGATTGCGCGGCATTGTGCGCGAACGCATGCGCCCAACCGATCGAGCTGCCGGAGCCTTTTGATCTGCAAGGAGACACGCGCGAGCACGCGGATAGCGCGTTGACCTCCTGTGCCACGGCTGGCGGCGCGGGGGACTTGATCTTCGCGGTCAGGCCCGCTCGCTCGGGAGCCTTGGAGGCCGTGCTCACATCCGCCGCGGCGGACCTGGTGCTCGCAGCCCGGCAATCTTGCGCGGACGCCGCGTCCGAGCTGGCGTGCAGCAACCGCGCTGCCGGGCCGGACGGTGTCGAACGGATCGTCCTACCCGCACAGCAAGGCGTGACCGTGTACTTGGTCGTCGACGGCACCGGCGCTACGGAGACCGGCTCGTTCCAGCTGTCGGTGCACTCTCGCGACATTGTCTGCGGGGATGCGATCGTCGACCCCGGCGAGGAATGCGACGACGGCGGCACCGAGCCCGGGGACGGGTG
>JAJZQG010000126.1 GCA_021847645.1 Myxococcales bacterium
AGCGCGCTATCGCGCACAAAGGCGCGGGCTCTGCGGCGATCATTCCAGCTCCGTAGAGCTCGAGCGCTACCTGATTCTGGCCCACACGCTGGTGACAGTCGCCCAGGGCCACCCAGCCTCTCTCATCCGTAGGGGCGACCCGCAGCATCAGTCGGAATACCGCCGCAGCGTCCGCGTAGCGTTCCTCGCCATGCATCTGCAGTCCCTGCGCGTAGAGCAGGTCTGCTGCCCGCGCCCGACGTTCTTCGTCGGTGTTCATCACGTCTTGGACCCATTGCGTGTTCATTTCTTCGTCCCCGTTAGATGTTCTTCACGATCGACTGAATGGTCTGGTCGAACTTCGCCATCATGCCGGTGGTGAGCTGAACCGCCGTCTGGCGCGCGGACATGAGCGACTGCACCTTGATCATCTCCAACTCGGCGTTGTCCTTGACGTTGTCGAGCAGTGCGCGGAGACTGTCGACATCAATCTTCCAGCCTTCGGCGGTGGGCTGCGGCTTGTCGTAGTACTTCGCCCAGATCTGGTCCTTCTGACCCTGCAGCTGCGCGGCAAGCGCGGGGTCTTTCGCCGCGAGTTCCTGAATCGCGGCGTCGAAGGCAGCCGCGAGGCGATCCCACGAAGGATTCGAGAAGTCATTCTGTGTCATGTGACTCTCGATATCGCGGAGGAGCTCTTTCTCGCGCAGGGCCGCCTTCTGCCGATCCATGAAGTCGCTGATCTCCGCGTCGAGGCTGTTCAGCTGGGCCTGGCAGTAACACAACAGAGCCTCTGCCGTAAGATTGGTCACCCCGTCGTTGACGAGACCGGAGCTGCCCGACGCGGTCACGACCGAGGCATTCGCGAACTGGTAGGGCGCCAGGATCACTTGGGGATTGACATTCGCCTGGCTGTAGTTGATTGAGGTCATGGGAGTCTCCTTTGCTTTCGACTTGCGTCATTTAGCAGCGAACGGACTGAAGCCCGGTGTGTCCTGCGGCAGGCCTGAACCGACAGACCTCTGCCAGCTCCCGGAAAAACGAATCCGGAACGCCTAACTCGATGGGAGCAACTCCCTTCAGTGATTTCGAATAGCGCTCCAGGGCTTGATTCTGGGCGGCCAACTCCGCCTCGATAGTCTCGAGTGCGTGCTTGTCATCATTGCTCGTGGCCAGTCGCGGATCGCCGTCGACGGGATGTGACTGAATGAAACTCATGGGAACGCACCTCCTGAATGCCTCGCGCCTCGTCCACCACCCGGGCGCACGTCCTTTGCTCACCCCTCCCCTCGGCCCCCCACCCCCCGGCGTTGCGACAAAAAAATCGCGGGGCCGAGAATCTCTTCCCAGCCCCGCTTTCAGCGGCTTTTCCAGCGCTGCCCTACCCCCGCAGCCCCGCCAGCGCCTCCCGCGCCATCACCCCCACCTCCGCTCGGACCAGCTCCCCACCCTCGTATCGCTCCGCCTGCGCCCCGTCCCCGCTCAATGCCTCCACCTGCGCCCGAGCGTCCCGCGCCCCAGCTCGTCCCAACGCCCACGCCGCCAGCCCCCGCGTCGTCGCGTCCCCGTCCCCAAGCCTCGCCCGCATCGCCGGGATCCCGTCCCGCACCACCTCCGGCCATCGTTCCCCGATCCGCCCCAACGCGTAAATCACCCCGTGCACCAGCACGTCCGTGCCCACCGCCACATCCTCGTGCTCCAAGTACGCCACCAACAACGGCGCGAATTCCCGCGCCAACCCGACGTCCGACCGAATCACTTCCCCGATCGCCTGCGGCACACCCCACCCCGTCGTGCCCGACTCGTCATTGAGCGCCCACACCAGCCGCTGCAGCACGTGCCTGACCTTCGACGGATCACGCCTGCCTATGACCTCGCAGGCCCGTCCCATCGCGTCCGCCGCTCTCCATCGTGTCCGCGCTTCGGCCGCAAACAGCCGCGACATCAGCACGGTCGGCACCGACGACGACTCCTCGGCCAGCGCGGCGATCTCGTCGAGATTTCCCTGCTCAACGATCTTGATGAGGTCTTGCTTGAAGCTCACGCCAGGTTGGATGCATGAGCGGATGGGCGGGTCGCATCACGGCTTCGAGCACCTGACCAGCACGAGCCGCGCCCCGCGAGCACGGGGAAACGGCACCATTCCCGCGCCTGCTCCGCGTGCGCCTGCGTCGGTACGATCAACGCCGCTTCATGGCGTGCTAGCTGGCCCAGATCCACGTCGCCCGCCACCCTCCATTCCTGCTCATGCAGCCAAGTCTCGTTTTTGCCCGCGCCCTGCCGCCACAGCGAGCCCGGCTCGCGTTCGGCCCCAGCACCGCCCCGGTCGTATCGCACGGGCTTGGCTCCGAGCCGAATCGCCGCGCCCATCGACAGCGCCACGCCAAACGGCTCAAACGACGGCCTCGCATAGCGGCGCCTCCATCGAAACAGCGATGTTGTCTCGCGCAGCGGCATGGCCGTAAAGCACACCGCGTCGGCCTGTCCGCGAATATGCCGCGACGAACCGCGAATACGCGACTCTTTCAGCATGCGCTCCAACGTGTGCCAGGCGTCGTGTACCTCGTTGTCACCGCCTCGCGCCACCGCCGCGTAAAAGTCCGCGGCGCGCTCGCCCGGCCAGGGTCCGCTGCCGCAGCGCGTAAAGTGGATGAGCGCGCCGCCCGACGAATCGAATCCCTCGGGCCATCCCTCGAGTTGCACGCCGTCCCAGCGCACGCCGGCACCCTTCCTCACCCAAGGCACCTGCCACTGCGGCTCGATCCGCACCGGGCACGATCGATTCGCCAGCAGGCTCTGCCATCTTCCGCCCGGACGCACCGACACCGGCACCACCAGCTCGGCCATGCGCCAGGCCAGCTCGTCGCGCCCGGCCCACGTGTCCTTGCAGCGGCCCGACGAGCGGGCGCTACGCAGGAACGTCCAGTGCGCTTGCCACGGCGCCACGCCGAAGTCGGACGCGATGGTCTCGCGGGCCTCGCCCTCGTCCCGGCCACGCGCCAGGGGACAGATCAACTCGACGGGCGCACCGCGCAGCGCAGCGCGCCAGAGCACGACCTCCCAGGTCGACGTCCCCACCGAGGCCACGATGCAGTGCCCGCACGAGGCTAGGTGATCGACGGCCCGGATGGTCGCTCGAAGCCAGGGGTCGCTGCCAACGAGGCGCTTGGACTGGACCGAGTTGAGCACGACGGCGCGCATACGCGGGTATCGGCCGGCACCGGGTGCGCGTTGCGTGGGTTGTGCCGGACGCGATCAGCCGGGCTCGTGCCCGAGCGCGGCGAACGCCTTGCGAAACGCGCTGAAGCCGCCGCCGTTCTGCGCCGCCTGGACAACCGCCATGCCCTCGGGTTCGTCACCTTGCGCGAGGACGTGCTCCACCCAGGCCCAGCGCGCGCTGGTCGCGCGCACTTCCGCCGCCCCGGCCAGCTTCTTCCGCAACCGATCGAGGCGCTCGTCGATCACCTTCAGACCGGCGAACGCCGCTCCGTCCAGCGGCGTGTTGCGCTTGGCGCAGAAGGGCGAAATGCCCAGCGACACCGGCACCACGCGCGACAGCTCGCGCACCAGGGCCGCGCACTCGTCGATGTCCTGCTGCTGCTCGGTAGGCAGCCCCACCATCACGTACAGCTTGAGCCGCTCGATGCCGTGCTCGCGGCACAGCCTGGCCGCTTCGCGCAGATGCACCTCGCTGGTGTGGCGCTCGACCGAGTCGCGCAGCCGCTCGCTCGCGCCGTCCATCGCGGTCGTCAGCGTGCGATAGCCGCCCTGGCGCAGCGCGTCGACCAAGCCCGGACGCAGCCTGTCCGCGCGCAGGCTCGACAGTCCCACGCTCGCGCCGCGAGCTGCCAAGGCCCGCACGATCTGCTCGATGCGCGGGTGGTCCGTGACCGACGCGCCCACCAGGCCGACCCGCGAGGCGTCCTGCGGGATGGTGGCGAGGAGGCGATCTTCAGGCACTACGCGCATGCCCGCGCCGGGACCGCGGCGCATCACGCAGTAGTGGCAGCTCCGAGAGCAGCCTCGCACGGCCTCGACCAGGAACATGTCCCGAAGCTCGGTGTGCGGCGTGCGAATCGGCCCCCATGCGGGCAGCAGCGACGCATCGCAGTGGCAAGGCGTGGCGCGGCTGGCCGGGTCGACCGCCGGGACGATCACGTTCTGCATGCCCGCGATGCGCTCGAGAATCGACGCACGCGGCGCGTCGTCGAACAGCCGGGTGAGCACATCGACGGCCAGGGTATCGGCCTCGCCGAGCACCACGGCATCGACAAAGGGCAGCAGCGGGCGTGGGTTGGAGAAGGTCAGGGGTCCGCCGGCGATCAGCAGCGGGTGGTGGTCGGCCCGATCGCGGCGCAAGGGCGGGATGCCTGCGCGTTGCAGCATGCGCACCAACTCGATGAGCTCGAGCTCCCAGCTGACCGAGAAGGCGATGACCTCAAACTCGCCCAGCGCCCTGCCGGACTCGCAGGAAGTGGGCACGTCGCCCTGGTCCCAGCCCAACGGCTCGTCGGGCAGGAACACGCGCTCGCATGACAGGTCGTCACTCTGCTGGATCACGCGGTAGATGGTTTGAAGGCCCAGCGAGCTCATCGCCACGCGATAGGGCGCGGCGCAGGCCAGAGCGACACGATGGGCCGTGCTCCGCTCCATGCGTCCAACCTCGTCGCGGAGGCGTTCGCGGTATTGCAGTCCGCGGCCCGGCTTGCGGCCCAAGACCTACTTGACCGAGGAGGACGGCGCCGCGCTCGCGCTGCCCGCAGGTGCCGGCGACTTCTGCACGTCGAGCGTGAAGTCGAGCTTCGTGGTCTTTCCCGCCTCGACCGTGGCCTCGACCGTATGCTCGATGCCCGGCACGATCCACGGAACGTCGGCCGTGACTTTCACCTTGCCGACAGGAATGCCCTCGATCCGGAAGACCCCGTCCATGCCCGTGACGGCGAACGTGGCGTACTTGACCACGTAGACGTCGGCCTTCATCCAAGGCCGGTTCATCTCGTCCTCGAGCAGGTAGTGACCCACGCGCTCGGGGTAGAGCTTGATCGGATCGCCGTGGGGAACGGCCACCATGTGGGCCGGAGCGGTGTCGCCGATGAGCATCGGGACGTAGCTGTTCTTCGAGTCGTCGTTCAGAACTTCGAGACGCTGGCCGAAGGTCATGGCGATGGTACGGCGATCGTAGGCGCAGTTGTTCACGCTCACGCGCACGTTCGGCCCCGGTGCAGGCACGTAGGCATCGTAGTCGGTGACCGCCACGAGCACGTCGGCCGCGGTGCGTCCCGGGCCTTCGCGGAACGAGCTGCCGTACATGGCAGCCGCTCCGCTGCAAGCGTCCGGTAGCTGGAGCGCCACATTCTGCGGCTTCTCTCCCTTGAACCGGACCACGCCTTCGACCACGCCCGTCGGTCCCGAATAGGCGGGCAGGTTGCGCGGGTTGACCGCCTGGTCGACGCTGGCCGCGGGAATGGGGAGGGCGGAGGCCAGAGGCATGGGCTTGGGGCGTTGCTCCTTGAGGCCCGGCAGCAAGCGCATTCGCGGTCGTTTGTCCGCCTCGAGGCGCAAGGGACTCGACGAGGCCGCCTCGGGAGCGGGAGACGACGCATTGGACTTGCACGCGACCGCGCCGAGCGCGCAGGAGGTCGCCGCGAGCGACACCAGCGAGAAACGAAGCAGCGAAGTCATGGCGACTCCTATAGCAAAGATGGGCGCCGGGGCCACCCCGGGCAGCGGGGAAGCACGTTTGTGCGGGTGATTCCGGTCAAGTGCGATCCCCCCGAACCCTGGGCGGGAGCTGCCGGGCCCGCCAACGACCAGCCCGCCGCCCGTGAGCGACGACGGCACTTGCCGGCCGAGCAACGAGGCGGCACGCTGGCTCGGTCATGAGCAGCAAGGGACGCCCCTATCGTACGGTGAATGTGGACGGCTACGAGGTGCTGGTGGGACGAGCGGACGAGGACAATGACTATCTGACATTCCGCGTGGCCGACAAGCAGGACCTGTGGCTGCACGTGGGGGGCGGAACGCCGGGCAGCCACGTGGTGGTGCGCAACCCGGACGGCGGCGAGGTTCCGCGCGAGACGGTGGCCAAGGCGGCGCAGCTGGCTGCATGGTATTCCAAAGCCAGAGGCGCGCCCAAGGTCGAAGTCCACGTCTGCAAGGTCGCCGACGTCAGCAAGCCTCGCGGCGCACCGTCCGGGCAAGTGGAGATTCGCCGCTTCAGCCGCGTCAAGGTCGAGCCGTCCAAGCTCGATGCCAACGAGGATTGACCGGCCGGTTGCGCGAAACCGCGGTGCCCCCGCCGCGGCGGCCGCTCTGCCCCGGCCCGAGTCCGTCGAGACAGGCGGAATACCGTTCTCCGCATGCGTCGTTGTTTGGCTTGATGCGACGCTTTCAGGCCGCTGCGGGGGATCGAGGTGAGCACCAGTCGCGTTCGGCCGTCGCGCGTAGCGCGAGTGCTATCGGGGAGTCGTCACGCCGTCGGGATGCCTTCCGCTCGGACCGCCAGGTGCTCTCAGTCCTTGCGAATGAGCTCCGCCTCGATCTCGATCTTCACGTCGTCGCCCACCAGCACGCCGCCCGCTTCGATCGCCGCATTCCACGTCATCCCGAAGTCCGACCGGCGGATCTTGGTCCGCGCCGTCGCACCGATGCGCTTGTTGCCCCAGGGATCCGTGCGCTCGGGCGTGAGCTCCTCGACGGCCAGCGTCACCGGCCGTGTGGTTCCGTGGATCGTCAACTCCCCTTCCACATCGAGGCCGTCGTCCCTCGGCCGCACGCCCTTGGAGACGAACGTGAGGGTCGGGAACTTCTCCGCGTCGAAAAAGTCCGCGCTGCGCAGGTGCGCGTCGCGCTGCTCCTCGCCCGTGTGAATCGATGCTACGTCGATGCTGACCGACAAGGTCGTGTCCTGGGGCCGGTCCGGCGCGAAGCTCGCCTCGCCGCTGACCGTGCGGAACTCGCCCCGAACGTTCGAGATCATCAGGTGCCGGACGGAAAAGCCGACATGGGTATGAGCGCCGTCGAGGGCATATCGAACCGCCTTGGAGAGAGCCGGCTTGTCAGCAGGCGCGGAGGGTGTCGTCCGAGAGGTCTGGGTCATCATGTTCGTTGTCTCCCACCGGTGAACATCATTGTTGCGATCAACCCGAAACGTGGGTTGTTGCGCGCCCCGGCGCAAGTATGCGATAGCTGGACTCACCGTTCGTCGGAAGCGAACAATGGACCTGAACCGAGCGTCGATATTCCTGCGGGTGGTGGACCGGCAGGGCTTCACCGCCGCGGCCCGCTCGTTGGGCTTGCCCAAGTCGTCGGTCAGCCGCGCGGTCGCGCTGTTGGAAGACGAGCTGGGCGTGCGCCTGCTGCAGCGATCGACCCGCCGGTTGCGGCTCACCGAGGCCGGCGAGGCGTTCTACGAGCGGGCCTCGCGCGGCATGGCGGAGCTGGACCAGGCTGCCGCCGCGGTGACCGAAATGCAGGGCGCGCTGCGGGGGCCGATTCGTATCACCGCACCCGTCGACATCGGCGTGTGGCTGCTGCAGCCCGTCATCTCGCGCTTCGTGCAGGAGCATCCCGGCGTGCAGGTCGACGTGGCGTTGACCCCCCGGTTGGTCGACATGGTCCACGAAGGATTCGACCTCGCGCTGCGGGCAGGACGCTTGCGCGACACCTCGCTCGTGGCGCGCAACCTGCCGGCCTGGAACATGGAGCTGTACGCCTCGCAGGACTACCTGCGACGGCGCGGCACTCCACACAAGGTCGCGGACCTCGCAAAGCACGAGTGTGTCTTGTTCCGGCCCGTGCGCGGCACGACCACATGGGTGCTCTCGGGCCCCAAGGGCGACGAGAGCGTCGAGGTCAGCGGCCAGATTGGCGCGGACGACTTCGTGTTCCTGCGCGGCGCGGTGTTGTCCGGAGCCGGTATCGGACTGCTGCCTTCGTTCCTGTGCAGAACGGAACGCAAGCCCGGACGCCTCGTGCGCGTGCTGCCCTCTCACGTGCGCCACGGTGACCCGCTGCACCTGGTGTATCCGTCGGCCCGTCTGGTACCGCGCCGCGTGGCAGCCCTTCGCGACGCGCTCCTCGAGGTTCTGGGAGCGCCTGCCGCCGGGCCCTCACGCCCTCGCCCGTCCGGTAAAGGATGATCACCACGCCAGCCGATGCCCAACCTGCGGCACGCCGGCTACGTCCATGTCCTCATCGGACCCGCCGTACCGTCAAGAGCGAGGCGTGTTGACCGCAGGCCTGAGCTTGTCCGACGGCACGACGGCCATCGTCAGGAGCGCCTTGGCGATCAGCTTCTCGTCGTCTGCCGTCTGGCCGAACACGTCCGACTCCACCACCATGATCCGCCTTCCGGGTTTGATCACCTTGGCCCGGCACTCGAGCCCTGTCGCGTCGCCGGGGGCCAGGAGGTTGATCTTGAATTCCACGGACAGGACGCGGCCGCCCTCGGGCGCCAACGAATATGCCGCATATCCCGCCGTGTGATCCGCCAGCGTCGCGATCACGCCTGCGTGCACGTAGCCATCCTGCTGCAGGTGGTGGGCACGCACCTCGATGCGCGCCACGCAGCGGCCAGGCTCCAGCCGCGTAGGGGTGAATCCACAATAGCGCGTGAACCCCTGCACGGAGTCGACCATCAGCGCGTCGAGACGAGCCCGATCGTATTCTTCGTGGGCATCCGGCTTCGGCATGCGGCGAGACTGCCACGTTCGACGGGGCGCGCCAATCGCCGGGCGCCCAGGCTCATCCCCTTGGCATCTCCGCCTCTGCGAGGCGCCTTCTGCCGATCTAGACCGGATCGCGCCGCTTCAGAATCACGAACAGCGCGATGATGGTCCCGATCGTCATCGCCGCCATGACCGCGAACGGCAGCCACGCCTGGTCGTAGTTGGTGAAGCCCCACGCACCGTTGAATGTGTCGCTCGCGATCTGCGCCGTCGCGCACTTGAACTTGCCCGCGTCCACGAAGTCCGCGGGGCTCGTCAGGTCGGGCTTGTTCAGGTTGATCACCCAGGCCGGGTCCTTCGCGATGGCCATGCGCTCCTGCGCGATGACGCCCTGGAATCCCCAGCGCGCCGGGACGATGAGCATCGGCCACTTGAGCAGCGAGTTGGTCGTCATCGGCACCATCATGCCGCCCAGCACGACCTGCGGAATCAGGGCAATGGGCGTGAGCGCCATCGCGGCCTCGCTCGAGGTCACCATGGTCGACAACAGCAGACCCAGGGCGGTCGACACGAGCGAGACGGCGACGAGGTTGGCGAACTCGATGCCGAAGGCGGAGATCCCCCCGTTGAATCCCAGGGAGAAGAAGACGATGACGAGCAGGACACCGCACTGCACCGCGGCGAAGATCGACAACAGCAGATACTTGGAGAAGACGTAGTTGAACAGCTTGAGGTTGACCATGCGCTCGCGCAGGTAGATCGCGCGCTCGCTGACGATCTCGCGGGCCGCGTTGGAGGTGCCGAACCACACGGCGGCCACCACCAGGAAGAAGGCCGCGCCGGAGTTGTCTCGCGTGGTGGCCATGTTCGAGAGCAGGTCGCCGGTGCCTTGCCCTCCGCCCTTTCTCGCCAGCTCCTGCAGGGCGCCCAGGCACCAGTACGGGATCGCCGCCTTCTGGCCTCCAAACACCAGCGCCAGCAGCACTCCAATGATGGGCGCTTGGGCGAACATGATCGCCGTACCGCTCACGTCCCGGAACTTGATCTTGACGTACCGCGAGAACAGCAGCCCCAGCTGACCGGTCGTCTTGGGCGCGCTCGGCGGAATATAGCCTTGCCCAGCCCCGGCTCCCACCGCCCTCGGCGGCGCGTACATCTTCTGGAACACCGGGCTCGCCCGGTACTCGGCCTCCCACTGCTTGGCCGCGTAGTTTCTCGCAGCCCCCCGCTGCGTGCCCGGGTTCTGCGCCCTCATCTGCTCGAAAATGGGCTGCTCGCGCTGGTTGAGCACGTCGAACATGTCGCGCGGGTTGTCGATCGTGTTCGGCTTGCCGATCCGCTCCAGGTACGAGCCGAAGAACTTGTACGCATCCGGCGACGTCGGCCCGAAGAACATCGGTACGCCGCCATATCCCATGATCAACGCCAGGTTGAATTTCTCGAACTCGTCCTTGGCGGGCTGGTGGATCGTCATGATGATCGTCTTGCCCGTCGCCTTGGCGAGATCGTGCAACAGGTTGATCAGCCCCGTCGTGTCGTCCGCCGCCAGACCGCTCGTCGGCTCATCGAGGAACAGGATCACCGGGTCCGTCACCAGCTCCAGCGCGATGTTCACGCGCTTGCGCTGACCACCCGACAAGACCTTCTTCTCCGGCTTGCCGATCTGCAGATTGCGCACGCCCTCGAGCCCCAGCTGCGCCAGCGTCGCATCCACCCGCCGATCGATCTCGTCATCCGAGTAGTCCGGCGGCAGCCTGAACTTCGCCGAGTAGCGCACCGCCTCAAACACCGTCAGCTCCGGGTGCACGATGTCGTCTTGCGGCACGTAGCCGATGGAGCCGCGCAGGTTGTCGTAGATCGCGTACAGGTTCTCGCCGTTGATCCGCACCAGCCCCGAGCTCGGTGGCAGATACCCGTTGAGCGCCAGCAACAGCGTGGTCTTGCCTGCCCCCGACGGCCCCATCAGCGCGATCATGTCGCCCGGTAGCGCCTTGAAGCTGATCTTGTCCAGCAGCACCTTCTGGGCCGACGGGTTGTCGCGATCGGGCACTTCCAGGTACAGCTCCCACGCCTCGATCTCGTAGAGCGGACGGCCCTGCCACTGGCTGACGTCGGGAACGATCAGCTGACCGGCGCCCTCTCCGCCGGGCATGTGGACCTGCACCGGCATCGGGCCGATGTAGATCTTCTCGCCGTGTTGCACCGGAACGCGATGCCCCGGCGGCACACGCTGGCCTCGCACGAACGTGCCGTTCGCACTGCCCCTGTCCTCGATGAACAGGTTCGTCCCTTCCCGGATCAACACCGCGTGGCGACTCGACACCTGCGGGTGCGGCACGACCAGGTCGTTGTCCGGCGTGCGGCCGATGGTCAGGAACGGCTTGCTTAGATCGATGTTGCCCAGCACCGTGCGGTGCTTCTTGCCTCCCGATGGCGCGAAGTTGTTGCCCGACGACGGCTGCGCGGGCGTGAGGATCGGCGCGGCGGGCGACGGCGGCTGGGCCATCACCGCCGAGGGTTGCGGCACGGCAGCGGCCGGTTGCGGCTGCGCCGGCTGTCCGCCCGCCAGCAACTGCGCCAGCTGCGACAGCAACGGCACCGGCACCACCACCGGACCGAACGCCACGATCCCGTTCGGATCGAGCGGCGTCGGCACCCCGGGCTGCACACGCCCCGTGCCCAGGTACGTTCCGCTCGTCGAGCTGTCATCCACCACCATCATCCGATCGAGCATCACCGTGGCGTGACGCGACGAGACCGACGCGTGGCGGATCGCGACCGTGGCCTTGGCCGGATCGCGGCCGATGATCAGCTGGCCCGGCGGCGCCGACACCGCACCGCGGTCCATGAGCATCAACGCGATGGCCGGGTGGTTGAGCGGCACCGGCACCTGCCCGCAGGTGAAGGGCGTGCGCAGATCGAACGGCACGCTGCCCTGCGGCGGAACCGGCTGCCCGCCCGCGAACGACGGTCCCGCCCCGCCGTCCACGAACACCAACTGCCCGCTCTGGAACACGATGCGCGCGTGCTCCGGCGCGACGCCCGGACCGGTCAGGACAATGTCGCAGCCCGGTGCGCTGCCAACTACGATCGTCTGCTTGCCGAAGCCTGGAATCATGAGTGGACTCGTCACGTGGGAAGACAGCCCGCCGACGTGCGGACGGACCGGTTGGTTGCGAAGCGGGAGAAATCGAGGGCCGGCAACATCTTCGACGCATAGGAGCACGGCGGGGACCGGAGCCCGTCGACCGAAGCACCTGCAGCCAGCGCCCACCAGATGGAAGCGATCACGAGGATCAGCCCGAGCAGCACGAGCGTGGCGCCGACGGAAATCCACAGCACGCGCCTGCGCCCGGAGTCGTCGTCACCTTCCTCGTCGCTTGCGGCAGCCGCATCACGCTCTGCAGACTTCGCTGCATCCACCCGGGCATCGGTCGCCGGCGTGGGAGCGCTGGGCATGGGCACAGCAGCCGAGTCGTCGACCACCGTTCTCGCCAGACCGCCTCCCTGGGGAGGGCCCGCAGCCCCGTCGCCCAGGGCCCGCATGTCCGGCATCGTCATCGGTGGAACGAGCCCCACGCCCTCCGGTGCGCCCGGAACCGTCTGCGGAGCCGCACGCATCTCCGGCGCATCCACCACCCGGCCAAGCACCACCGTGATGTTGTCGTGCCCCCCGCGATGGTTCGCCAACGCCACCAACTGCTCGCACGCCAGCTCGAGCCCGCCCCGAGGCAAGGCCTGCAAAACGACCGCCAGCATCTCGTTCGGCAACACCAGGTCGGTCAGCCCGTCCGAGGCCAACAGGAAGATGTCGTTGCGCTCGATCGGCAACGGCGACGGACGCACCTCGACCTCGACGGAGGGATGCATGCCCAGGGCGCGCGTGATCTTGTTGGCGTCCGGATGGTGCATGGCTTCCTCGGGCGACAGGACGCCCGCATCGACCATCTGCCGGACCATCGAGTGGTCGCGCGTGATGCTGTGGATCTGGTTGGCCCGTAGAAGGTAGGCGCGGCTGTCCCCTACGTGCGCCGTGTCAGCACCGTCCGCATGCAGCAAGACCGACACGCAGGTCGATCCGGGCCGCAGCATGTTCTGCCCGGCTCCCCCCAAATCGTAAACCACTCGGCCCGCATGCTCGATGGACGCCTTGAGCGCCAGGCACGCAGAGCTCGCGCCGGGTTGCGCTTGCGCCATGTCGTGCAGGATCGTGTGCACCGCACGCGTGCTGGCCTCCTTGCCCGACATGTGCCCGCCCATGCCGTCGCACACGACCAGCAAGTGGCCGACCGCGACCTGCGCGTAGGCACACGCGTCTTCGTTGATCTGC
Source organism: Myxococcales bacterium (assembly GCA_021847645.1). Taxonomy (GTDB): domain Bacteria; phylum Myxococcota_A; class Polyangia; order Polyangiales; family Polyangiaceae; genus JAJZQG01. The sequence continues at coordinate 12,976 of JAJZQG010000126.1, forward strand.
TTGTCGGGATCCCGCCCGGGGTCGCTTCGATGAGCGACTTCCATGACGACCCGGCCAGACGAGGTCGCAGGCTCAGGCATTGCCCGCAGAGGCTACTCCAGTCGAGCGACAAACTCGACGGGTCCGAAACGGATCATCGAGCCGGGTGGGACCGGCGTCATCACACCGGCGGCGAGCCGGTTGCCGTTGAGGAACGTGCCGTTGTTGCTCCCTTCGTCACGCAGGTAGATCTGCGAGCCGTCGAAGCGCACGACAGCGTGGTAGGCCGACACGCGGGGTTCCTGCAGGATCACCTGACAGCGGGCCGAGTCCCGTCCGACACCGAGCTCCTGGCCGGGAGCAATCGGATAGGTTCCCGCCGCGCCCGAGATCACGGCGCGGACCGCAGCTCCTGCCGCCGGCTGGGGCGCGCCATACGGATTGGGCGGCGCGGCCAAGGGCGAGGGCTGCGCACCGGTCAGCCCGTACTGCGCGGGCTTGCCCCCGTACATGAAGTCACCGCCCGGCTGGGCTTGCGGCGCGGCTGCCGGTGGCGACATCGGCTGCTGCGGCGAGGGTGCTCCGTAAACCTGCGGCTGCGCGGCGGGCGGTGCCCCGTAGGGCTGAGGTGACGGTGCCCCGTAGGGCTGAGGCGACGGCGCGCCTCCGTAGGGACTTGCTCCGGGCGCTCCCGGGTACGGCTGGCCAGCCATGACCGGCGCCGGCGGCGGCACCGCAGCCGCTCGCGCACGCTTGCCTCCACCCCCGCGCGCGATCGCAATGACCAGCAGCAGCACGATCAGGAACGCGAACGCGCCACCCGCCACCCACATGATCGGGAAGCCCTTCTGCGCTCCGGCCAGCGTGAGGATGTGCGCGGCGTCCGCCGGGCTCGTGCGCTTGGCCTTGTTGTCATACACGATGAGACGCACCTGCGCCTTGTCCCCGGTGCCGAGCAGGATGCTGTCGCTGTCCGGCGCGGTGAACTCCACGAACGTGTCCGACGCCTCCACCGACGAGCCACGCATGTTCATCGCAATGAGTTGCTGCTGCGCGCGCTTGGCCGACTCGATATCACCGCCCGCCACCGTCTGGGGCGCGGGCTGGTTCTTCGGCAGGAAGTACACCTCGGCCCGGGACTTGTCCCCGCCCCAGCAGAAGTTGCCGTACACTTTGAAGGTGCCACCCGGCGTCACCGGGTTCTTCTTCGCCATCTGCACCGTGTAGTCCACGTTGACGTCCAGCGGCCATGTCGTCGGGTCGATGCCCACCGGCACGTCCTTGAACGTGGCGTCGCCCCCGATCAGCGGCTGCGTGTTCGCGAACACCAGCTGGAAGGTCTGCTGGACGTTGGGAGCGATGCACGAGACGCGGAACTTGAGGATGTACATCGCGTTGAACCGGTCGCGCACCGCCCCGACGATCCTGGCGCCGCGCCCCGCCTGCCCCTGCCGCACGACCGTGTAGAAGCCACCGTAGTCCGGGTTCGCCAACGCGCGCATGAACCCTTCGGAGTTCTGCGACAGCTCCTCGATCTGCGTGCGCGGCATGTAGATCGAGATGACCGGCAGCGGCGTCTTCGGCAGCGCGGTGTTGTCCTCCGGGAACCGGCCCTTCGACAGGTACTGCTGCAACGTCAACGCGCCGGCCTCGGTCGACAACGGATCGGTCCCCGCCGAACCGTCCGACAACACCACGAGCGCCTGGTGCAACGGCACCTGGATCGTCGAGCCGATGTTGCCCAACGTGTTGAAGCCGTCCGTGACGCCCGAGCGAATGATGTTGTTGAGCGGCCGCGTGCGCCCCCATGACCCGTACAGCGGAATCGAGTCGACGAACGACGACGCCTGGCCGCGCTGCGCCGCGGTCAGCCACTTGGAGTCCTTGACCACCTGGTGGCCGTCGAACGCCATGATGTCGACGATGTCCCACTGCGTCATCGAGTTGACGAACGCCTTGGCGAGCTCCTTGGCTTCGGCCAGGCGGTTGCCCATCGATCCGCCAGCGTCGACCATGATGAGCCACGCGGTTCCCACGTCCGGCTGCTTGAGGCTGTCTCCCCACTTCGCAGCAGACACGAACTGCGTCGGGTACGCCGAACCGTCCACCGTCACCAGGAAGTTGCCGTTCTTCTCCGGGTACGGGAACGGCGTGAACAGCGCCTTGGGCTTCTCCAACGCGTTCGCCTGACAGTCCCATCGGGCGTCTCCCGAAAGCGTCTCGCACTCCGCCGTGGCCTCGGAGACTCGCTTGCTCTGCACCAGGTCGACCACGACCGTGAGCACCGGCCCGCCTTCGGTCAGGCTCGCGCGCGGGTCGATCCGAAGTATCTTCGCCATCGGCGCGGCCAGCGCACCGGCAGCCGCCAGCAGCACCGCCACCAGCAACGACAAGGCGATGAAAAGGGATCGCTTTCGCATGTCAGTCACTCCGATTGTCCCCGGCCCGACCTCTCCGGCTGTTGGTTCCTAACGGTTCGCAAATCGGATCGCGGCGTTGTATCCCCCGAGACGAATGCGGTCACCGTCCCGAAGCTCCGCCGTTCCCTGGTATCCAATCGGCTGGTCGTTGACGAACGTTCCGTTCGTCGAACCCGTGTCCTGAATCGTCATGCGCCCCGGCGCGTCCGAGATCATCACGCAGTGGCGCGAGGACGTGGTCGGGTCGTTGATCTCGATGTCCAGCTGTTCGCCGGACCCGGCGCGCCCGATCGACGTATTGCCCGAATATAGGGGCCAGAACGCGCCGCCCGCGTCGTTGTGGAAGCTGTAGAGGAAGGCGCGGAGCTCTCGTGCCGTACCGGGTGCGACGCCCAGTCCGGTGGACGCCATCCCGTCGACACCGGGCTGCACGTAGGGCGATCCCGGGGGCGACGGTGGCGCACCATACGGTCCGCCGAACCCCGGCTGGGGCGTTGGAGCGCCAAAGCCAGCCTGCGCCGGCACAGCACCGAACGGCGCGGGAGCTGGCGGCGCAGCGGCTGGCGCGGCGGGAAACGGACTCATGGCCCCGGTGGGCGGAAGCCCTTGCCCGACCTCGGGCGAAAACGCCGTGGCCTCGAATGCTTCGCTGCCCGCAATCCTCATGTCCTGCAGCGGAATGGGATGCCCCGGAGCGGGAGGAGGCTGCGGTGCGTAGGCCTGCGCCGGGCCGGGAGCCGGAGCGCCGAACCCCGCAGGCGCACCGAACCCGGGGCCAGCCTGTGGAGGCGCACCGAACCCGGGGCCAGCCTGTGGAGGCGCACCGAACCCGGGGCCAGCCTGTGGAGGCGCACCGAACCCGGGGCCAGCCTGTGGAGGCGCACCCATGCTCGGTCCCGCAGCGGGAGGAGGCCCGGCTGGCTGCTGCCCTCCGAACCCCTGAGGCGCGCCCGGAGCCTGTGCAGCACCTGGCCCGCTCAACGGCGCCGCACACACGCCGCAGAACTTGTCATTCGGATTGACCGGAGCGCCGCATCGCCAGCATACGTTCATGCAGGGAACCTCGCGTCAATCGGACACATGATCGTGCCGACCGGGCGCATGATAGCGTGGAGCGTTCGGTTTCGCGAAGGACATTGCTTCGCCACGGCCGCCGCAGCGCTGGATGAGGAGAAGCCCGGCTCGCGCCCGCACACACACGATGGTCTCGCGTGCGCCGGGAGTCACACGAGTCTGATGCGGAGGTATGCCGCCGTCGCGCGTGAGGCTCACTCCACCGCGGAGTGAGAGGTGGAGTGCTGGGCCGTGAGCGTTCTGCCGAAAGCCGTGGCGCCCGGGCTACTCGTCGCGGCGAGCGCGGATGCGCGCCTTCTTGCCGGACAGGTCGCGCAGGTAGTAGAGGCGAGAGCGACGCACCAGACCCTCCGACACGACCTCGATCTTGTCGATGTAGGGGCTGTGCGACGGGAAGACGCGCTCGACACCGATGCCGAAGCTGACCTTGCGCACGGTGAAGGTGCTGCGCGCGCCTGCGCGCTTGCGACGGATCACCACGCCCTGGAACACCTGGATGCGTTCCTTCTCGCCTTCGACGATCTTGTAGTGCACGCGGATGGTGTTGCCTACGCGGACCGGGGCGATTTCGGGGCGAAGCTGGGCTTCTTCGAGGGCTCTGATCTTGGGATGGCTCTGCATGGCCGATTGCTTCCTGACAAGAGGGGGAGCGCATTATGCACAGTGACCGCCCCAAGTCAATGCGGCGAACGCTTTCAGGAGCGCGGACAGCAGCCGGGACGGGCCGTGGGTCTCGCCGTTGCCAATACCACCCCCACACCCGGCCGGCTCGGATCGTTTCGCACACCTCGTCTCGCGTTCTTCCAAACGGCTCGCCCGCCACCTCCCCACGCCCGGCGCCCCTGCTTGACGCGCGGGCGCCGATTGGCTCTCATCACCCCACCGGATTCATACCAGGCCGAGCGTCACGCCGATCTGCGTGACGCTGCCGCCGGCACAGCCACCAACCAAAGGATGCATCAATGGGCAAGATCGAGGGAAAAGCCGTCGTCGCTCAGGGCGGAGGGCCCACGGCCGTCATCAACCAGAGCGTCATGGGCGTGGTGCTCGAGGCTCGCAAGTTCCCCCACATCACCCATGTGTACGGAGCCCTGCACGGCGTCAGCGGCATCGTCAAGGAGGACATGATCGACCTGTCGCAGGCCACCACCCACAACCTGGAAATGGTCGCCAACACGCCCGGCGCCGGTCTGGGCTCCACGCGCGACAAGCCCAACGAGGAGTACTGCGAGCGGATCTTCCGCGTGCTCAAGGCCCACAGCGTGCGCTACTTCTTCTACTGCGGAGGCAACGACTCCGCGGACACCTGCCGCATCGTCAACGAAAACGCCAACCGCGCCGGCTACGAGCTCCGCGTCATCCACATCCCCAAGACCATCGACAACGACCTGCTCGTCACCGACCACTGCCCCGGCTACGGCTCCGCCGCCAAGTTCGTCACCGCCGCCTTTGCCGGCGTCAACCTCGACAACGGCGCCCTGCCCGGCGTCTACGTCGGCATCGTCATGGGACGGCACGCCGGCTTCCTGACCGCGGCCTCGGTGTTCGCCCGCAAGTACCCCGAGGACGGCCCGCATCTCATCTACGTGCCCGAGCGCGTCTTCGACCAGGACAAGTTCCTCGCCGACGTCGATCGGATCTACCGGCAGTTCGGCCGGTGCGTGATCGCCGCGTCCGAAGGCATCGTGGACTCGTCGGGGCAGCCCGTCATGGTGGGGCTGCGCGGAAACGCCGAGCGCGACTCCCACGGCAACGTGCAGCTGTCGGGCAGCGGCGCGCTGGGGGATGCCTTGGCCGACCTCATCAAGGACAAGCTCAAGATCAAGCGCGTGCGCGCCGATACCTTCGGTTACCTGCAGCGCTCGTTCCTGGGTGTGGTCTCGACCGCCGACGCCAACGAGGCGCGCGAGGTCGGCGAGAAGGCCGTGCAATACGCGGTCTGGCACAATGTCGACGGCTCGGTGGCGATTCGCCGCACGGGCGACTACTCGGTCGACTACTTCCTGACACCGCTCGAGACCGTGGCGCGCAACAGCAAGTCGATGCCGGCCGAGTTCCTCGAGGGCGACACCGACGTGTCGGTGGCGTTCAAGAACTACGCTCGGCCGCTCATCGGCACCTTCCCGTACTACGAGCGGATCGCGGCGCCGTCGGTGGACAAGATCCTGCGGCGCGATCGGCCCAGCTCGCGCCCGCCCGCTCCGTAGCCTCCTGAGCCAAGCCGACCGATCAGGTCGTCGACCCGTCGACATGCGTGCACACCACGCCTCTCGAGGGTGACTGCAGCGTAGTGCAACTCCCGGCTGCGGGCACGAACTGATCGCTGCCAGGCAGCGCGCCGACACCGTCGGCCGTGTGCGGCAGTTGCTCCTCGCTCCTCTGCACTAACCAGCCCGCTCCGGGGTCATCAGAATAGGGCGCACAGCGCCGCGATGGTGGCGGCCTGAACGCTCACTCCTGCGGCAGCCGGAGGGTGAACATGGCCCCGAGCGGCGTGGAGCTGGCCGACACGCTTCCGCCGTGCTCCTCGGCGATCTTCTTGACGATCGCCAGGCCAAGGCCCGTGCCCTGCTGCTTGCCCGCGGTCACGAACGTCTCGAACAGGCGCCCCTCGATCTCCTTGGGAATGCCCGGTCCGGTGTCACTCACGGTGATCACCAGGTCGGCGCCCTCCCGCGAGACCGCGATGCGCAGCACGCCGCCCGAGGCGCCCATCGCGTCCAGCGCGTTGCGCACCAGGTTGTGCAGCGCGCGCATGACCTTGACCTCGTCGAAGCGCGCCGTTCCGCGATCGCGCAGCTCGAGCTCGAGCTTCACCGCGCGGCCCTCCAGCTCCTTGTCGATCTGCTCCCGAAGCTCGTCGAAGAACTGAGCCAGGTACACTCGTCGCACGAACACGCTGCGCTCGCCCCTCGCGAACGCCAGCACCTCGCGTTGCATGGCCGTGATGTGGTCGAACTGGCTGAGCACCAGCTCCGAGTACCTGCGCCGCTGCTGCGCGTCCTCGGCCATCGCCATCAGCTGCACGTAGCCGCTGATGACCGTCATCGGCCCCTTCAGATCGTGCAGCACTCCGGACAGCAGCGTGCCGATCGTCGACATGCGATCGTTGCGCTGGTTGGCTTCGCGCGATCGCAATAGCTTGATCGCCGTCGACGCGTTTGCCGCCACCAGCCGCAGCAACTCCACATCGTCGTCCGTGAAGGGATGGCCGTCGAGCCGATCGAACAGGCCCAGCGCGCCGATGACCGCGCCGTCCTCCCCGGACAGCGGGATCGCCACCCCGGGCCGCCCGTCGCCGTTGCGCCGCGTGTCCGGCAGCCCGTCGTCCCAAACGCGCACCGTGGCGCCGTCGCGCGCTGCACGGGCCAGCGGGCCTTCCAACGTGACACCGCGCTGCACGTCCAGCTCGTCGGCCTGGTCCTCGCGCACGCAGAACACGGTGGACCGGCCCTCGTGCAGGTCGTTGAGCACCACGGCGCCCATGCAGGTGCGCGTGGCCCTGACGGTCTGAACGAGGACCTCGCGCACCAGCTGCTCCTGGGTGGCGGCCCGCGCCATCGCGCTCTCCAGGTCGAACAGCAGGTTCAGGTCCGCCACCTTGCGCTCTAGCTTCTGCCTGACCTGGTGCAGCTGCGCGTTCTTCTGCAGGGTGGAGACGTACAGCCGCGCGTTGTCGATCGAGACCCCCGCCTGCGTGGCCATCGCGCTCAGCAGGCTCTGGTCGTCGACCGTGAACGAGCGGCCGTCGTTCTTGTTGAGCACTTGCAGCACGCCGATGGTCTGACCCTGGTGGCTCTTCATGGGCACCGCCAGGATCGACCGGGTGCGGTAGCCGGTGACCGTATCCCAGTCCCGGCTGAAGCGCTTGTCGCGGTACGCGTTGGCCACGCGGATGGCCTTGCCCGATTGCACCACCGTGCCGGCGATGCCCTCGCCGATCTCCACGCGGATCGTCTGCACCTGGCCGCCCACCACGTAGCGCGACACCAAGTAACGCGATCCGCCCTCCAGCAGATAGAGCGTGGCCCGGTCCGCATCCACGAGCTGCTTGGCCTTGTCCAGGATCAGCTCGAGCAGCGGATCGAGCTCGGTCGCCGTGCTCAGCGCGCGCGCCACGTCCTGCAGAGCGTCGAGCGTTCGATGGGCACGCGCCAGCTGGGCCTCGAGCTCCGCGCGACGGGGCCGCACGCGCACGGGCGCGGGTCTTACCGCTCTGTCGCGGGTCGCTGGTGAGGTCCGTCGCACGTGGGGGATTCAATCACGTCCGGGCCGCAGGGATCCATACGAGAAGGGGCAACCCGCGGTCACGGCTCGCTGCTGCGGCACTCGTGCGCCGAGGGACGGCGGCTGGTTCGTCACTCCGTGATGAGGTCTGTCCAGTTTGCCGTTCCATTCGCGGGAGACCTCCTCTAGAACACGAATCCCCAATGCGAGCTCGCTTCGGCTCGCGTGATCCCAGGCATGAGGAGGGAAGCATGATCAAGCTGGCGCCCGGAAATCTCAGAGTGCCCAAGTGGACTCGCCCGGTCTACATGGTCGCGTTCGGTACGACCGACTACCGCAAGAAGTACCCCGAGAAGAACCTTTCGGAGCTCGCCATGATGGCGTTCCGGATGATGCTCGAGGAGAACGACCTCAAGAAGGACCCGCTGGAGGTCAAAGACCTCATCAACATGTGTACCTACGGCGAGTTCGCCGATCACTTCCAGGATCAGCTGCTGTGCGAAGCCAAGGTGCACGACTACCTGGGCCTGAATCCGCTTCCGAACTGGGGCCTGAAGACCGGCGGCGCCACCGGCGGCTACACCCTGCTGTCAGGCGCCTGCACGATCGCCTCCGGCTACAGCGACTGCACCATGGTCATGGGCTGGGAGCGCATGGACGAGGTCAAGACCTGGACCGGCAACTACTACATTGCCAGCGCCGCGTGCAAGGACTTCGAAACCCGCCTCGCCCGCAACTACGCCAGCTACTACGCGCCGATGGCCCGGCGGTTCGGCGAGATGTACAAGGTCGACGAGCGGGTGCGCGCCGCCATCGCGGTCAAGAACCGTGGGTATGCGTGCTCCTCGCCCTTCGCGCATCAGGCCGGCAAGCACACCGTCGACGAGGTGCTCAACGGCGCCATCGTCTCCGACCCGCTGCGGTTCCTCGAGTGCTGCGCGATGAGCGTCGGCGCGGCCTCTGTGCTGTTGTGCTCCGAGGAGCTCGCCTACAAGCTCACCGACAAGCCGGTCAAGCTGTTCACCGCCGGCGGCAGCGACACCCTGCGCACCGGTGACCGCCGCCCGATGCGTTTTCCCCTGCTGCCCCACGAGACGGAGGAAGACTACAAAGAGCTGTGGAAGGAGATGGACAAGCACGACGGCCGCTGGCCGGGCTTCGAGAGCTTCGGGGCCACGCGCTTCGCGGCGTACTGGGCCTACAACATGGCGGGCATCAAGAACCCGCTGGAAGACCTCGACCTGGTCGAGACCCACGACGCCTTCACCATCTCCGACCTGCAGACCTACGGCGACGTGGGCCTGACGCTCTACGGCCGGGAGCAGGACTTCGTGACGAGCGGCGAGTGCTACCACACCAACCCTCACACCGGTAAGCAGGGCAAGTGCCCCGCGAACCTGTCCGGCGGATTGCTCGGCACCATGCACGCCGTGGGCGCCACCGGCATCTTCCAGGCTGGCGAGGTGCTCTGGCAGCTGCAGGGCAAGTACGACAAGTTCCACGGCGACCCCAAGATGTGGGAGCGCTACGGCAAGAAGAAGCCCGCCGACTGGAAGAGCCTGCAGCTCAAGGACCCCAGGAGGGGTCTGGCGATCTCCCATGCCGGCGTGGGCAGCCACGTGACCTGCGCGGTTCTCGAGAAGGCCTGGTAGGAGGTGTGAGATGAGCGAAAAGGTCAAGCTGAACACCACCCCGTCCAAGATCGACGTCAAGGGCGACGCCTGGATCCTGCACTTTCCGCGCTTCGGCGAGGAAGGCATGCACTACCATACCTACGGCCTGCTCACGCCCTACTTCAAGGGCCTGACCGAGGGCAAGCTGCTGGGCACCAAGTGCACGAACCCCAAGTGCCCCGTCTATCACGGCAAGGGCGAACTGTGGATTCCCCCCCGCGCCGACTGCCCCGATTGCCACTCCCGCATGGTCTGGGAACAGGTCAAGGATCCCAAGGGCTATGTCTACGCCTACACGTACGTGGAGCGCGGCGGAACCGGCCTCGAGATCGAGACTCCCTACTACCAGATCGACGTCAAGATGGATGGCGTCTGCAGCATCGTGAAGGGCTACCTGATCGACCGCAAGCCCATCAAGATCGGTGACAAGGTCAAGGCCGGCTTCCTCACCGGCGACAAGGCCACCCACACCAATCTCGACGTCTACTGGGAGCTCATCTAGTCCCCAGGGCCGAGTCTATCTCTTCTCTCTTCTCTCTGCGCCTCTGCGCCTCCGCGTCTCTGCGTTTCCTTCCCCCTCCGATCTCTACTCCCTCCCGCGCCTCACCGCCGGGAGCCGAGGAAGAGGCGCAGCACGTACCAGAACATCAGCGCCACGGACGCGAACAGTTGCAGAGCCGCTGCCACGTAGCGATCCTCCGGGAAGTGGTGCAGCACGTTGGACGTGTCGTACAGGATCGCCGCGCCCGCAAAACCCACCATCGCCACGCTGAAGAAGGTGCCGAGCTCGAAGCCGAACACCACGCCGGCCACGATCGCGATCAGCGCCACGATCGCACCCCAACGCAGCAGGCCGCCGAGGAACGAGAAGTCCTTGCGGGTCCAAAAGCCGATGCCCGTCAACGCCGCGAAGCCCAGGAACGACACCAGCGCCGCGCTCCGGACCGCGCCCGGCGCATAGGCCTCGGCCATGTAGAGCAGCGGCACGAACACCACGGCTTCCGCCACCACAAAGCCGGCCAGGGCCAGGTACTGCATCGGCAGCGACGCGGACCGGTATGCCACGCGGCTCGCCAGCCAGCTGACGATCATGAACGCGCCCATCACCAGCAGCCAGCTGCTGCCGAGCATGGCCTGGGCGATCGTGGCGGCCGCGCCGGACATGAACAGCCCCGCCTCGATGGCGGCAAAAGCAATCAGCGATACGAACAGGTGATTGTACGTGCGAACGATGAACCGCGCGCGCGAGTCGATCGCTGCCTGCGACGGCACACCGTACTGTGTTGTCTGAGGATATCCGTAGCTCATGCCCCATCCATGCGGCCGGGCCGCCCGCGACGCAAGGCCGACCTTCATCGCCCCCTTGGGTGGCCGGTCAAGCCGTGCTGCGATCGCAACATCATCGTGTCGCGCCGCGCTTCAGGAGCGGCCCGAGCTCGTAAACCAGCGCTGCCGACGAGAACGGCTTCTGCACGAACGCCGTGCCCGGGGCGCGCACCAGCTCCCCCGCGTCGCCGTCCTGCCAGTGGCCCGACATCACCACCACGGGAACCTCCGGCGCCAGCCACCGCCCCGAGCACCAGCCCCACGGGCAGCACCGCTCGGACCAGCTTGGCGAGCACCCGCTGCACGTCGCCCTTGGGATCGGGCACAGCTTGGCCTGGCGCATCGAGCGGGTGAGGAGTGGACATGTGCCCTCGCCGCGGTGGTTGGGACCGCGGCCCCTGCTACGAGTCGCACCCTAGGCACGGCCACCGATCGCGTCCACCGTTTCGCGCGCGTCGGGGGGTGGTGGATGGTGCCCGGACCAGCGCTCGCGTGGCGTATGATGCGTTGGGACCGCGGTTCCACCACACAGGGGTGCCCCATGCGCAAGACCGTTTCGATCCTCGCCGTCTCCCTGGGCCTGCTCACCGGCGCCTGCTCCGGCGCGGGCGCGAAGTACCCGACCACCGATGCCTTGGGCCTGAGCCGGGTCGTGCTCTACCGCAACGGCATCGGCTACTTCGAACGGCAGGGCCACGTGGACGGCGACATGCTGCGCATCAAGGTTCGCAAAGACCAGATCAACGACCTGCTCAAGACCCTTACCGTGGTCAAGCGCCAGGGCGGCGAGGCGGTGAGCATCTCCATGCCGCTCGATCCGCAGACGTGGGCCAACGCAGCGCTGTCCACGCTCGCGCCCGGGCGCGGGAGCCTGGCCGAAGTGCTCGACGCGCTGCGCGGCACCGACGTGGTGCTCACCACCGCCTCGGGCTCGGTGCACGGGCGCATTGCCATGGTCGAGGAACTCGAGGAGCCAGAGCCCGGCGGCCCGTCCAGCCGATCCGAGACTCCCGCGCTCGATCACAAGATCACGCTGCTGCGCGGCAATGATCTGGAGATTGTCCGCCTGTCCAAGGTCAAGAGCATCACGCTGCAGGACGGCGACATGGCCATGCAGTTCAACCGCACGCTCGACGCGTCGGCGGGCGAAGGGATGTTCCAGCAGGTCGAGGTGGCCATCCGCCTGGCGAACGCCAACGAGCACGATCTGATGGTCAGCTACGTGGTGCCGGCGCCGATGTGGAAGCCCACCTACCGTGTGGTGCTCCCCGAGAACGGCAAGGGGCAGGCGCTGCTGCAGGCCTGGGCGGTGGTGGACAACACCAGCGGCGAGGATTGGGGCGACGTGCAGCTCGCTCTCACCGCAGGCGCCCCCATCGCATTCCGCTACGACCTTCACACGCCGCGCAACGTGGAGCGGCCCGATCTCACCGAGACGGGCGTTCGCAAGCACGCGGCGGTAGCCCTGGGCGAAACCAGCTACGAGCAACAGCCACCGGAAGCGCCGAAGCCTTCGCGGGCAACGCGCGACGAGGCCGGGCCGACTCCCGAGCAAGAAGAGATGGATAGGGATGGCGGCGGCGAAGGCGGGTATGGGAACGGCGCCCTGGGCAGCGGATCGCGCGCGGCTGCCGTCAAGGACAAGCGAGCGACGAAGCGCGAGCAGACCAAGGCAGCCGAGACGCGCGCCCCCTCGGGCTCCGCGGCCCTGGCAGCGGCTCCTGCGGCCCCATAGCTGTTAGCAGTTCTGGCGACGGTCACGGTCACGGTCACGGTCACGGTCACGGTCACGGTCACGGTCACGGTCACGGTCACGGTCACGGTCACGGT
>JAJZQG010000388.1 GCA_021847645.1 Myxococcales bacterium
TTGTCTCCGAACTTCACCGTACACGCCGCGCCCTCCGAAAGGCTCTTGCACGCCGCGAACGCCTCGGCCGGCGGGCCCGGCACCCGCGGCGCCGCCGCATCCTGCGTCGCAGTCAAATCGTTGCGAGAGACCGCCGTATCCGGCGCGGTTGCCTGCGTGCAGGCCGCCAAACTTCCCACGCTGCCCACGAATACACTCACCGCCAAGAGCTTCCGAAGCATCGGTTCTTCTCCTTGTAGGTCGTCTCGCCCCAAGGACAGGCGGAGGCCGAAAAGTGTTAGAGGCCGTTGGGTCGAGGGCGCGCCCGGACCGATCACGCCTACGCAGCGCGTCGCTGCGAACGGCGACGTTGCGGCAAGAGCATCGCGGGTGGCGGCGGGCGGCGGGACCGTCCGCCATATCCTTACGCAAGGTAAGGCGCTTTGCGGTCGTCGGGCGATGGGCGGGGTTCGGAAGTCGTGCGCCGCGCAGCAATCGCAGAGGACGTCGGCTCCCCACGGGCAACGAGACCATTGACACGCCATCCTGCGGCTGATACAGAAAACCGAACGAACGCTCGGTTGGATTCGCTTTCGGGGTGATGCTGGAAATGCCGGGATATGCCCGCCACGATCGGAGGCTCGAACACGTGCTGCGTGCGGCCGCCGAGGTGTTCGCCGAAAACGGCTTCGACCACGCATCCATCCGCGCCGTGGCCGAGCGCGCCGCTATCAGTGTCCCGGGGCTCTATCACTACGTCCGATCCAAGGACGAATTGCTGTTCTTTATCCAGTTCAACGTCTTTGACTCGCTGCTGACCGGCTATCAGCAAGACGCCCGTGGCGTCGCCGCGCCCGAGGACCGCCTGGCCCTGCTCATCGGTAATCACCTCGCTCGCTTCCTGGCCAATCTGTCGGAGCTCGTGGTGTGCTCGCGCGAGATCAACCGGCTCGAGGGTGACTTCCGCAAGCGCGTCGGGGCGCGCCAACGGGCCTATTTCGATTGCGCGGTGGCCATCTTCGCCGACCTCGAGAAGAAGCATGGCGGCTCGAGCGTGAGCCCGCGCACCAGCGCCCTTGCCATGTTCGGCGCCATCAACTGGATCCACACCTGGTATCAGCCGCGTACCGGGCCGTCCGCCGACCGGCTCGCCGCGGACTTCACGCACCTGTTCATTCAGGGTGCTTTGCCCAGGTCCGCCCCCCGGCAACGGGCCAATCCACCGGGGGATATTCGAACCGCACGCACGAAGGCGGGCCTGCCCGGCAGGCTCGAGCGAAGGGACTGAGCCCTGATGGCAACGAAAAAGAAGCTCGTCAAGAAGATCAAGATCGACGTCGACAAGTGCAACGGCTGCCGCGCGTGCGAGGTCATCTGCTCCGCCCTTCACGCCACCCCCAAGTACAGCAGCAACAACCCGGCCAGGTCCCGCATCCGCGTCATTCGCGATCCGCTGGCCGACATCTTCGTTCCCGTCTACGCCGGCGAGTACACCGCTGCCGAATGCGCCGGCAGGGACCAGTACACCATCGATGGCAAGCAGTACGAGGAGTGCGCCTTCTGCCGCGCCTCCTGCCCCTCCCGCGACGTCTTCAAGGAGCCCGACTCCGGGCTGCCTCTCAAATGCGATATGTGCGAGTCCGACCCGTCGCTCACCGAGCCTCTTTGCGTGCAGTGGTGCCTGGCCCACGCGCTGACCTTCGAGCAGCACGAGGAACTAGCCGACGACCGCCTCGCCGTCGACGAGGCCGATGTGGGGTTGGAGGCATTGGCGAACAAGTACGGGTGGCAGACGGTCATGGACTCCGTCGCGAGGATGTCGAGGAAGGCTTGAGGCCCCGGTCCGGATCGGAAGGGTAAACACCGTGGAAACAGCCGCGCCGCTCGGAGAAATCATCCAGGAGATCAAGAACGTCGGTGGGAGCGCGTTCAAGTACTGCTATCGGTGCGGTAAGTGCGATGTCGTCTGCCCGTGGAACCGGGTGCGCGCCTTCAGCATTCGCCGGATCGTCCAGCAGGCGTCCTTCGGGCTGCCTGAAATCGAGCTCGAGGACATGTGGCGCTGCACCACCTGCGGCACCTGCCCCTCCGAGTGCCCCCGAGGCGTCCAGCAGATCCAGGTGGGCCTGGCCCTGCGTCGCATCGCCTCCCAGTACGGCGTATTCCCCGGCTCGGCTCATACGGTCGGCGCCATCCGCGGCGCCCTGTCGGTCGAGGGCAATCCCATGGGCGAGGACCGCCGCAAGCGCGGCGCGTGGGCCGAGGCGCTGTCGGTCAACCCCTTCTCCGAGGGCATGGAGATCCTCTACTTCGTAGGCTGCTACTACAGCTACGACCCGCGCATGAAGAGGGTCGCGGCCGCCACCGCCAGGATCCTCCAGAAGGCCGGCGTGGACTTCGGCATCCTGGGCGAAGCCGAGAGCTGCTGCGGCGAAAGCATTCGCAAGACGGGCAATGAGGACGTCTTCCGCAAGCTCGCAAGGGACAACATCAAGGCCTTCATCGACCGAGGCGTGAAGAAGATCCTCGTGTCCTCGCCCCACTGCTATCACACGCTCAAGAACGAGTACCCCGACTTCATGGTGCACTTCGAGGTTGTGCACGTCTCCCAGTTCCTCCTGCAGCTCGTCGACCAGGGACGGCTGCGGCTGACCCGGCCCTTGCCCCGGCGGGTCACCTACCACGACCCGTGCTACCTGGGCCGTCACAACGGCATCTACGACGAGCCTCGCAAGCTGCTCGGGGCGGTGCCCGGGCTCGAGCTCGTGGAGATGCCGGACAACCGCAAGGCGAGCCTGTGCTGCGGCGGCGGAGGCGGAAGAATCTGGATGGATACGCCCAAGAAGGAGCGCTTCGCCGATATCCGCATAGACCAGGCCAGGGCGGTGGGCGCCGACGTGCTCGTCACCGCATGCCCCTACTGCATCAGCAACTTCGAAGAAGGCAAGCTCTCGCTGCCCGACGGCGACCCCTTCGAGGTCAAGGACCTCACCGAGGTCATCCACGAATCACTCGAGGGAATCGAGCAAACGCTATGAACGCCGCGGATCGAACCTTTGGAGACGTGATGGTCGTCGGTGCCGGAATCAGCGGCATCCAGGCGGCGCTCGACCTCGCCACGTCCGGCTACAGGGTATATCTGGTCGAGAAATCGCCCACGGTCGGCGGCAAGATGGCCCAGCTCGACAAGACCTTCCCGACCAACGATTGCTCCATGTGCATCGAGTCGCCGAAGTTCATCGAGTGCGACCGACACCCCAACATCGAGATCCTGACCTACACCGAGGTCCAGCGCGTGGACGGCGAGGCCGGCAACTTCGACGTGACCCTGGTCAAGAAGCCGCGCTACGTAAATGAGGACGCCTGCACCGGCTGCACGACGTGCGTGGAGTACTGCCCGGTGCCCGTGCCCGATCCGTTCAACCAGGAGCTGTCGAACAACAAGGCGATTCACATGTTCTTCTCGCAGGCCGTGCCGCTCGTGCCGTACATCGACGAGCGCTGCCTGTTCCTGAAGGACGAGAAGTGTTCCATCTGCTCGGCGGCTTGCAAGAACGCGGCGATCGACCTGCACCAGAAGCCCCAGACCCAGGTGGTCAACGTGGGCGCCATCGTGCTGGCACCGGGCTACGACGTCTTCAATCCCAGGCTCCGGGGCGACTACGGCTACGGAACGCTGCCCAACGTCGTCACCAGCCTGGACTTCGAGCGGCTGCTGTGCGCCACCGGCCCCCACGCCGGCGAGATCCTGCGACCGTCCGACCACAAGCACCCCAAGAGGATCGCTTTCCTGCACTGCGTCGGATCGCGCCAGGTTCTGCCCGGCGGCCACAGCTACTGCTCCTCGGTCTGCTGCACCTACCTGCAGAAGCAGGTCATCCTGGCCAAGGACCATGACGCCGACCTGCAGGCGGTCATCTTCCACAATGACATTCGCTCCTACGGCAAGGACTTCGAACGCTTCTACCAGCGAGCGGAGAGCCTGCCCGGCGTGCGCTTCGTCCGCAGCTACGTGTCTGTCGGCCACGAAGTCCCCGACACGCACAACGTGACCCTCCGCTACGCGACGACCGACGAAGGCGTCAAGGAGGAGGAGTTCGACCTGGTGGTGTTGGGCGTCGGCTTGCAGCCTCCCGCCCATGTCGAGGCTCTGGCGAGCACGTTCGGCATCGAGCTCAATGCCCACGGCTTCTGCAAGACAGACCCCACCCATCCCATTCAGACCTCGCGACCCGGCGTCTTCGTCAGCGGTGCCTTCCAGGGGCCCGTCGATATCCCCGAATCGGTCGTGGCGGCCAGCGGCGCCAATGCCCTTGTCGGCGAGCTCCTGCGCGCGCGCCGCGGCAAGCTGTCCAGGGACCGTGTGTACCCGCCGGAGCGCGACGTCTCCCAGGAGCCGGTCAGGGTTGGTGTATTTGCGTGCCATTGTGGCGCCAACATCGGCCGCGTGGTGGATGTCCCCTCGGTGGTCGAGTACGCCTTGACCCTCGAGAACGTCGTACACGCCGAGGACGGCCTGTTCATCTGCTCGACAGACGCCGCCCAGCAGATCTCCAAGACGATCAAG
>JAJZQG010000389.1 GCA_021847645.1 Myxococcales bacterium
GGCCGCCTGCCGGTCGAAGACGCGGTAGTCCATGGTGAAGCCGTGCGTGAGGACGACGGCGGGACGGTGGGCGGGGCCGTCCGAACGGACATGGATGGGGCAGCCGTTGCGGAGCGCGGTGAAGGAATTGTCGAGCGGAAGCGAGCCAGACCGGGTCATGGAGCGGCGACGGCAATGTCGGGGCAGGGCCCGAGATTGTCAATGGGGGGGCGCGGAATTGGCCGGATTTGCCTTGCGGCGGGCCTCCCGAAGCCCTACGAGAACCCCTCGGCAGTCCACATGGTCGGAGCGTGCCGACCCGGGGTAGAACGGAGGAGGAACGATGAACAAGGTTGTTGCGGGAATCGTCGCGTTTGGTGCCGCCACACTGGTGTCGTCGGTCGCGTCTGCGCAGGCCGCAAATGTTCCCGCCGAGGGCAACTTCGTTTTCGGCGCGGAGCGCATGTTCGGGTTCTACAGCTACCATGGCTCGATGGACGGCACGGACAACAACGTCCCCTACACCGCGAAGCAGAGCGGAACACAGCTCTCGCTCCTGTGGGGCGAGAACGGCGTTGGTGGCGACGGTCTGGGGGCGAATCCCGATGCCATTCCCCGCATTGGGTTCGACTACATGCTCACCGACTTGATCTCCCTCGGCGGCTCGCTCGGTTACTACACGTCGGGCGGGCAGAACAAGATCGAGCCGTCCGTCGGTGCGGCCGTGTCCGCGGACACCCCGTCCATCAACGGCTTTGCCGTGGCCCCGCGGGTCGGCTTCATGGTCCCGATCACCAACGGTGTCGCCTTCTGGCCTCGGGTCGGCTTCAGCTACTACCACTTCGGCACGACCACCAAGGATCCCCCCAACCCCGATCACGAGAACAACATCTCGCTCGAGCAGATCAACGGCGAGTTCATGTTCTGGCTCTCGCCCATCGAGCACTTCGGCTTCTTGGTGGGCCCGATCGTCGACTTGGGTGTCGGTGGCTCGATCGAGAGCAAGGCAGGCGGCTTGAGCGTCTCGAACAACGCCAGTTGGACCAACTACGGCGTGGCGGCAGGACTCGGCGGCTACTTCTGAGCCGGCCAGCCCGCCATCCATGGCGGGCGCTGGTGCCGCATAATCCAGCGCAAATTTGCCGGTTCTCGTCGACCGCTCTACAAGCGTCGATGCAGCGTGATCGTCCTCGGATCGTCGCGCCCGCATCCGGCGACAGGAGCATCCACGATGAAGAAGGCTTGCGCAACGTTGTCCGCGATCGCACTGGTCGCCCTCGCATCGTCCGAGGCGCGCGCCCAGAGCGCGCTTCCCTCCCAAGGCAGCTTCGCCTTCAGCGCCGAGCGCCTCTTCGGCTACTACAGCTACAAGGGCACAGCCAGCCAGCCCGACACCCAGGACACCCAGAACGGCAACCAGTTCTCCTTCCTGTGGGCCAGCAACCGCACCGCCGGCGACGTGGCCGCCACCAATGTCGACGCCGTGCCCCGCCTGGGGTTCGACTTCTTCGTCACCGACGGGCTGACGCTGGGCACGGCGGTGGGCTACTACTCGGCCGCCGGGACCTACAAGCACGAGCAGGTGGGCCAGCCTCGCGACACGGGCGATCTGCCCGACATCTCCGCGCTCGCGTTCGCTCCGCGCGCGGGCTACCTGTTTCGTTTGGGCTCGCACGCGGCCGTCTGGCCGCGTATCGGGCTGACCTACGTCACCGAAACCGAGAAGCGGCCGGGCAACAACGACAGCACCGTCAACCTGCTGCAAACGGACTTCGAGGCGCTGCTGGTGTTGGCGCCGATGTCCCATTTCGCCATCGAGATCGGGCCCGTGCTCGACGTGCCCGCGAGCGGCAGCATCGACACCACGACCAACGGCGTGGGGCAGCCGGGCACGGACCTGTCGTGGCTCACCTTCGGCATCACGGCCGGGCTCGCGACCTACCTGTGATTCTCCCGGGGCTTTGCCCCAACCCCAGGGCAAACCGCGCTTTGGGCGCTCACGCTGACGCCGGCCCCGGCGCAACCGCCGCTTGCGGCTCGGATCCGAGTGGCACCTTGCCGGGGCGGGAGCTATCCTCCGCCCGCCGATTCAGGAGGAATCCATGCTCGATCTCATCCGTCGCCCCCGTCGCAACCGCAAGAGCGAGGCCATCCGCTCGTTCCATCGCGAGACGTTCCTGTCCCCCGCCCACTTCATCTATCCGCTGTTCATCCACGCCGGCTCGGGCACCCAGCCCATCAAGTCCATGCCCGGTTGCCTGCGTCTGAGCCTCGACGCGATGATGAAAGAAGTCGAAGAGGCGCGTGCGGAGGGCGTCAACTCCATCGTGCTGTTCCCGGCCATCGCCGACAAGCTCAAGAGCAGCCGCGGCGAGGAGTGCTACAACCCCGAGGGCTTGGTGCCCGAGGCGATCCGCAGGCTCAAGAAGCAGTGGCCCGACCTGGTCGTCACCACCGACGTCGCCCTGGACCCGTACTCGAGCGACGGCCATGACGGGATCGTGGTCGACGGCAAGATTCTGAACGACGAGACGGTGGAAGTGCTGTGCAAGCAGGCCGTCTGCCAGGCGCAGGCCGGCGCCGACATCATCGCACCGAGCGACATGATGGACGGGCGCGTGCTGGCCATTCGCGAGGCCCTCGACGAGGCGGGATTCCAGGACGTCTCGATCCTCGCGTACACGGCGAAGTATGCGTCGGCGTTCTACGGGCCATTCCGCGATGCGTTGGAGTCCGCGCCGAAGTTCGGGGACAAGAAGACCTACCAGATGGATCCGGCCAATGCGCGAGAGGCACTCATGGAGCTGGAGCTCGACGAGGCCGAGGGGGCGGACATGGTGATGGTCAAGCCGGCCGGGCCTTATCTGGACGTGATTCGCAGGCTCAGTGAGGCCACGCCGCTGCCGGTCGCGGCCTACCAGGTGAGCGGCGAATACGCGATGATCAAGGCGGCGTGCCAGAACGGGTGGCTCGACGAGCGTCGCGTGGTGCTCGAGAGCCTCATCGGCATCCGCCGCGCCGGAGCCGATATCATTCTGACGTACTTCGCCAAGCAGGCCGCGCGGTACTTGAACGGCAAGTGAGTGGTGAGGCGCCGGGGGGAAGAAACGCAGAGACACAGAGACACAAAGACACGGAGGCGTAGAAACGAGCCCTGCCTCCGTGTCTCAGCGTCTCCGCGCCTCTGCGTTGTTTTCTGCTAGGCGGTCTCCTTGTCCTCGAGCTCGATCTCGACCACCTCGAATACGCCGTCGGCCAGCTCGTTCTTCTCCTCGAGACGGTGTTCCTTGCAGCGGGACGCCAGCATCACATCCTCCAGCACCGGCTTGAGGCTCGCGAGGGTGGCGGCGTTGGCGGCGAGCACCAGCGTCTTCGTGGGCCGCGCAACGGACGCCCCCAGCTCGCTCTTTCGCTTGTTGATCGCCGTCCAGCAGGCCACGGCGGTCTCGAAGCACTTGGGATCGGTGGGCGGGGCAATGCCCTCGAGCTCGGCTGTGGTGGGCCAGGGCGCCTTGTGTACGCTCTTGTGCCCGGTTTCCTCGGCAAACGCCCAGGACCAGACCTCTTCGGTGATGTAGGGCAGGAACGGCGCAAACAGCCGCACCAGCACTTGGAGCCCCAACCGCAACGAGGCAATCGCCGAGCCGCGCCCCGCCTCACCGCTCGTGCCTTCGCCCCGCGCACGCGCCTTCGCCAGCTCGATGTGCGCGTCGGTGAACGTCGTCCAGAAGAAGCTCTCGGTATTCATCAGCGCGTGGGCGTACTCGTACCGATCGAACGACTCGGTGGCCCGTTGCACCGCCTGCGCCAGTAGCGCCACGAACGCCCGGTCCAGCTCGCTCGTGATCGGGTGCACCTCGCCCGTCTGCCCCAGCACGAACTTGCCCGCGTTGAACAGCTTGGTCACCAGCCGGCGGCCGACCTTCAGCACCTTCTCGTCAAAGGCCGTGTCCGCTCCCAGCTTCGCACTCGCCGCCCAGTAGCGCGCGCCGTCGGCCGTGTACTCGTCGAGCAGGTGCATCGGCGTGACCACGTTGCCCTTGCTCTTGGACATCTTCTTGCGATCCGGATCCAGGATCCAGCCCGAGATCACCACGTTGTGCCAGGGCACCTTGTCCTCGTGCAGCATGGCCTTGGCGATCGTGTAGAACGCCCAGGTCCGGATGATCTCGTGGCTCTGCGGCCGGATGTCCATCGGGAACAGCCGCTGGTGACGCTCCTTGTCCAGCACCCAGTGCGTGCCGATCTGCGGCGTCATCGACGAGGTGAACCACGTGTCGAACACGTCGGCCTCGCCCGCAAAGCCGTTGGGCTTGTCGCGTTGCGACTCCTGGTAGCCGGCAGGCACGTCGGTCATCGGATCGATCGGCAGCCGAGAGGCGTCCGGCACGATCGGGCGCGCATGAATGGGGTGGCCGTACTCGTCGAGCGGATACCAGACCGGGAAGGGGACACCGAAGTAGCGCTGCCGGCTGATGCACCAGTCGAGCTGCAGGTTCTCGGTCCAGTTGCGGTAGCGGGCCTTCATGAAGTCGGGGTGCCAGCGTCAGGAATCCACCGTGAGC
>JAJZQG010000127.1 GCA_021847645.1 Myxococcales bacterium
CAAGGCGACGTACGCTGCGGTGTTCGCGGCCCCGTCGGACATCCAGGCACCCAAGCCCCGGCGCACCAGCAAGAAGAAGGTCGACAGGTCCCCCAGCGCATCCGCCTCGCCGGCCAGCCCGATTTGACGGCGCGGTCACCCCGCCCCGCCCGGCTCGCCCTCCGCCACCAGCATGTAGCCTTGCCCCCGCCGCGTCAGCAGCAGGCGCGGCGCCGAGCCGTCGTCGCCCAGCATGCGACGCAGCCGCGACACGAAGATGTCCACCGTGCGTGTCGCCGTGCCCGGCGCATAGCCCCACACCTCCACCAGCAGCTCCTCGCGCGAGACGTACGTGCCGCGCTTGCGGCTCAGGTGCACCAGCAGGCGCAGCTCCAGCTCGGTGAGCAGGTGACGAGTGCCTCCGCACGTCAGCGTGGACTGCACCGGGTCCACCACGCATCCGCCAATGACGATCGGCTCGCGCGTGTTCTCGTGGTACCAGTCCGCGCGACGCACCATCCCGCGCACGCGCAGCATCAGCTCCTGCAGGTTGAACGGCTTGGTCACGTAGTCGTCGGCGCCCAGGCTCAAGCCCGAGATGCGGTCCTCGTCGGCCGCGCGCGCGGTCAGCATCATCACCGGCTGGCGAATCTGGCTCTTCTTGATCTCCTGCAGCAGTTCGAGCCCGTCGGCATCCGGCAGCATGCGGTCGAGCAGCACCAGGTCGAAGCCTCCGAGTGGCCAGGCTCGCCTGGCCTCGTCGCCGGTCGCGGCCCACACCACCTCGTAGCCCTCGATCTCGAGATTGAGCATGAGGCCCTTCGCCAGGTTCGCCTCGTCCTCGACGAGCAGGATCTTCCTCTTCACCGGTCTTGTTCCTCGACCTTCGGAGCGCCGTCGCCGGCGAGCGGGAGCGCAACGCGGAACCTGCACCCCTTGCCCACGCCGTCGCTCTCGACCCAGGCGCGTCCGCCATGCGCCCGCGCCACGCTTGCGACAATGAACAGCCCGAGGCCCGTTCCTCTTCGCGCGCTGCGGTCGCGTGACGGCGCGACGCGGTAGAACATGCGGAACACGCGCTTCCATTCCTTGCGCGGCAGGCCGTCGCCGTCGTCGCGCACGGTCACCACCGCGCAGCGGCTCTGCTCGCCGAGCTCCAGACGCACGTGCACGCCGCGATGGCAGTGCACCACGGCGTTGTCCACCAGGTTGTCGAGCACCTGGCGCAGCAGGATCGGATCGGCCTCCACGGTCAGATCGTCGAAGCCCTGCTCGACAAGCTGCAGGCTCGCGCCCTGCGCCTGCACGACCGCCGTCTTGTGATGCACGTAGCTCTCGAGGAAGGGCAGGATCGCGATGGGCTCGACCGCGATCTTGAGCTTCTGCCGCTCGATGCGCGAGGCCGTCAGGATGTCCTCGATGCCCAGCTCCAGCCGCCTCAGCTCCTCGAGCGCGGTGTCCAGGCACGCCTGCTGCTGCGCCGGGCTCAGACGACGAAGCTGCAGCGTCTCCAGGTGCAGCTTGACCGTGGTCAGCGGCGAGCGCAGCTCGTGGCTCACCTGCGAGATGAAGTCCTTGACCTTGCGGTTGTGCGCGACCTGGCGCCCGAAGTGCAGCGAGATGACGATGACGCCCACGAAGATGACGGCCAGCAGCAGGATGCCCGCCACCAGCACCGACCAGCCCTCGTCGGGCAGGCGTCCGTGACGATCGACGGCGTACACGATCCAGGACACCAGGGTGATGGTCCAGGCGGACTGCACCGCGACGATCCAGAAGATCGGCCCCGTGGGGATGCGCAGCCAGGTCTTCCAGGCCATCTCACCACTGTTCAATACGCCATCCTCGCCGCCTGGCAATGCGCAGCAGGCGCGGGTCCGGGTTGACGACGACCGGCTCGCCCACGGCCTCCAGAAGCGGCAGGTCCGTCACGCTGTCCGAGTAGAACGTCGCGTCGCGAAGAGCGATGCCCTCGGCGTCGAGCAGACGTCGCACGCGCTGCACCTTGCCCTCGCCGAAGCACAGCGGATCGACGAGCCGTCCGGTGAAGCAGCCGTCGGCGATCTCGAGCTCGCTGGCGAGCACGTGGGCAATGCCGAGCATGCCGGCGAGCGGGCGGGACGCGTACAGCGAGGCGCCGGTGGCGATGGCCAGCAGGTCGCCGCGCTGCCGGTGGTGATGGACCGCGGTTCGCCCGGCGTCGGTCACATGTCGGGCGACATAGATCTGGAACCAGTCGTCGCAGCGCGAGGACATGACGGTTTCGGGTATGCCGGCGAGCTGCTCGAGAGCCTTGGCGGCGACCTTGGGCGCGTCGATCAGGTTGAAGGTGTACAGCAGCACCCACCAGGCCACGCGCAGGGCGTCGGCGAGGCGCGCTTCGCCGATGTCGCGCTGGTAGCGCACGTACAGGCTGGCGGTCTCCACGCGCACCAGCGTGCGGTCCATGTCGAACAGGGCGGCTCGGCGTGAAGGCGCGCTCATCCGAACAGCCCGTAGCCGCGCCCGAGCGACGCGGAGAAGATGTTGGACATGGCGTGCAGGGTCATGCCTGCGCCGATACCGCCGGTGCGGGCGCGAAGCCAGCCGAACAGCAGGGCGGGGAAGAACACGGCGAGGCGCTCGGGCCGCGGCTCGGTGAGGAAATGGCCGAGGGCGAAGAGCGCCGAGGTCACGGGCAGCGACCAGCCGATGCGCGCCCCAAGGATGCTCACCCGACCCTTCCAGGCGTCGTCGAGCGCGGTCTGCACGTAGCCGCGGTAGAACGCCTCCTCCGGCAGGGCGATCACCATCACCTGCCCGAGGATGTCGTCCATGAACGAGGCGGGCGGCACCCAGTGCAGGGCCCGGTGCGGGTGGTACCAGCCCACGAAGCCGATCCAGAACAGGGGGAAGATCAGCGCGGCGAACAGCGCCGCCCAGGCCAGTGCCGTGCCGGCCTCCCGCGCCATGCGCCGCCACTCGATGGCGCGAGGCTCGAGCAGGCCGCCGAGCGACAGGCCGAAATGGCGCACGGTGGCGTCGTCGCCGCGCAGCACCAGCACGTAGACGGCGGCGAGGAAGGCGAGGCCGACGCCGGTGGCGGCGTGTTTGTCGGGAAGGCCATAGGACAGCCCGGTCACCAGGGCGGAGGTGAGGGCAACGGCGCCGAGGACACGCAAGGTAGGGCGCATCGGGGCAACGGGCGTAGCATTGATGGGGGCGTGGCGCGACCCGTGCGGCATCACGGTTCCGGGACACGCCGGGGAGCCCAGGTTCGCGCGGCATGCGAAAGCGCCATCCGGAGCGAAACCGCACCGGTCCCCAACAGCCGGCTTCGCAGATCGAGGCGCCCTTGGTATGGTGCCGCCGCGCGTCGGGGTATCGGCGCGCAGGCCTAGGGCCGGAAACGTCGCGGCCATGCAATTGGGTTTCGTCAACGCGAGATGCGATCGGGCGTCGGCTCTGGGCGACAGAATGCCCGGTCGCTGGGGCAGCGACCAACGGGAGCGCCAGGGGCGATAGCCCCCATATTGGGCCGGGGCCCTGCCCCGCCGGGTTCGGAGGGACCATGACCGAGGAAGATGTCAGCTTCAAGAAAGGCTCACTGGGGGTGAAGTTCTTTCTGATCGCGCTTGCGATCGCGGTGCTCGCGGTCGGGCTCGTGTACGTGGGCATCAAGCGCGAGAGCCAGAAGATGACGGTCGACGACATCGCCAAGGAGCAGAAGAGGATCTTCCTGCTGCCCAAGGATCAGTCGATCGTCGAGTGGCGCAAGTGGGCCGCGGACCCCTCGGAGTACGAGCTCCAGGCGCAGGGGTTGCTGCAGCTTGCGTGGCTCGACGACAAGGACGACATCCCGCTGGCGATCAAGGCGCTGGCGCAGAACGATCACCGCATCCGTGGCATCGCGGCGCAGGTGCTCGCGTCGTTCGGCTCGCCGGCCGCCGACTCCGCCAAGCCCGCGCTGCTCAAGGCCCTGCAGGAGTCCGACCCGTCGGACGAGCCGCAGATTGCCTGGGCGTTGGTGGCCCTGCACGAGACCAGCGCCCTGCCCAAGGTGCTCGACGTGTACCGCGCAGGGTACCTGGCGAAGGTGCAGCGCATCGGAGGCGGCTCGGCCTTCGATCCCGATCTGCTGGCCGCCATGGCGCCCCCCGAAAAGTGGGCGAGCATGGCCGACGACCCGAGCTCGTCGGTGCGTCAGCTGGCGGCGACGATCCTGTCGAAGGGCGCGAATCCGAAGTACACCGACGCGCTGATCAAGCTGGTGCAGGACAAGGACATCGAGGTGGCGCGCGAGGCGGCCACGGGCCTTGGCAAGATCGGCGACGAGCGGGCGCGCAAGCCGCTGCTCGACGCGCTGGGCAAGGCCGACAAGGACAGCCGCAAGAAGTTCCTCGAGGCGCTTCGCGACGGCATCGGTGGCCAGGGCCTAGTCATGGCGCTGGATTCGGTGGACAAGAGCAAGCCCGAGACCTGGTGGTTCCAGAACCAGGTCATCTTCGGGTTCATCAAGCAGCTCGAGGATCCGCGAGACGGCGACCTGTTGGTCAAGTACATCGAGTCCGGTCCGCCCCGCCACTGGAAGACCGAAGCCGCCATGCGTCTCGCCGAGGTCGGCGACCCCCGCGCCGTTCCCTACCTGGCCGAGCGCATGCGCCTGAACACGGTCAAGCTCTACGGCGACTCGGATCTGCCCGAGGAGAAGGCCCTGGCTCGCGGCGACGACGAGCGCATCGTGGGCGCGCGCATGCTCGCCGACCTCGCGTTGCTCTACCCCGACAAGAAGGAGCAGTTCCGCAAGGAGGCCGAGGGCGCGGTGCTCGAGTGGATCAGCGACATGCCCGAGCCGCACGCCAACGCCCTGCGCTTCCTGGCGCGGGTCGATTCCCCCGAAGGGCTCAAGAAGCTGCGCGACTGGGCGTTTCCCAAGGCCCCGTTGCCCAGGGAAGGTCAGCAGCCCCCCATGCCCGAGGAGTGGGTCGTGGCCCAGAGCGCGCTGCGCTACCTCGGCATGATGAAGGACAAGGAGTCCTGGCCCAAGTTCGCCGACCAGCTCGAGCGCCGCAAGAAGGACGCGCATGACGTCGACGTGACAATGCCGTCGTTGATGGGTGGTGGCCTCGCGATCCTGGGCATGTCGCTTCGCGCGCTCGGCATGGGCGTGGCGGACGGCTACGCGGAGTGGGGCAACACGGACGCCTACGAGCCGCTGGTCAAGTACATCGAAGGCAAGATGGAGAACGAGCAGTCGCGCGTGGAAGCGTGCTTTGCGCTGGGTTGGGTCACGCCGGAAGACAAGATCCAGGAGATTCCCAAGAAGATCTTGAAGTTCGCCAGCAGCAAGGACCCCGCCGACCAGTTCATCGCGGCCTGCTACAGCGAGACCCTCGCGCGCCACCCGTTCCCCAGCGCCAACCAGGATCTGATCAAGCTGCTGACCCCGGAGATGGATCCCACCCTGCGGCTCAACATCGCCCAAGCCCTCGGCTTCGCCGGGCTCGCGCCGGCCGACGAGACCGCCCTCGATGAGAAGCTCAAGGACCCCGAGGTCCGCGTCGACGCCGCCCTCGCGCTCATCGTCGGCGGCTCTGCCGATACCGCGGTGCGCACCGTTGCGCAGTTCGCCGACTTCCCCGAAGAGGCCATGGCCGCCCTGCGCGACAACTACTTCCGCGTGTTCGGCTACTGGTCGGACAAGGACCTGGCCGACGGCCGGCTGTATCGATGGGTCGAGAACGCCGAGGCCATGCGTCGCGTGCGCGTGCGCGGTGCGCCCCAGGAGTGGGCCGCGTTCTTGCTGCAGCGCCAGTTCGACAACCTGCAGTTCGACAACGGCCCGCACTCGATGACCCGCGTGGTGCTGCGCTACCGCCTCTGGCAGGCCGCCAAGAGCAGCGATGCCGCCGCACGCAAGGGCGCCCTCGACACGCTGCGCTTCATGGGCGAGCAAGGCATCCTCATGGCGCTCAAGGACGAGCCGGGCGACGTGGGCAAGGATGCCGCCAAGGCGCTGTTCCTGCTGCTCAACCCGAACATCGTCACGGACGTCAAGGCCCCCGACGCCAAGACCGGCGGCGCCAAGATCCTGCCCGGCGCTGCCCAGTAGCCGCCCCACACGCCATTTCCCCCATCCATCTTCGTCCGCACGACGCTCGATCCTCGAGGCTCCGGCCGGCCGCGCGTTGTCGCGACGTCGGACGCCGCCGACACCTGCTCGCGTTCGGAGCGGCAAGGTCGACCACAACGGCCGCGTTGCCGGAGCGAGCATCGTCGACGCCGCGCCGAGCATCCAAGCGCCTGAGGCTACTGACGTTGCCATGCAGACTGCCTTCGACCCGAACGCCGGCGCACCGTCGCTTCCCGTAGCGACCGAATCGACGATCGGAGCTGCCAGCGCGGGACCGCTGCCCCGTCCGGGCGGGGCGACGACGCGAGCAGCCGAGCGCCTGTCGAGCCGCGGGACCGACGAGTCTTCCGACGCGGCTTCGAGCGAGACCGCGCGTGGGTCATGGGCAACGGCGGCGTTGGTCCTGACGTTGGTTGTCGGCATCGCGGTAGCCGACGTGTTCACCAGCGAGGAGCTGAGCCTCTCGATCTTCTACGCCATCCCCGTGGTGATCGCTGCTTGGCGGCTCGGACGCTTGCCGTCGCTCATCGTGACGGCCATCGCCGCCGCGCTGTGCGTCGCGATCGACATCCAGGGGCACGCCCCTTACTCGCACCCCTTCTACCT
Source organism: Myxococcales bacterium (assembly GCA_021847645.1). Lineage (GTDB taxonomy): Bacteria > Myxococcota_A > Polyangia > Polyangiales > Polyangiaceae > JAJZQG01. The sequence continues at coordinate 6,698 of JAJZQG010000127.1, forward strand.
GTACTGGGCGAACTTCGCGCGCTTCGCCTTTCTCGCCATCGTCGCCGTCGTCGTCAGCCGCCTTCGCGCGGCCCATGACGCCCTCGCGCGGCTCGCCCGCCATGATCCGTTGACCGGGCTGCTGAACCGACGGGGCTTCGTCGAACGGGCATCGGTCGAGCTGGCACGCGCACGCCGCGCTCAACGTTCCATGTCCATGGTTCTGATCGACGTCGACGACTTCAAGAAGCTCAACGACGACCGAGGTCACGAGGCGGGAGACGAGGTGCTGCGAATCATCGGCAGGGTCATGAGCAACGTGAGGGGGGCAGACGTCGCGGTGCGGCTGGGTGGCGACGAATTCGGGCTGCTGATCCCGGACGCCGGCATGGACGGCGCGAAGGCCGTGGTTGCCCGGATTTCCGACGCGGCCACCGAGCAGTTCCTGCGCGCGGGGCTCCGCGTGACGTTGAGCCTGGGCGTCAGCGTGTTCGGCTCACCGCCCGCCGACGTCGACGCGCTGATTCGCGAGGCCGACTCCGCGATGTACCACGTCAAGCGCGGGACCAAGGACAGCGTGCAATACCGGCTGGTCGGCTGACCGATCGGCTTGCGGGCCCGCAACCTGAAGCGTGCGTGCCCCCACGGCTCACGTGGCAAAGCTGGCTTTGGCTTCCGCGAGCCCATCGGCTACGCTGCGTTCGGCTCGCGATGGTGTCCTATCTCCCGATCCATCGGCGCGCGATGTCGCTGCCATGCCTGCTCGTCCTCGCGGGGCTGCTCAGCTCGTGCGCGTCGTCCGCGATGCGCGCCACGCCGCAGGACGCCGGCCGCGATGAGGTGCAACTGCGGGCGTTCTCCGGTCCGCCGGGCATGCAGCTCGAGCAGGCCTGCGTGGCAACCGGTCCCGAGCTCTGCTTCGACGCGGTCGACAACAACTGCAACGGCGCCATCGACGAAGGCTGCGGCATCAGGACCGGGCTGGTGCAGTTCTCGATCGCCTGGTCGGATCCCACGGCGGACGTCGACCTGGTGGTGACCGATCCGAATGGCGAGACGGCGCGAGTGGAGGAGCCGACGCGCCTGGGGCTGCTCAAGGATCGGGACTGTCCCGGCGAGGGTGACGCCTGCCACGGTCAGAACACCGAGAACGTGTTTCTCGTGAACAGTCCCGCGCCCCGCGGTCGATTCCGTGTGGTGGTACAGCTGGTGCGCTTGGGGGAGCTGCAGCCGCCGCTCACCGTGCGGTTCGGAGCGCGCCTGGGTCAGCGCAGCTACGCGTCGACCCTGACCCTCGACGAAGTCGGCGACAAGCGCCTGCTGACCTTCGAGCTCTGACTGGCGCGTTCGTATCTGTTTGACGCATCGCGTTTCCTTCCTCTACAACGTTGTCGTCCCGCGGCGCAGCGCGCTTCACCCACTTGCTGAGCGCGCCCTGCGGACAGGAAGGCTTCCATGAATCCGATAGCGATGACTGTCATCCTCGTCGCGACGCTTTCGGCCCTGACCTACAGCCTGAACCGTCGGATCCAGTTGATGCGTGTCGCCGCGGAGCCGGCCGATCGTCTCGATCGGGTCCCCGAGCGCCTATGGCTCACGTTGAAGTACGCATTCGGGCAGCGGAAGATGCCGTACTACCCGCTGGCGGGCTGGTCGCACATCCTGATCTTCTTCGGCTTCCTCGTCTTGCTGCTGCGCTCGCTGATGCTGTGGGGCCGCGCGTACTCGCCCGACTTCAACCTGTGGATCCTGGGCCCCCAGCCCGTGCTCGGCCTTCCCCTCGGCCACATCTACGACCTGGTCAAGGACATCGCGACCATCGTCGTGCTCATCGGCACGATCGGGTTCTTGTACCTGCGTCTCGTGGTCAAGGAGAAGCGCATGTCCCTGCACTGGGAGGGCCTGCTGATCCTCGGCATCATCGCCACGATGATGATCACGGACATCCTGTATGACGGCGCCTCGCTGGTGCTGCGCGACAAGATGTCGTCGATGGCCTGCATGGGCGCCTCGGGCGATCTCGCGGACACGTGCAAGTCGGTCGCGACGATCATCGCTCCGCTGGGGCCCGCGGACGGGCACGGGTTGGGGCTGATTTGGCACGCTCCGGCCGGCTCGGCGATGAGCCTGGCGTTGCAGGGGCTATCGCCCGCCGCGCTCGTCGTGCTCGCGCACATCGGCTTCTGGACCCACGGCACCCTGGTGCTGATCTTCGCCAACATCCTTCCCTACACGAAGCACTTCCACATCTTCACCGTGATGCCGAACGTGTTCACGGCGAATCTCGAGCCGCGCGGACGGCTTCGTCCCATGGCCAAGAACGCAGAAGAGCTCATGGAGAAGGTGGGTGCCGCGGCGGAGCTCGAGGATCCCGGCGAGCTGCCCATCGGCGTGGCGCGCGTCGAGCACCTGACCTGGAAGTCGGTCCTCGACTTCTACACGTGCACCGAGTGCGGCCGCTGCAGCGACAACTGCCCGGCGTTCAACACGGGCAAGGTCCTGAGCCCCAAGCAGCTCACGCTCGATCTGCGCAACTACATGTGGTCCAACGCCGAGATGCTCATCGACGGCGTGCGTCCGAAGAAGGAGGAAGCGCACGCCGAGCACGAGCACGAGCACGAAGAGGGCGACGACCATGGGCACGGGCATCACGAGCCCGAGTATCCGGACAACCCGGTGCCCAACCCGCCGCCCGAGTACAAGCCGCAGGATCTGATCCCGGACATCATCCAGCCCGACGTGATCTGGGGTTGCACCACGTGCATGGCGTGCGAGGAGTTCTGCCCCGTGCTGATCAGCTACGTGGACAAGATCGTCGACATGCGCAGGAACATGGTGCTGGTCAAGGGCGAGTTCCCGCCCATGCTGGCGAAGCCCTTCGAGGCCATGGAGACGAACGGCAACCCGTGGAACCTGTCCCGGATGGATCGGGCGGCGTGGGCTGAGGGGCTCGACGTCAAGACGATGGCCGACAAGCCCAACGCGGAGGTGCTGTTCTGGGTGGGCTGCGCGGGCAGCTACGACGATCGCGCGAAGAAGGTGGCGAGGGCCACGGCGCGCCTGCTGAAGGCGGCCGGGGTCGACTTCGCGATCCTGGGCGAGGAAGAGACGTGCACGGGAGATGCGGCGCGACGGGCTGGCAACGAGTACCTGTTCGCGATGCTGGCCGAGCAGAACGTCGCCACGCTCAACGGCTACAAGGACAAGGGCGGAATGAAGACGGTGCTGACGATGTGCCCGCACTGCTTCAACACGCTGGGTGTGGAGTACAAGGACTTCGGCGGGGACTACCACGTGGTGCACCACGCGGACTTCCTGCTGGGTCTGGTGCGCCAGGGCAAGCTCGAGCCCAAGAAAGCGCACAAGGGTCGCGTCGTCTACCACGACTCGTGCTACCTGGGCCGCTACCACGGCATCTACGACCAGCCGCGGCAGTGCTTGACGAGCATCCCGGGCGTGGAGTTGGTCGAGCCCGAGCGCTACACCCGGAACATGGGGTTGTGCTGCGGTGCTGGCGGCGCGCAGATGTGGATGGAGGAGCAGAACAAGGACCGCATGAACGTGCGTCGAACCCTTCAACTGCTCGACACCAAGCCCGAGACCATCGCCACGGCGTGTCCGTTCTGCATGACGATGATCACCGATGGGCTCAAGGACCAAGAGAAGCAGGACGACGTGCGCCAACTGGACATCGCGGAGCTGCTCGAGGAGAGCTGCCTGGGCAAGGCCGAGGCGAAGCCCGCGCAGGACGCGCCCGAGCCGGAGCCCGCGGCGGTGCAAGCCTGACGAGACATCGTCGCGGGGACGGCTGTCCCCGGGCCCGAGCGTCGCGCCGGTTGCACGGCGTCCGGAACAGGTCAAGATGATAGGCAACCCGTAGTCGGCGCACCAAGGTGCGGCGCGAGGGGAACAAGACTTGTTCGAACAGCCGATCTTGACGCCAAACGCTTTCCTCTATAGCTTCAAGCGCCGCGGAAGCCCCCAACCCCGCAACGGTCGCGGGTTCTCCGCTGTGCCCCCGCTTCCGGGGATGGCGAAGCAGGCGTAGGCTAGGACATCCACGAGCCCTTGATTCAAGCGTGAGTGATTTCGACGAAAAGACCCGCGTGACCGTCGTCGTTCCCAACCCGACCGAGGAAGGGGCGGTGCGACGCAATGACTGTCTCGTCGTGATCTACACCAAGGAGCCGACGCTCCTCGGCAAGCGCTTCGTGCTGGAACACAGCCCGACGCGGGCAGGGCGCGGCGCCGACAGCCAGATCGTGCTGGACGGCGACTCGGTCTCGCGCCGTCATTGCCACTTCGAGCGTCGCAGCGACCAATGGTTGGTGGTCGATGACGGCTCGACCAACGGCACGTACGTCAACGACGACATCATCACGTCGGCACACAAGCTGGACAACGGCGATCGGGTGAAGGTCGGGCCGACGATCTTCAAGTTCCTGTCCGGCGCCGACGTCGAGAGCCAGTACCACGAAGAGATCTACCGGCTGACGATCATCGACGGGCTGACGCAGGCCTACAACAAGCGCTACCTGTTCGAGGCTCTTGAGCGCGAGATCATCCGGGCGCGTCGCCACACGCGCGATCTCGCGATCCTGATGTTCGACATCGACCACTTCAAGAAGATCAACGACGAGCACGGGCACCTGGCGGGCGACTTTGTGCTCAAGGAGCTCGCCCGGGTCATCCAGGCGAGGATTCGTCGCGACGAAGTGCTGGCACGCTACGGTGGCGAGGAGTTCGTGGTGATGCTGCCCGAGACGCAGATCGACGGCGCACGCATGTTGGCGGAGACTCTTCGCGAGCGGGTGGCCGAGCACCTGTTCGTCTTCCAGAACGATCAAATCCGGGTAACGATCAGCATCGGCGTGGCCGCGCTCACGGACTCGGACCGATCCGCCACGGAGCTGCTCAAGCGCGCAGACGAGCTGCTGTACGAGGCCAAGCGCGCCGGCCGCAATCGCGTCTGCGGTTGACGTTCTTCCCCCTGGGCGAGGAGAGCTTGGCGCGGGAGGTGAAGGTGGCCGACGGACAAGCTTCCGACGGGCTTCGGGTTCGGCTATCCATTCACGGACAGGACGTGACGGCCGAGGTGGCTGGCAAGCAGCTGCGTGGTAGGCTCGGGCAGCCCATGCCGCCCGGGCACGTGGGCTGGGTAGTCCGGCCGGGATCGAGGCTGATCATCCGCGACTGGAACGTCGAATCGGTGAAGTAGAGCAAGGACAACGGGAGCTGGTGTGATGACCGAGCGCAAAGTGAGAATACTGGTCGCAAAGCCTGGCCTCGACGGTCACGATCGGGGAGCGAAGGTCGTTGCCAGGGCGCTGCGCGACGCCGGGTTCGAGGTCGTGTACACCGGGCTTCACCAGACGCCGGACATGATCGCGGCGGCTGCGGTGCAGGAAGACGTGGACGCGGTGGGCCTGTCGATCATGTCGGGGGCGCACAACACGCTGTTTCCGGCGGTAATCGATGCCCTTCGCAAGCGAGGCGCCGACGACATCGTGGTCTTCGGCGGTGGCATCATCCCGGACGAGGATCTGGTGACGCTCAAGGACAAGGGCGTACGCGGGATCTTCACGCCCGGCACCACGTTGCAGTCGATCGTCGACTGGGTGAACGACAACGTGCAGCCCCGCGCGTAGCTCGCCGATCATCCCTGCGAGGCGGGTCCAACCAGCCGATGCAGGCACAGGCGTCGGGCCACGTGAGTGAGCGGCCAACTGTAGTCGATCTCCCAAACGAGCTCGGCGGCGCGACGTGATCGGCCAGCATCACGACGATGCGCGCGATGGCGGCTTGCCACGTGCTCTGGGAGGGCGCGCGGTGCACGACGCGATCATGAAGCGCGGTGATGTCGAGACCCCGGGGATCGCGCGACGGTGCGCAGGAACGCGAGGCTTTTGGCAGCCGGATCGACCAGGGTCAGACACAAGTCGAGCAGCTTGTCGAGCGGGCGGCGGTCAGGTCGATGCGCTGGTCCCACGCGTGCAGGTGGTGCAGCCGGGAGGCGAGCAGGGGACGGCGGAGGGCGGGGCTTGGACGCCGAGGGTGGCGACCGGTTGGGCGACGTGTTTTTCGGTGAAGTCGACGGCCGGCGTGGGGAAGGGCACGGACCGAGCCTAGCTGGGGGACCGCGCTGGGGCCTGGACTGATGGACAGTCGGGATGGACGGACGAGCACGCTAGTCCCACATAACCCCACCCAGGATCCCCTTCAAATCAGCGGCGAACTGTTGACAGGTCCCATGGCGTTCCGTAGTTTGGCGGAACTCAGTGGGGAGAAGTGTCAAGAAGTGGAGCCTTCCCCCCCCGCGCGTGGCAGTCATGGCAACCATGTTCCGAGGGCAGTTCACACACAGCATCGACGCCAAGGGGCGCACGAGCTTGCCCTCGCGTTTCCGTGACCAACTGGTGGGCGCGGGGGAGTCGCGGCTGATCCTGACGCCTGCGCTGATGGATCCGTGCATCCACGTGTTTCCGATGCGTGCGTGGGAGGAGTTCGAGGCCAAGGTTGCGGCGCTTCCCCAGTTCGATGCGCGGGTGGTGCGGTTGCGGCGGCTGTACGTATCGGCGGCGGTGGACTGCGAACTGGACGGGCAAGGGCGCGTGCTGGTGCCGCCGCAGCTGCGCGAGCACGCGAGCCTGGCGAAGGAAGTGGTGTGGGCGGGGGTTGGGAACAAGGCGGAGCTCTGGGCCAAGGATCGTTGGACGGCAGCGACCGCGGCGACGCCTGAGGAGTTGGCGGATCTGCAGCGTCAGCTGTCCGAATGGGGGCTGTAACGATGTGGGCCTACACGGGAGAGATACAAGTGGACAACGAGCCTCCTGCGGTTGTGCACACGACGGTGCTGCGGGAGGAAACGATCGCGGCCATTGAGCCCCGAGCGGGGGGCGTGTACGTGGATGCGACGCTTGGGATGGGCGGCCACACGGAAGCGCTGCTGCAGGCGGCGCCGGGTGCGATCGTGATCGGCATCGATCGCGATCCATGGGCGATAGCGGCTGCATCGTCGCGGCTCGCTTCGTTCGGCGAACGCATGCATCTGGTGCGAGGCGGCTTCGGCGATCTCGTGTCGCTGGTGCGGGAGCTGGGCTTCGAGCGGGTGGACGGGGTCATTGCGGACTTGGGCATCTCGAGTGCGCAGCTTTCGGACGGGGCGCGCGGGATGAGCTTTCGTCTCGAAGGCCCGCTGGACATGCGCATGGATCCGGACCAGGGCGAGACCGCGCTGGATCTGATCCGGGAGCTGGATCAAGAGGAGCTGGCGAACGTGCTGTACCGCTTCGGTGAGGAGCGCAGGTCACGTCGCGTGGCGAGGTGCATCAAGCTGGCGCTGCAGGACGGGCGAATGAACACGACGCTCGATCTGCGCAAGGCCGTGGTGCGAGCCGTGGGTCCGGCGCGGGTGGGCGGGGTCGATCCGGCGACGCGCACGTTCCAGGCGCTGCGCATTGCCGTCAACCACGAACTCGAGCAGCTCGAGCAGTTGGCGGATGGCGCGCACGAGCTGCTGGTGCCGAGCGGGGTGCTGGCGGCGATTTCGTTTCACTCGCTCGAGGATCGGATCCTGAAGCGGGCGATGAGCGACAAGACGCGCTGGGAGCGTCTGACCAAGAAGCCGGTGGTACCGGGGCCGAAGGAGCTTGCGCTCAACCCGCGGGCGAGGAGCGCGAAGCTGCGGGCGGCGCGAGCGATCGACGACAGCGCGCGGCGCCACCTGGAGGTGCTGTCATGAAGCGGTCGCGGCCCTTCCTGGTGTTGTGGAGCCTGGCGGTCGCAGCGAGCGTGGCGGCGTTCGTGCTTCATCTTGGTCTGCGCGGCCGCACGTTCAAGCTCGGCTACGAGCTGGGACGGGCGCGCACCGAGCAAGGGCAACTGCGCGAGACCAAGCGCGTGCTCGAGCTCGAGGTGGCGAGCTTCGAGAACCCGCAGCGCGTCGAGGTCATCGCCAAGACCCTGCTGGGCATGCAGTCGCCCACTCCCGATCGGATTGTCCCGATGCGTCCCATCGTGGATCAGGAACCGTCGTCGAACGGCGCGCCTGCGGGGGCGCAAGCGCAGCGGTAGCCATGCGAAACCTCGACCCCATTCGCGCTCGCTGGATCCGGGTCCGCATGGGGATTCTGTGCGGGCTGATGGGGCTCGGGCTCGGGCTGGTGGTCAGCGCCGCCTTCGGCATCCAGGTCGAAAAGGGCGACGAGTGGAGCGACCTGGCCGAGAAGCAGCGACAGCGGCGACTGCACGTGGCTCCCAAGCGAGGCACGATCTACGATCGCAACGGCACGCCCCTGGCCGTGAGCGTCGAGGTTCCCTCCGTGTCGGTGGACGCGGTGGAGATGCTGCGCAAGGTGCGCGACGACGACTTGCCGGCGTTTCTCGATGATGCGTCCAAGCGCATCGCTGCGACGCTTTCGTTGGACCCTGCGACGGTGCGAGAGAAGCTGGCGCGGCGGCGGCGGTTCGCGTGGCTCAAGCGTCAGGTCACGGCGGACGAGGTCGCGGCGGTTCGGGCGCTGGGCAACCCGTCGAACGGCTCGCCGTTGTCGGGACTGATCGTGGAAGGGGAAGGTCGTCGGTACTTCCCGAACCGGGAGTTGGGCGGGCCGATGCTCGGCTTCGTCTCGCCGGGCGGCGACGGCAAGGACGGCATCGAGCTGATGCTCAATGATCAGCTTCGGGGGCACATCGAAGAAGTGCGGGGCCTGCGCGACAGAGCGGGCAGGTTGATCTTCTCGGAGGGAATCCAGGACGAGAAGGCGCTCGCGGGCCACAATGTCTACCTGACGATCGATCAGGGCATCCAGTACGTGGCCGAGCGCGAGCTGGCCTCGGCGATCCATACGCACGAGGCCTCGAGCGGCTCGGTGGTGGTGGTCGATCCGGCCAGTGGCGAGATCCTCGCGATGGCGAGCTATCCGACGTTCAATCCGAACGACGTCGCGGAGAGCGACGTGGCCGCGCGCCGCAACCGCGCGATCACGGACCAGTTCGAGCCCGGATCGACGATGAAGATGTTCACGATGGCAGCGGCACTGTCGGCGCACATCGCGAGCCCGACGCAGACGATCTACTGCGAGGAAGGGGCGATGGCGATCGACAACGTGACCATCCGCGACACGCACATATCCGCGTGGTTGACGCCGACGCAGGTGCTGGCGATCTCGTCGAACATCGGAGCTGCGAAGCTGGGGCTGGGGCTGGGCGAGCACAGGCTCTACGAAGCGTTCCAGCGATTCGGCTTCGGCGAGCGAACGGGCATTCCGCTGCCGGGCGAGGCGCCTGGGGTGCTGCGGCCGCGCTCGCGACCGTGGGTGCAGGTGGAGACCGCGGCCGCGTCTTTCGGGCAAGGCATCAGCGTGACGACGCTGCAGCTTGCCATGGGGGTTGCGGCGATCGCGAACCGCGGCAGGCTGATGACACCGGTGCTGGTTCGCAAGGTCACGGACGGCACCGGTACCGTTGTGGAGGAGACGCCGAGCACGGTGAGGCGGGAAGCGGTATCGGCGGGTGTGGCGAAGATGGTCTCGGAGATGCTCGTGTCGGTGACCGAGGGCGAAGGCACGGGTGTGGAGGCGGCGGTGCCTGGGTTCAAGACGGCCGGCAAGACCGCGACGGCGCAGAAGACCGATCCGGCGACCGGCAGGTATTCAGCGGACCGCTACACGGCGTCGTTCATCGGTTTCGTGCCGGCGGACAAGCCGCGGGTAGCGATCGCGGTGGTGCTGGACGAGCCGATGATCACGCACGCGGGCGGCTCGGTAGCGGCGCCGGTCTTTCGGCGCGTGGCGCAATCGGCACTGCGGTACCTGGGCGTGACGCAGAGGGGCGCGGAAGGGATTGCCTTGGCGGACGTGGGCAAGGGAGTGGATCCGGCCGCGAGCGCGATCGCGGCGGTCACCGGCCCCACCGAGCAGACGGAGCCGGCGATGGGTCCGATGGTGCCGGCGCCCGCGACCTCGGCCGCCGGCTCGGTGATCGTGGGCGACGTGACCGGCATGCCCGCCTCTGCGGCGCTGCGCTCGCTGATGGAGCAAGGCTTTGTTCCGCGCATGACCGGCTCGGGCAAGGTCGTCAAGCAGGATCCGGTGCCGGGCAGTACGGTGCCGGCCGGCACGGTCGTACAACTCATCCTCGAGCCGTCGTCATGACCGAACCTGATCAGGACACCGAGCAAGGGGATATCGCGCTGGAGCGCGTCGCCAAGGCGTGCGGCGGGCGCATCGTCGGCAACACGTCCGCACGCGTGCGCGGCATACGGCACGACTCGCGCCGCATCGAGCCCGGGGACGTGTTCGTGGCCCGTCGCGGCGAGCGCACCGACGGTCTTCAGTTCATCGACGAGACGGTCGCGCGGGGTGCGTCGGCGGTCATGGTGCAGGGCGATCACGTGCCGCAGCGCTGCACGGTGCCGATGCTGGTGGTCGACGACATTCGAACGGCGATCGGCCTGGCAGCCTCCGAGATCTACGGAGACCCGACCTCCCGGCTCGCGGTCGTGGGCATCACGGGAACGAACGGCAAGACGACGACGAGCTTTCTGACGCGCGCGGCGATCGACGGAGCGGGCGGACGTGCGGGCGTGCTGGGGACGCTGGGCGCACACTTTCCCGGCGTGGATCTGCCCTCCACGCACACCACGCCCGAGGCCGACGAGGTGATGCGCGTGGCTGCGAAGCTGCGTGCGGGCAACGCGACGCATCTGGTCATGGAGGTGTCGTCGCATGCGCTGGACCAGCGACGCGCGGACGCGGTGAGGTTCCGCGTGGCGGGCTACACGAACCTGACGCAGGACCACCTGGACTACCACGGCTCGCTGGCCGCGTACGCGGCTGCCAAGCAGCGGCTGTTCGTGGATCTGGCGCCGTCGGCGGCAGCGATCATGGTCGACGACGAGTTCGGGGCATCGCTCGCGCAGATGACGCGTGCGGCCTGCCTTCGTGTGTCGCGCGACCGGCAGAGCTTGGCGGACGTGCGGCCGGCGTCGCAGGTGCTGCACGACGCGGCGGGCACGCGCTGCGACGTGACCACGCCGGCGGGCAAGGTGAGGCTGGAGTCTCCGCTGATCGGCGAGCACAACCTGTCGAACCTGCTGCTGGCGTTGGCGATAGCGGTCGCGCTCGAGTTGCCGGTGGAGGCGAGCGCCGCGGCGCTGTCCAAGGCGCCTCACGTGCCGGGACGGCTCGAGCGGTGCGACGGCCCTGGCGACGATATCGTGGTGCTCGTGGACTACGCGCATACGCCGGACGCGCTTCAGCGAGCGTTGGAAGCGATTCGACCGTCGACGTCGGGACGGGTGGCATGCGTGTTCGGATGCGGGGGAGACCGGGATCGGGGCAAGCGGCCGTTGATGGGAGCGATCGTGGGCAGGCTGGCGGACGACGCGTTCCTGACGAACGACAACCCGAGGAGCGAAGAGCCGGCAGCGATCGCGGAGGCAGTGCTCGCGGGGCTGCGAGGGCGCGCGGCGCGTGTGACGGTGGAGCTCGATCGCCGCAGCGCGATCGAGCAGGCGGTACTGGGCGCCTCTCCGGGAGACGTGGTGCTGATCGCCGGCAAGGGGCACGAGCCCTACCAGATCATTGGCGAGCAGACGCGGCACTTCGACGACAGGGAAGAGGCACGCAGGGCACTGGAGCTGCGCCGTGCGGCGGCGTCGGGGCGGGAGAGAGGCTGACGATGGGCACGACGATTCCCGCGAACCGAGCTTCGTTCACGATCGAGGAAGTCCTCGCGGCGACCGGCGGCACGCTGGTGCAGCGGGGCGCGGCGACGGTGGTCGGGATCAGCACGGACACGCGGCGACTGCAGCGCGGCAACGCGTTCGTGGCGCTGCGAGGAGAGAGCTTCGACGGCCACGAGCACGTCGCCGCGGCGTGCAAGGCAGGGGCAGCGCTGGTGGTGGCGTCGCGAGCGGTCGAGGCGGGCGACGGCACGGCGGTGGTGCAAGTGAGCGACACGCTCGAGGCGTTGGGCGCGTTGGCGCGAGCGCACAAGCGGCGCTGGGTGAAGGAGGCCAAGGCGGGGGGTCGCGACGCGGCGGTAGTGGCGGTCACGGGCTCGGCGGGAAAGACCACGACGTGCCGGGCGATCCGGTCGGTGTTGGAGCAGGTCGCGCCGAGCGCGGTGCATTCGGGGGCTGGGAACCTGAACAACGCGGTAGGTGTGCCGATGGTGCTGTTGGGCCTGGAGCCAAGCCATCGGTTCGCGGTGATCGAGATCGGGACCAGCTCGCCCGGGGAGATCGCGTACGGCGTGTCGATGACGGAGCCGGACGTTTCGGTACTGACGCTGGTGTCGTGCGCTCATGCGCAGGGTCTGGGGAGCATCGAAGGCGTTGCACGGGAGAAGGGAGCGATCTACGGGCTGCTGGGACGAGACGGCACTGCAGTGGTCAACGGAGACGACAAGCTGGCGCGCGAGCAATGGAGTCGCGCGGACGCGGGCAACAAGATCGCATACGGCCGTTTCGCGGACGCGGATGTGAGAATCGTTGTGCAGGAGCTCGAGGGCGCGGAGACGCAGCGCCTGGGCTATGAAGTGCGCCGGGCGGGGAACCGGGTGCTGGTGCAAGCGCGCGTTCCGCTGCTGGGCGATGCGGGCGCCTACGCGTGCGGGGCGGCACTTGCAGTCCAGCTCGCGCTCTTCGGCGACCAGTTCGATCGGGCGGCGGCAACCCGGGGGCTCGAGGCCATCCAGGGCGAGGAGCGGCGGTTGCGGCCGCGGGAGCTGCGATCGGGCGTGCTGCTGATCGACGACGCCTACAACGCGAATCCGGCGTCGATGGCGGACTCGGTACGCACGGCGGCTGCGATGGCGCGCCAGCTGAAGCGCAGACTAGTGCTGGTGCTGGGCGAGATGCGGGAGCTCGGCCGCTACGCGGCAGAGGAACACGCCGCGCTGGGCCGGATTGCGTACGAGTCGGGGGCTGCGAAGCTGATTGCGGTGGCTGGCGCGGCGGCGGACACGGCCAAGAGCGCGGCGTCGCTAGGACTTGCATCGGAGTTCGTCGACAACTCGCGGCTAGCGGCGGCGCTGGCGTGCACGGCGATCGGCCGCGGGGATATCGCGCTCGTCAAGGGCTCGCGCGGCGTGGCGCTCGAGCGGGTGGTCGAGGCGCTGGAAGCGCAGGGAGGCGGGGCGTCGTGATCTACGAGTTCCTCTATCCCCTGCGGCATGCGTCGCCCTGGCTCAGCTGGCTCAACGTCCTTCGCTACGTGCCATTTCGCCTGATCATGTCGACGATCACGGCGATGCTGCTGGCGTTCGCGCTGGCGCCCTGGTTCATCCGCGAGCTGCAAAGGAAGCAGATTGGCCAGGTGGTGCGGGACGTGAATCCGGAGACGCACAAGGTCAAGGCCGGGACGCCGACGATGGGCGGGGCGTTGATCCTGCTGTGCCTGCTGGTGCCGACGATCCTGTGGTCGGATCTGACCAACCCGTTCGTGCTGGCGACCACGGCGGTGACGGCGGGCTACGGTTTGATCGGGTATCTGGACGACTACCTGAAGCTCAGCCGCAAGTCGCACGACGGGCTGGCCGGTCGTTACAAGATGCTGGGGCAGTTCCTGATCGCGGGGGCGGCGATCTCGTACACGTTCCTGTCGACGAAGTCGCTGCCGCCGGACTGGCTGGAAATCAGGACCCGGCTCTCGATCCCGTTCGTGGCGTTCAGCAAGCACCCGATCGATCTGCCGCTGTGGCTCTACGTGGCATTCGCGATCTTCGTGGTGGTGGCCTGGTCCAACGCGGTGAATCTGACGGACGGGTTGGACGGGCTGGCGATCGGGCCGGTGCTGATCAACGCGACGACGTACATGGTGTGGGCGTACCTGGCGGGTGCGATGTTCTTCCGCATCTCGATTGCGCGATATCTGGACATCCCGCCGATCCAGAGCGCCGGCGAGCTGGCGGTGTACTGCGGGGCGATGGTGGGGGCCGGCACGGGATTCCTCTGGTACAACACGTACCCGGCGCAGGTTTTCATGGGGGATGTGGGCTCGTTGGCGCTGGGCGGCGGGCTCGGCATGCTCAGCGTGTTCACCAAGAACGAGCTGCTGAGCGTGCTGCTGGGCGGCGTGTTCGTGATGGAGACGGTCAGCGTGATCACCCAGGTGGCGTCGTTCAAGCTGACCGGCAAGCGCATCTTCCTGATGGCGCCGATTCACCACCACTTCGAGAAGAAAGGATGGCCCGAACCACGGGTCATCGTGCGGTTCTGGATCGTCTCGATCCTGTTGGCTCTTGTCGCGTTGTCGTCCCTCAAGCTCCGCTGAGGCGGCTCGGGTCGTGTCATGCAGCTCGAAGGTAGGAATGTCGTCGTCGTGGGTCTCGGTCGCAGCGGGATTGCGTCGGCGCAGCTGTGCCTGCGGCGCGGGGCGAAGGTCGTGGCGACGGACTCGATCGCTCGCGAAAAAGCGCCGGCGCAGATGCTGGCGCTCGAGGGGCACGGCGCGACGCTGGTGCTGGGAGGCCACGAGGGCGTCGATTGGGCAGCGGCGGACTTGGTGGTGATTTCGCCGGGCGTGCCGCCCTTTGCCGCACTGGCGCAGGTGGAGCGCAGCGGTCGGGAGGTCATCGGCGAGCTGGAGCTGGCGAGCCGCCTGGTCGCGGCGCCGATCGCGCTGGTGGGTGGCACCAACGGCAAGAGCACGGTGACGACGCTGCTGGGGCAGATGCTGGAGCACGGCGGTCGCAAGGTATTTGCAGGAGGCAACCTGGGCACGCCGCTGGCCGAGGTGGTCGACGAGCCGTTCGACGCGCTGGTGCTGGAGATCTCGAGCTTCCAGGCGGAGAGGATACCCACGTTGCACGCCAGGGCGGCAGCGCTGCTGAACATCACGGACGACCACCTGGACAGGTATCCGGACTTCGCGGCGTACGCGCAGGCCAAGGGCAACATGTTCGTGGGAATGGGGCCGCAGGACGTGGCGGTGATTCCCGCGGGCGACGAGGTGTGCGCCCGGCAGGCGGCGCGAGGGCTGGCGCGGGTCGTGACGTTCGGACCGGGCGGCCAGGTGCGCGCGGAGTCGGGCTGGCTGGTGGACGAGGTGCACGGCTGGCGCGTGGAGCTGGCGTCGATGAAGCTGCAAGGGGCGCACAATGCGCTGAACGCGTGCGCGTCGATGGCGATGGCGGCCGCGATGGGCGGCACCGAACAGGGCGCACGGCAGGCGTTGTCGACCTTCGCGGGCTTGTCGCATCGCACGGTGCTGGTGGGCGAGGTTGGGGGCGTGCGGTACTACGACGACTCGAAGGGGACGAACGTGGGAGCGGCGGTAGCGGCGCTGCGGGGCATGCGGGAAGGCCGTGCCGTGCTGATCGCAGGCGGCCGGGACAAGCAGGGAAGCTACGAGCCGCTCGTCGACACGCTCCGGGAGCGCGGACGCGCATTGGTGCTCATCGGCGAGGCGGCCGATCGGATCGCGCAAGCGGCGCGCGGCGCGATTGCCGTGTATCGCGCGGCCACGATGGACGAGGCGGTACAGCGCGCCTCGGAGCTTGCGCAAGCCGGCGACGCGGTGTTGCTGAGCCCCGCGTGCTCGAGCTTCGACATGTACAAGAACTACGCGGAGCGCGGCGACGCTTTCGCCGCGGCGGTACGCCGCCTGGTGGCGGGGACGTCTCCCCTGCCCGCTCCGATTCCGCGCTCCGGCGGAGAGCCAGGCGGTGCGTCATGAACCTCGGGAGATTCTTCCGGAAGCCGCCGGCAGCCGGCCCCGTGATGAAGGTCGGGGAAGTGGACCCGGTGCTGGCCGCGGTCGTGATTGCGCTCATCGGCTTCGGCACGGTGATGATCTACAGCGCGAGCGCGATCGAGGCGACGGTTCGCTTCCACGATCCGGAGTACTACCTCAAGCGCCAGTTGGCTTTCGCGGGAATTGCGCTGGCGGTCATGTGGGTGGTGAGCCGGATCGACTACCACCGCATTCGGCGT
Source organism: Myxococcales bacterium (assembly GCA_021847645.1). Taxonomy (GTDB): domain Bacteria; phylum Myxococcota_A; class Polyangia; order Polyangiales; family Polyangiaceae; genus JAJZQG01. The sequence goes on from JAJZQG010000127.1 coordinate 22,617, forward strand.
CTGACGTATCCGATTCTGGCGCTGGTCACGGGGCTGATGCTGATGACGGTGCTGGGGCTTGGCACGCGGCGAGGCGGTGCGGCGCGGTGGCTGTCGATCGGGCCGATTCTGGTGCAGCCTGCGGAGATGGCGAAGCTGGCGCTGGTGCTGTGGTTGTCGTATTCGCTTGCGAAGAAGGCGGAGAAGGTCAAGAGCTTCACGGTGGGGTTCGTGCCGCACGTGCTGATGTCGGGCGGCTTCATCCTGTTGTGTTTGAAGCAGCCGGACTTCGGCAGCGCGGTGGTCATCGCGTTCATGACCTTTACGATGTTGTTCGTGGCCGGGGCGCGAATCAGCTTCCTGGTGGGCGCGGCGATCATCGCGGCCGGGGTGGCGGTGAAGCTGGTGACGAGCAAGGCATACCGGTGGGCGCGCGTGCTGGCATTCCTGGACATCGCGGGGCACCGGCAGGATCTGGCCTACCAGCCATTCCAGTCGGTCATGAGCTTCGGCTCCGGCGGGCTGCTGGGGCTGGGGCTGGGCAAGGGATTGCAGGTGCTGTACCTGCCCGAAGCGCACAATGACTTCATTGCGGCGATCATCGGCGAGGAGCTGGGGTTCGTGGGGATCATCCTGCTGGCGGGCACCTTCCTGCTGCTCGTGTCCCGCGGCGTGCGCGCAGCCCTGCGGGCGCCGGACGATTACGGCAGCTACATCGCATTCGGCATTTCGGCGATGATCGGTGTGCAGGCGCTGGTGAACATGTCGGTGGCCATGGCGATCCTGCCGACCAAGGGGTTGACGCTGCCCTTCATCAGCTACGGCGGGTCGTCGCTGCTGGTCAATGCGGCGGCGGCGGGGGTGTTGCTGAACATCTCGCGGGAGCGGGTGCAAGTGGAGGCGCCGCAGACGGTGCCGCTGTCGGTGGACAGGCCGGAAGCGAGCGTGACGGTGGTGACGGCGGCGGAGGAGGGCAGCGCATGAGTCCCACCTTCCTGCTGGCGGGCGGCGGCACGGGCGGACATGTCTTCCCGCTGGTGGCGGTGGCGCAGGCGTTGCGGGCTCAGCGCGCCGACGCGCAGATCGTGTTCGTGGGCACGGCGCGCGGCATGGAGGGGCGGATTCTGGGCAAGCTGGGCGAGCGGCTGGAGCTGTTGGACATCCTGCCGATCAAGGGCGGCGGCGTGGCAGGTGCGGCGCGTGGGATCACGCGGGCTGCGCTGTCCTTGCCGGCGGCTCACCGGCTGGTGGGCAAGCTGCGTCCGAATGCGGTGCTGTCGATTGGTGGGTATGCGGCCGGGCCGGTGTCGCTGGCGGCGCGGGCCCGGGGAATTCCGCTGGCGCTTCTGGAGCCCAACAGCACGCTGGGCCTGGCGAACAGGCTGTTGGTGCCGCTGGCGCGGCGGGCGTACGTGGCATTCCCCGAAACGGAGCGCAAGTTCCGCGGGTCGGTGGCACTGCGCACGGGCGTGCCGCTGCGGCAGGGGTTCGTGCCCCTGCCCTATGCGCCGCGGGAAGGCGAGCTGCGGATTCTGGTGATGGGCGGAAGCCAGGGAGCGATCACGCTCAACCAGAACGTGCCGGCGGCGGTGGGAATCGCGCGGGGCAAGGCCGACGTGCGCATCGTGGTGATGCACCAGAGCGGACAGGGCCGCGAGCGCGAGGTCGAACAGCAATACGAGGCAGCGGGGGCACGGAAGGACGTGGCGATCGTGCCATTCATCGACGACGTACCGGCCGCGCTGGCGAGCGCGGACGTGGTAATCCAGCGTGCGGGCGCCAGCGCTGTGGCCGAGGTATGCGCGGTAGGGCGTCCGCCGATTCTGATTCCGTATCCGTTCGCGGCGGGCAATCATCAGCTGCACAACGCGCGGGCGCTGGAGGCTGAAGGGGCCGCCATCTGCGTGCCGTCGGAGGACGCAAAGCCCGAGCTGCTGGCCGGGCACCTGGTGGCGCTGGCGACCGATCCGGCGCGGCGGACCGCGATGGCCGAGCGAGCGCGCGAGCACGGGCGTCCGGAAGCCTCACGTTTGATTGCCGAGGATCTTCTTTCCGTCGCGGAGGTGGGGTGATGTTCCGGGGACGGGTACGACACATCCACTTCGTGGGAATCGGCGGGATCGGGATGAGCGGGATCGCGGAGATCCTGCACGCGCTCGGCTTCGACGTGAGCGGCTCGGACTTGAAGCCCAACAGCGTGACGCACCGGTTGGAGTCGATGGGAGTGCGAATCGACCTGGGGCACCGGGCGGGCAACGTCAAGGGCAGCGATGTGGTGGTGTATTCGAGCGCGATCAAGCCGGACAATCCCGAGCTGGTCGAGGCGTTCCAGCTGGGCATTCCGGTCATCGCCCGGGCGGAGATGCTGGCCGAGTTGATGCGCGTCAAGTATGGCGTGGCCATCGCGGGCTCCCACGGCAAGACCACCACGACCTCGCTGATAGCCACGGTGCTGCGCGCCGCCGGCTTCGATCCCACGGTCGCAGTCGGCGGGAAAATGGCGTCGCTGGGCTCGAACGCGAAGCTGGGCGAAGGCGACTTGATGGTCGCGGAGGCCGACGAGAGCGACGGCTCGTTCCTGCTGCTGACGCCGACGATCGCGGTGGTGACGAACATCGATCCGGAGCACTTGGACTACTGGGGAACGCACGAGCGGGTGAAAGAGGCCTTCGTGCAGTTCTGCATGCGGATACCGTTCTACGGATTGGCGGTGATGTGCAGGTCGGAA
>JAJZQG010000128.1 GCA_021847645.1 Myxococcales bacterium
GAAGATATGTGCGGCGCCTCCCAACGCCATTGACGGCGGACGCTCGACTTCACGCTGTTTCCGCAGTACGCGCTGGCCAGCTCCACATATCGGCGAGCCTCACATAACTCGGAAAATGTTGAGCGTCACATTTCCCGAGCTGGGGGCAGCGCCGCATCCGCGAAGAGTTGCGGCGCATGGGCATTCGCGTGAGCGAGCCGACCATCATGCGCATCCTGCGCGAGCACGGGTTCACGCCGCACCCGCTGCGAAAGCTGTCATTCGAGCGCGTGCAGTCGTCGATCAAGGACGCGTTGTGGGCCGTCGACTTCTTCGCCGTGAAGACCGCGACCGGCGCGTGGCTTCAGGTGCTTATCGTGATCGACGTGCACACCCGCGAGTTGCTCGGTATGCGCGCGTACGATGGCTGGGATGTCGACTCGTACTGGACCATCCGCGCGTTCAACGCGATCGCCAGCGCCGTGAAGCGCCTGCCGCAGAAGATCGTGCACGACCACGGGCCGACGTTCTTGGGGCAGTTCGCGCGCCAGCTGCGCGTTCTCGGCATCGAACGCGAACTCACGCCGGCCAGGATGCCTTACATGAATTGCTACGTCGAGCGATGGATCGGCTCCGTACGCCGGGAGCTCCTTCGCCACGTGCGCGTGCACGACGTCACCGAGCTTCAAGACTGGCTCAACGAGTACCGCGACTACGCCAACCTGGAGCGCGCCCACCAGGGGCTCGACGGCCGCACGCCCGCGGAGGTAGCGCGCGGGCAGCCCGAGGCTGAAGTGCTCGACCTCGCCTAGCTGCGGTCGCGTAAGCTGGTGCGGCGCATGTACGCCAACGGCCTGCTCCAGGGCTACTCGCTCGTCGAACGTGACGACGGCGTTGCCCCCGACCGCGCGGCGGCGTAGCGTCCCCGTTCGACGCAGGTTGGCCCACGACGGCGCCCGGCTCGAAGCGCAAGCCGAAGGGCGAACTGCGCGTTTTGCGCGCGCCCAGGCGCCACGATGGGCCCGACGTGGGCGTTGGTCACTGCCGCGTCGGGCGCGTTCGGCCCGAAGGAGGTCTACTCAGGAAGCAGGTTGGTCGAATTCACGAAGCGCGGATGCTCGATCCGCTCGTCGGAGGCCCGCTGAGGACTGCGGTCGGGGTTTCTTGGGATCGGGTTGCCGGGCGTTCTCTTGGCGGAACGATGGGGGGGGCGCGCTTGGCAGCCCGTCCGCGCCTGGACGGCGCGAGCGAACAAAGAACGGCCGGCGTTCGAAGCTCTTTTGGGCTGGCTTGGCCTCGGTTGGCCACCGCGATGCAAGTTGACGTGGCCGGATTTCTCTCGTAGAAACGGCCTCGCAAGGGGCGTCGAACCCCGAGCAAATCACGGGGCCACGCAAAATGCGTGGCCTTTGTAGCTTAACGGCGCACCATCACTCATTCAGCAGCCTTTTTCGAGCCGTTTGCGGGATGGAGACCCCGTCGGGAGCCTCTCAGAGACTCTCGCCGCGAGATGAGAAGACATCCCGTGTCCCTGAAAGTTGCCGCGTCCCGGCTTGTGGCCGTGAACGTGGATGCAATAGATGAAGTGGAGGCCCTCGCCGTCGACGTTCGAGTGCTCGATGGGCCCATATTGGATCATGCCGCCTTCGATGCCGTGGTCGTCGACGGCGAGCTTGGCGCGCAGGCCGAGCTTCTCATTTCGGTCGAGCCACTGGCGCCGCTTCGGCCCGGCCTCCCCGGCCTCGTCGGACCAGTCCTCGAGGCACAAGCAGAAGAGGTCCTTCTTGTCCTCGGTCAGGTCGATGATTTTCATGCCACGCCTCCTCGTGTCGGGAACACCGGTCACTGACTTCGATCGACTCGCCAGCACATCGCCGAGCCGAGCGCGCACCCTGGCCGCAAGGACATTGTCCCGACGCGGGATCGTGGTGGGGCCGCTTGACACCGGCGCAAGAACCGCGTAGCACGACGAATCGAAGAAGTGCTACCGCGTGGAGGAGTCCGAGCATGACCGTTCGCTCTGTTGCAGTATCCCTTGTTGGCGCCCTGGCCCTCGCGTCGCTCGCTGCTTGCGGCGGGAGCGACAATGGTTCCGGCGTGGCGCGCGTGCAGATCCAGAACGACTTCAACGACCCGCAGATCACCGGCTTCCAGCCCCCGTGGACCATCTGCAGGTCGTCGTACCAGGGCGTCGAGTTCGGCAAGATCGATATCGGCGCAACCAGCGACCCGCAGGACGTGCCGGCGGGATTCGACAACGTGCTCATGGTCGCCGCTTGGGATGATCCGTCGTGCGATCCCGCCCATAGCCTGCCGATCGCCACCAAGAACAAGGAGGAGGTGGTGAGCGGGCAGACCCGCACCATCGCCGTGGCGATGTCGAACCATCAGGGGCCCTGCCCGCCGGAGGGGGTGGTGCCGATTCCCGAGGAGACCTACGACCGCATCCTGGCGCTGTGGCCCGAATACCACTTCAAGGCGTATGCGGACCGAGCACAGAACCCGCAGTGCGCCGGAAGCGGTGGCAGCAGTGGCGACGCTGGCACGGAAGGCGGCACGGATACCGACGCCGGCGCCAACGACCAGTGAAGCTCGGCGGGCTTTCGAGACGGATTCGGCTCGCGTGGTCCGCGGCGGGGGCGTTGGCCGCCCTCGCCGTGGTGGGTTGCGACAACGCCTATCCGGAGCTCGTGGTGGTCAACAACACGAGTGAGCGCGTCCTGTTGCGCGAGGTGAGCTTCAACGGATGCTTATGGCCCGACGTGATCGCCTATGGCGAGGCCACCTCACCCCAACGCTGCCTGCCGGGGTCCGACCGAGTTCACTTCAAGAAGCTGGATGCCGGGACGTACTGCGAGCAGCAGGCGCGGGATGGGACGCTGGACGGCGTCTGCGGTTGTGACGGAGGCGCGGCCATTGCTGTCGAACCGGTGGATCCAGGGCTGACCGAGGCGGTGCCTCTGTGGTTCAGCTACCAGACCCTTTCCGAACACTCGGCGAGCTACGGAGACTTCCAACGGATCGAGATTACGCTGACCGACATGGAGCAGGACTTCTCGATCCCGGGCCCGTACGGCCACTGAGTCTGCGGTGATGCATAAAACGTGGCCGCTACCTTTAGTGCTCATCGGCGTGGTTGCCAGGTGGAGCCTGGCGCAGCAGCCAGCGCCGGTAGCGCCCTCCTCCGCGGCCGGCGCATCGGGTTCCGCGGAGGCGCCAGCAGCGTCATCTGCGCCGCCCTTGGAAGTGCGCATCGTGGGCGACAGAAGGCAGCGGCCGGACCGTTCGGCGGACACGGTGCGCGTGGGCGGCGAGGAGCTGCGCGAGAGCCCGAAGCCGACGCTGGTGGAATCGCTGGCGCAAGAAGCTCCCGACATGTACGTGCCGGCGCGCGGTGTAGGGATCCACGGCGTTTCCTCCGGGGCGACCGGGGCGATTCACATTCGGGGAATGGGCGGCAGTCCGAACTCGCAGGTCGTGGTCATCGAGGACGGCGTGCCTGACTACCAAGGGCTGTTCGGGCATCCCATTCCCGACGCTTATGTGCCATTCCTGATCGACGAAGCCGTGGTCGTGCGTGGCGGGGACTCGGTGCTCTACGGCACCAACGCGATGGGGGGCGCCATCCTGTTGCACAGCCGGTGGCGTCGGCAGGACGGCTGGGAAGTCGAAAGCGATTCGGCCGTCGGCAGCTACGCTACGGTTCGCGAGAGCGCCGCCGTGTTGGGAAATTCCGGACGGCTCGGATTCGCAGGTGCCGTCCAAGCGTTTCGAACCGACGGCCACAGGCGCGGGGCGGGGGGCAGTGATCTCATCGGGCAGCTCGGCATCCGAACCGGCCTTGGCGATGGCTGGACGGTCACGCTCCGGGAGAAGGCCATGCACCTGACTGGAGGGGATCCCGGGCCAGTGACGCATCCCAACGACAACCACTTCTTTGACGTGTGGAGGGATCGACTCTCGCTACAAGCCGATTGGCAATCCGATGTCGTCAGCCTTCGAGCCCAGCCGTTCTTCAACGTGGGCCGTCACGAGCTCTACGATGGATTCGCCTCCGTCGACACGACCAGCGGAGCCATCTTGGAGAGCGACTTACGCCTCCATCACTCGGCGAGGTTGCTCGTCGGCTCGGCGGTCGATCGGGCGGACGGCTCCGCCGAGAATCGCGTGACCGGTGAGCAGATGGGCGTACGCGCGCAGCAGTCGGCGTCCTGGTACGATCAGCTCACCGTCGAGCCGTTCAAGGGGCTTCAGATTGTTGCCGGCACGCGCGAGGTCGCCAGCGCCAACTACGGGTTCGTGTTCTTGTACAAGGGCGGCGTGCGCTGGTCGCTTGGCAAGGGCTGGTACGTGCGCGGGCGCGCGGCGAAGAACTTCCGCCAGCCCACGCTGAGCGAATTGTACCTGCCCTTTCCAACGGCGAATCCGAACCTCAAGCCGGAGCGGGCGTTCACCACGGACGCAGGCTTGGGTTACGGCAGCGAGCATCTCGAGCTCTCCGGCACCTGGTACCGCAACGACGTCGATAACCTGATCAAGTACTTCGGGGAGTGGCCTGCGGCCGAGGTCGTGAACATCGATCACACGACGATCGTCGGAGTGGAAGCGATGGTGGCAGCGCGGAACCTGGGCCCGGTGACGCTGCGGGCCGGCGGCAACTGGCAGGACGTAGGGCGATACACGAAGCAGAACCCCTCGGCGCGCGGAGTGTTCGCGTTCGAGCTCGCACAGCCCGCGGGCTCCTGGATGCTTCGCAGCGTGCTCGAAGGCGAATGGGTCCACGGCCTGTACATGAACAACTACAGCCAGGATCGGATCGACGACGTGTTCGTGCTGAATTTGGCGATCCGGGCGCGCCGGGTGCTGCCGGAGCAGGGGGCCGTGCTGGAGCCCTATGTTGCATTGCGCAACCTGTTGGATACGCGCTATGCGTACGTGAAGGACTACACGATGCCCGGATTCAATACTCTGGTCGGATGGCGTCTGGTGCTATGAGGCACGGGCCCCACACGAGGAAGCAAAGAACGACGTGAGCCGGCATCTGTCAGCCAGGGATCTTGCGTACTGCGGGCTGTTCGGCGCGGCGGCGTTGTTGCTGCCGGTGCTGTTTCACCTCGTGCATCTGGGGGCCATCTTCATGCCGATGTACTTGCCGCTGGTCGCGCTGGGGTTTTTCAGCAAGCCCGTTCCCGCCGCGGTGACCGCGCTCGTCACACCCGTGCTGTCGGGCGCTCTGACGGGCATGCCGCCGTTCTTCCCGCCGGTCGCGCCGTCGATGGCGATCGAACTGGCTCTGATGTCGGGGCTGATCGCGCTGGTCAGGCAGCGCTGGCCTCGCGTCAACGAGTGGGCGGTATTGCTACCCGTGCTGCTGCTCGGGCGTGTGGCGTATGTCGGGCTCGTCTACGGCTTCTCCGCGTTCATCCAGCTGCCGGCGGCGTTCATGGCCGGGCTGTCGCTGGTGAGCGGCTGGCCGGGACTGATTCTGATGCTGGTCGTGATACCGCCCGTGGCAAGAGTAGGCCGTAGCGTGGTGCGCCCCGCGGTGGGCGGGGAAAGGAAAACCCCATGAGCGACGAGAAGGCCGGGTTCTTCGACGGCATTGCGGACAAGTGGGACGGCTGGGACGACCTCGAGGCATTGGCGCGCAGGTTCGCGGTCGGCTTGGAGCAGCTGGGCGTGGCGCCGGCCGAGACCGTTCTCGACGTCGGGTGCGGCACGGGGAACTTGACCGAGGCGTTGCTTGCGCGCCTGGGCCCGAGTGGGCGCGTGGTAGCCGTGGACATTTCGCCCCGCATGATCGAGGTGGCGCGGAGCAAGGTGCGCGACGAGCGGGTGAGCTGGCATGTGGCGGACGCCCGGCAGTTGCCGCTCCCGGCGGCCTCGTGCGACCGCGTTGTGTGCTATTCGGTCTGGCCGCACTTCGATGACGTAGCCGCTACCGGCGCCGAGCTCGCTCGCGTGCTGCGTCCTTCGGGAGCCTTGCACGTCTGGCACCTCATCGGCCGGGCCCGCGTCAACCAGATTCACGCTTCCGCAGGACCCGCCGTGCACAAGGACATCCTGCGGCCAGCGGGGGAAACGGCGAGGGTGCTGTCGAGTCTCGGACTGCACGTCACCGAGGCCGTGGAAGACGAAGCCCACTACCTGGTCACGGCCACGAAAGCGGAGCGGTAGGACTCATGCGAGTCGCGCTGCACGAGCTGTGGGGATGCGGCCGCGGGCCTGTTTCGCAGCTGGCCCCGCAGGTGCGCATCGTAGTGGGCGCGGCAGCCTTCGGCGCATGCATGCTCGCGCCGATTCCCTCGCGAGCAGGATTCGCCCTGCTCGTCGCGACGGTGGTGCTTTGGCTGGCCGGGGGCCGGGTGCCTCTTCGGATCATCGGATCGACGGTGCTTCTGGGCTGCGTCGTGCTCGCTCCCTACTTGCTGTTGACTCCACTGATAGGCAATCATGGGGGCGTGCAGGACTGGACAACGGGTCTTCGGGTGCCGATTGGCATCTTCGTACACGGACTGGCAGGCATGCTGATTTCGGTGGGAACCGTGACGAGCCTGTCGGCGAGCGATCTGCGGGAGGGGCTGTTGCGTCTTCCGGTCCCTCCGATGGTAGCGGCCATTGTGCTGCAGATTGTCCACCAGACGGCTGCTCTGGGCTACGAGACTCGTCGGATCGCCTCGGCGATGTCCGTGCGTGGCGCCTCGGGAGCGGGCACCGCCGGGTTTCGGGTGCTGGCTTCGCTGCCCCAGGTGTGGCTGCCGCGCGTGCTCATCCGCGCGGAGCGCGTGGGGGCGGCCATGGAGCTGCGAGGCTATTGCGAGCAGGACTTGCCCTCGTTTGGAGTCGCGACCATCGGCGGCCGGGACCTGCTGGCGCTGCTGCTGGCGCTGACCGCGCTCGCGCTCTCCGTTTCGCTGCGCTGCGGGCTTGTTCCATGACGCAGCCTGCACTCGTGTACGACCGTGTCACCGTGCGCCACGAGGCCCATGCCCCGCCCGCGCTGGAGGCGGTTTCGTTCTCGATCGAGGCCGGCGAGAAGGTCGCCCTGGTCGGGCTCAACGGATCGGGAAAGACGACGCTGCTGATGTCCGCGGTCGGGCTGGTCGAGCACGAGGGCGAGATCCGGGTCGGTGAGCACGTGCTCAGCCGACGCACGCTGCAGCCGGTGCGATCGGGTGTCGGGTTCTTGTTCAACGTGCCCGAGGATCAGCTGCTGTTCCCGAAGGTCGTGGACGACGCGGCGTTCGCGCTGGTGCGCAAGGGGATGTCACCGCGCGCCGCGGCCGGAAGAGCGCGGGAGGTGCTCGGGGCGCTCGGGGTCGGGGATCTGGCCGATTCGCCCCTGCACCACCTGTCTCACGGGCAGAAGCAGCGCGTGGCGCTGGCGGGCGCGCTCGTGTCGAGCCCGGCGTTGCTGCTGCTCGACGAGCCGTCGGCGGCGCTCGATCCGCCCGGACGGCGCGAGCTTGCGCGGCTGCTGTCGGGGTTGGGGGCAGCCATGGTCGTCGCCACGCACGATCTGGCGTTCGCATCGGACGTGTGTTCCCGGTACATTCTGCTCGACCGCGGGCGAGTAGGGTACGACGGCACCGACGCGGCCTACGTAGCGCGCTGTCTGTAGGGGGTTGCGCCGGGGGATTCCGCTAGGCGGCCAGCATGTCCAATGCGCCTCGGAGCACGTCCGCGCGATCGACCACGCCGAGCAGCCGTCCCGCGTCATCGACGACGGCGACGAGCTTGCGGCGGCCTTCGACCATCGAGGCCACCACGTCCGCGAGGCGGTCGTCGGGGCGGGCCTTGAGCACGTTGGCGTTCATCAGGTCGCGGGCGTTGCGTGCGGCGGCATGGCGCTCGATCTCGCGCTGCTCCTGGTCGGGGCGAAGGAAGGGCAGGCGATGCATCAACGAACGAAGCAGCGGCGGATGCAACGCGGGGGTGACCCGCTCGAGCACGGCCCGCGCCGTGACGATGCCGAGCACGCGACGCTCCGCGTCGACCACCAGCGCGCGGTTCAACCGCGTCGAGACGACAGCATGGACGACTTCGTCGAGCGGCGAGTCCGGGTAGACCGTGGGCACGTCGGCGCGCATGATGGCGGATACGGGGGAGTCGCCCTCGAGCTCGCGCGCCGAGGAAACCTCAGGCTGTCGACGGCCGAAGTCGGCCACGGTGCGCAGCAGGTCGAGCCTGCTGACGATTCCCACGAGTTGGCCGTGGTCGTCGACGACAGGCAGTCGCTTCAAGCGCTTGCGGACCATGACCTCGGCGGCCTGGTTGAGCGGCGCGTCGCTGCGGATGACCACCGCGGGTGCGGACATGACCTGTTCGGCTCGGCGCTGGGGCATTTCGGCCATCCGTCGGTTCTGCTCGCTGGGCGCCAGGCCAGGCAGCAGGGTCAGTCGCACGCCCAGATCGGCGCGACCCACCAGGTCCGAGCTGGTGATGATGCCCACGACGATGCCGGCGTCGGTGACGGGGATAGCGCGCACGGAGTGCTCGCGCATGCGTTCGACGACCACGCGAACCGGTGTGTCCTTGTGGACGCTGACGACGTCGCTGGTCATGACGGACTCGACGGCGACGGTGCCGGAGACAGGGCGGACGGGGCGGCGAGCGAACAAGACGACCTCGGTGGGGTCGACGGTGATCATGCCGGCGGGGACCATGGTCTTGAGCTCGGGCAGGAGCAGGTCGACCCGTTCGGGCGTGTCGACCCACTCGACGACGACGGGCAGATCCCAGGGCACGTCGGCGAGGCGTGCGGAGTGGGTGCGACCGGAGGCGCCGAATCCTTCGGTCCCGCGCATGACGGTGACCCCGGCCGCATCGTGGCGCAGGAGGAAAGCCACGATGGCGTGGTGGGCCGGGACTTTGAGGATGGAGTCCTCCTCGCCGACGTAGATCCGGACGCGTCGAGCTTCACGGCCGCTGCTCCAAGCTTGTGACGACATGGTGCCTCCCTGGGACATACTACCGCGAGACGGGTGGTCAATCCGGGGGATCGTGCTGGCCGGAGGAGCAGGGGAGGCCGGCGGGGTGTGGGGGTTGACAGGTATGGCCCAACGATCTAAAGATTCTTGGAACGTTGGCGGCCCCCGCCGGGGGCCGGCAGGAGTCTGTGTTGGTGGCTTCCCCTTCATTCTACGAGCTCGTTTCGCGCGTGGGCCGTGCTCTCGCCAGTCCGGAGCGGCTTCTGCTGCTGGACCTGCTCGCGCAGGGGGACCGCACCGTGGAGGTGCTCGCCGACGCAGCCGGCCAGCCCATCCGGACCACCTCGCACCACCTGCAGGAGCTCAAGGCCGCGCGCCTGGTGGCCGGGCGCAAGCAAGGCAGGCACGTCGTGTACTCCCTGGCCGACGGGTCGGTGCAGCGTTTCTGGTGCGAGCTGCGCGCTTTTGCGCAGGACCGATCCCCGGAGCTGCAGGCGGCCGTTCGCGAGCTCGCGCGCAAGCGGCAGGCCTCGGGCCTGGTGGACATCGACTCGCTGGAGGCGCTGCTGCGGTCGTCCAGGACTGCCCTGATCGACGTGCGTCCCGAAGAGGAGTTTCTGGCGGGCCATTTGCCCTCGGCGCGGTCGATCCCGCTCGAGGAGCTGGCCTCGCGCGTGGGCGAGCTGCCGCGATCGCGTCTGATCGTGGCTTACTGTCGTGGTCCACACTGCCTGCTGGCGGATCGAGCGGTGGACCTTCTCACCGATCACGGCCTGCGTGCCCGCAGGCTCGAGGCCGGAGTAGCGGAATGGCGGGCAGCCGGGTTGCCCGTGGAGACCGGTCCGAACTGACCCGTAAACAACCTGTCGTTGGATCCTGCTCGTGCGAAGGGCGAGGTGTCGGTATGCGTCCGATGTTGGACTTGAAGGTGGATGCTGCTTCTTGCACCGGTTGCGGTGACTGCGTCGAGGCGTGCGGATTCGGCGCTATTCGCCTGAAGGGTGGCGTGGCTCACGTCTCCGACGGAGCCTGCGCGCGCTGCATGGTCTGCGTGCAGACCTGTCCGAGCGGTGCGCTTCGTCCGGTCCGTGCGGCGGGGCACCCGTCCCTGCCCGACGACGCGATGGTTCCGCCTCGGGTGATTTCATCCCCGGGGTTCTCGGCGCCGGCGCGGCGTGCGGGAGGCAGGAAGACCGCCGTGGAGATCGCGGCCTCGACGGACGAGCCCACGGGAGGCTCCCGCCTGAACTGAGGTATTGACCCGACGGCCGTCAGGCCAAGGAGATGGTAGATGGCAATGCAAGTGGTTCACGACAGCGCTGCGCTCCTGGAATCCCTGCGCGGCAACGACACCCAGGTGGTCCTGGGCTTCTTCGGTGACTTCTCGGAGTCGTCCCGACGGGCCAAGCCGGCCTTCGAGCGCTTCTGCAGCGAGCACCCGCAGCAGCCGGCGTGGCTGGTGGACGTGGGCAAGATCCGGGATCTCCACCAGCGTTTCGGTGTCGCCTCGGTGCCCACGGTCATCGTGGTCAAGGGCGAGTCGGTGCTGCGCAAGTTCGTGGGCGAGCAGCCCGACGGATTCTACGATTGGGCGCTGCTCGACCACGCCGCCCCCGCGGCGGGCGGCGACTCAGCGGACAAGAAGCCGTCGCACAGCGTGGCCGTGTACGTGACGGACACCTGTCCGTGGTGTACGCGGGTCAAGTCGTACCTCCGCAAGAACGGGGTGTCCTACAGGGAGATCAACGTATCGCGCGACGAGCGAGAGGCCCGCAGGATGGTCGAGAAGAGCGGGCAGCAGGGGGTGCCGCAGGTCGACATCGACGGTCAGATGATCGTGGGATTCGACCGGGCGCGCATCGACTCGCTGCTGGGGCTCAAGGGCACCGCGGAGGCTTGAGAAGCCAGTCTGGCGGCCGGGCCGCGTGGCAGGGCCGGTCGCCTGCAGGGTGAGGACGAAAAGGAGTGGAGAAGAGATGAATCTGCAGCCGTTGAATGGTAACGTTCTGTTGCGACAGGTCCAGGCCGAGGAGAAGACGTCCGGGGGAATCTATCTGCCGGACACGGCCCGCGAGGCGCCTGCCGAGGGCATCATCGAGGCCGTTCCCCCCGGCGGGAGCGACGAGGTCGCGATCGGCGACCGCGTGCTGTACAAGAAGTTCTCGGGCGAGGAGATCCAAGTTGACGGTCAGAAGTTTCGCCTCGTGCCCGAGGGCGACCTGCTGGCAAAGTACGTGAAGGCCGACGCGATTCCCGCGTAGTCCGGCCGAGGGAACAACAGACCTGCCCAGCGTGTTGACAGCGCAGGAGTTGCCGGTCGCCGCGCTCGCAGCGCGTCGAGGCCTCCAGGGCATCGTGCGGGGTGTTTCCTCATGGGTTTACAAGCCCATGGCGGGCCGCCCCGGGAGGTTCTGTCATGTTCCGTTCAACCCACCAACCAAGGAGAAATCTCGTCAAGGTCGCGTCCCTCGCGGCTGCCGCGCTGCTCGCGGGCGTAGGGTATGGCTCGTCCGCCTATGCGGCATCGACCAGGGCCAACCCATCCTCGCCTGCCAGGGAGCAAGCTGCCCAGGTGAACGCGCAGCAATGCAAGGCGCCGACCATGCGCGACGACTGGTGGTTGGGGCTCGACCCGTTCGTGGCGTTCAGCTGGGCGCCGCCGGCCGGACTCGGTTCCGAGTTGCGCTACGTCAATAGCGTTGAGCACCAGCTGGACAACACGGTCGTCACATCACCGCAGCTGGTCGCTTTCCAGAACACAGCGGCTGCGCCCAGGATTTCGCTCGTCGAGAAGCCCGACTTCTACGTCATCCACGTCAACGGAAAGGGCGTGGGCCCGTCGAACGTGAAGGTCGACGTTCAAGGGCAGCGCGTGACGGTCCGCTACGACAAGGACAAGACGATCCAGAAGACTTCGACGTCGGGGGTTCCGGGGGAGGTGGAGCGGTTCGACTCGCGCTTTGCGGAGTCGATGCAGCTCGGCTCCAAGGTGCAGCAGGGGCAGCCCACCGTGCAGCAGGTCCGCAACGGCGTGGAAATCGTCTTGGTGAAGGCGCACGGCGCGTGACAGAGGCCGGGTCGGAACGCCCTCGAGCCGACGACTCGCGACAGAGGACCAGGAAGAACCAGCAGAAAGGCACACGGACTGCGAATCAGAACCAGGAATGCGTCCAGCGCGGCTCGACGACGCCATGCGCTCGTAACGCGCGCGGGTGCCTCCCGGTGGCCCCGAACGCGTTTCGAACGCTGCCTGGCAGCGGTCCAACCTACCTGACCTTGATGCCGTATCCGCGCAAGATTCGCCGCGCCACGGCCTCGATGTGCACCTCGTCGGCGCCGTCGTAGATGCGCGCGGCGCGCTCGTGCGCATACCAGTACGCAATCGGGGTGTCGTCGGTCATGCCCAGGCCGCCCAGGCCTTGCAGAGCGCGGTCCAGGACACGCTGTACGGTGCGGGCGACGGAGAACTTGATGAGGGAGATTTCCTCCCGGGCGGCGTAGGCGCCCTGCTGCTCGATCTTCCAGGCGGCGTGCAGGACCATCAGGCGCGCGGCGTTGATCTCGGCGCGGCTCTCGGCGATCCATTGCTGGACGAGCTGTTTGGTTCCCAAGGGCTTGCCGGGGGCGATTTCCCGTTCGACGGCGTGGCGGCACAGGATGTCCAGGGCGCGCTCGCACACGCCGACCCAGCGCATGCAATGGTGGATGCGGCCGGGACCCAGCCGCAGCTGGGCAATCATGAACCCGGCGCCCTCGGCGCCGAGCAGGTTCGACAGGGGCACGCGGGCGTTCTGGTAGCTCACCTCGCCGTGGCTGGCCCAGTCGCCGCCCCGATCGCCCATGATGGACAGGTTGCCGATGAGCTCGAATCCGGGGGTGTCCGTGGGCACGATGATCATGCTCGCGCGCTGGTGGGCCTCGGGCGCATCGGGGTCGGTGACTGCCATGCAGATGGCGAACGACGCGCCCTGGGCGCCCGTGGCAAACCACTTGTGGCCGCGAAGCACCCACTCGCCGGCTTCCTTGCGTGCGGTGGTGCCGAGCCACACGGGGTTGGAGCCGGCGAACTCCGGCTCCGTCATCGTGAAGCAGCTGCGGATGTCGCCGCGCACGAGCGGCACCAGGTACTTCTGTTTCTGCTCGGCCGTGCCGAACTCCATCAGGATTTCCATGTTCCCGACATCCGGCGCCTGCACGTTGAACAGGTAGTGGCCTATCGGGCTTCGGCCGAGCTCCTCGCTCATGTGGGCGAACTCGGTGAGGCTCAGGCCGCCGCCGCCGTGCTCTTCGGGGATGTGCGCGGCCCATAGCCCGGTCTCCTTGGCCTTGCGGCGTTTCTTCTCGAGCACGGGCAGCATGGCGGCGAAGCCGTTGCGACGCAGCTCGGGCTCGAGCGGATAGACCTCCTTGGCCATGAAGTCGCGGATGCTTGCGCGTATGGCGCTGACCCTGGGGGATTCGGAGAAGTCCATCGTTTGCTCCTGTGGTTGTCAACCGTAGGTCAGAAGGCGCCGCCCGGCGTGCTCGAAGTGCCCGTGCTCGTTGAGCGAGCCGAAGGAAGCTCCGCGGCTGCCCACGAGCACCTTGGAGACGCCCGCGTTGACGAGCCGGAACTGCAGCTCGAAGCCGCGCTCGGCTGGAATGCGCAGCAGCGCAGACATCAGCACGGCGATCGGGCCGCCCGAGGTGAACACCAACGTGGTGTCCTGCTTGCCCGTGGCCCGGGAGACGCGCTCGAAGCCGTCGGCGCAGCGATGGCCGAAGGCGCTCCACGATTCGGCATAGTCGTGGTTGTGCTCGCCGGCGGCCCAGCGCTTCATGGCCCGCACGAACATCTCCTGGAACGCCCTGCGCGGCTCGGGCGCCGCGGCCAGCTCCGCGGCGAGCGCGGTCTTGTCGCCGTATCGCGGGTCGAGCCGCGCGATCACCTCGTCGTGATCGAACTCGTCGAAGGCTCGATCGACGCTGACGGGCCGGAGGGCGCCCATGGCCTCCAGGCATGCGTCGGCCGTCTGGCGGTGGCGCCGCATGGATCCCACGAACACGGCGCCGAGCTGCTGGACGCGGTCACGCAGCGCGGCTCCCAGCACGCGCGCCTGCTCGAGCCCGAGGTCCGAGAGGCGGTCGTAGTCGTCGGTGCCGAACGATGCCTGGCCGTGGCGAACGAGCAAAACGACACCCATCAGCCTGGTCCTCCGAGCATGGCGCGCCAGCACTTGTAGTGGAGATAGTGCACGGCGAACCAAAGGTTCTTGAACGCTGGATTGCGAGTCTGCTTGTGGTGGTATCGGTAGTAGATCTGCTGGGCAATCACCGCGAGGCGAAACAGGCCGAAGACTTGGTAGAAGGCCATATTGTCGGTGGGGAAGCCCATCCGGCCGCAGTAGTACTCGACGACTTCACGCCGCGTGAGCATGCCCGGCAGGTGCGTGGGTTGGCGGCGCAGCCCAAGACCGATGCGATCGTCATTGGCTTGTACCCAGTAGGCCAGGCTGCCGCCCAGGTCCATCAGCGGGTCGCCGATCGTGGCCATTTCCCAATCCAGCACGCCGATCACGCGGGTGGGCTCCGCCCGGTCGAGCACCACGTTGTCCAGGCGAAAGTCATTGTGGATGATGCAGGTGGAGATGTCGTCGGGTGCACGGCGCTCGAGCCAGGACATCACGCGGCGAAATCGGGGCACGTTCCAGGTACGAGCCTTGCGGAAGCGGTCGCTCCAGCCCTTGACCTGGCGGCGGACATAGCCCGGACCGCGGCCGAGCCCCTGCAGGCCCACGCTGTTCGGATCGATGCGGTGCAGCTCGACCAGCGTGTCGATGACGTTCAGGCACAGGCGCCGCGTGTCCTCCCGGTCCAGCTGCACGCCGAGCGTGGCGCGGGGGATGATTCCGTCGATGTGGCGCATCACGTAGAAGTCGCAGCCGATGAGGGCGGGCTCATCGCAGAAGGCGATCATCTCGGGCACGTAGGGGAACGCCGGGCGCAAGGCCTTCTGCACCTGGTATTCGCGCTTCATGTCGTGCGCGGACCGGGCTTTGGTGCCGGCGGGGGGACGTCGCAGGACCAAGTCGTGGCCGGGGTACAGGAGGCGGTAGGTCCAGTTGGAGGCGCCGCCCGAGAACTGCGTGACCGTGGGCGGGCCCTTCAGGCCGGGCACGCGCTCGCGAAGCCAAGCGTCGACCGCGGACACGTCGAACTGTTCGCCGGAACGCACGGCGGCCGCGGCGGGCGGGCGGCGCACCTGGCTGGACGACGCGGATTTCTTGTGGCGGAAGGTCGGCACGGGACGCACTCCGTTGGGCGGATCGAAGGGTACGGCAATGCGCCGAGCGAGCCAATGGTGGTGTGCGTGGCCGGAGGTGGGGAGGCGAATCCGCAATGGCGCTTGACTCAGCACGAGCCGGGAGGCGATGACTGCCGGATGGCCGGGAGCACCAGAGCGAGGCGCAATCGGAACGGGGGCCGCAAGCACACGGCCGACGGGCCGCCGCGCCCGATCCCCGCGCTGATCGCGCCCGGCGAGGCACTGCTGCGCAAGACGATCGAGGAGCTGCTCGATCGCATCGTGACCGAGGACGCGCAGGTCACGCGTCGTGAGGACCAGCTCGAGCAGCTGTGCAATGTGCTTCTTCTCAAGCTCGAGAGCGACAGGCGTGCGAGAGCGTCGGCTGGCGAGCCGCCGGAGTTCCGGTCTTTTGGGGCGCCGGACGAGACAGCGCGCGAGCTGCGGCGGATGTTCGTGAGCTTTGCCGCCAGCCATCCCGAAGTGTTCCGGGACGCTTCGGACAAGCAGCTTCGCTTCGCCGACGACACCCTAGCGCGTTGTGTCGCGAGCCTTGCGCCGATGCGGCTGGCCGACATGGGCGTGTCGACCATGTCGGTCGCGTTTCAGGTGTTTCGGACGGCCGCGCTCAAGCAGGGAGAAGGGCAGTACTTCACGCCGCGGCCGGTGATCGAAGCGGGCGTGCGTCTGCTGGACATCGGTTGGAACGACGTGGTGATCGACCCTGCGTGCGGGACGGGCGGGTTTCTGGTCGAGGTGCTGATGCAGATGCACGGCCGGCATCCGGAGCGGGCCGACGAGCTGGGGAGGTGGGCGCAGGAGCACGTGTTCGGGATCGACAAGGACGCGATCGGGGTCAAGCTGACGCGGGCGCTGCTGCAGATGGCCGGCGAGGGAGCGGGGAGCTGCGTGCGGGGCGACGCGGTGCGCACGCATCTGTGGCGCGAGCGGTACCCGGAGCTGTGCGGCGGCAGCTACGACGACGGGCGCTTCTCGGTGGTGCTGACCAATCCGCCGTTCGGCGTGAATCTGAAGGTGAGCGCGCAGGACGCGCGGCGCGCGGGGTTGGACCTGGCGAAGGGCAGCGGGAGCGAGTACGAGGCGCTGGAGATCGGGCTGATGTTCCTGCAGCGCGCGCACCAGCTGCTGCGCGTCGGAGGGCGGCTGGGCATCATCCTGCCGGAGACGTACTTCTTCTCGGACGGGTATCGGTTCGTGCTGGAGTGGCTGCGCAAGCGGTTCGCGCCGAAGCTGGTGGTGAACGTGCCCATGGAGGCATTCCAGGGGTTCTGCCGGGCCAAGACGAACTTCTATGTGTTCGAGAAGCTCGCCGAGGGGGCTGTCGCGCCGGGCGTGGTGGTGATGATGAATCCAGGCACGTGCGGCATCGACAAGGACGGCGGTCCGCGCTTCAGGGTGGACGCGGCGACCGGGGAGCGGTCGGGCGAATCGGACAACGAGCTGGGCGAGCAGGTTTCGCGGGTGCTTCGGGGCGGGCAGGTGCCGGGGCTGGCGCGTGTGGACTCCGATCGGGTGTTCGCGCAGCGAGTGCTGGTTCCGCGATACTACGACAATCGCTGGACTGCCCCGTTCGAGCGACTGTGCCGGGAGCGGGGGTGGCGGTCGGCGTCGATGGGCGAGCTCGAGCAGCAGGGGACGATCCAGGTGCGCGCGGGGCACGGCAGCCCGGGCAACGACATGCGATCGGGTCACATCCCGTACGTGAAAGTCAGCGACCTCCGCAGCCTGCGCGTCAACGTCAATCCGACCAACCTGGTGTCGGAGGCGGTGGCGAGGTCGTTCTGGCGTGGGCCGAGCAGCGGGCTGCTGCCCTGGGATCTGATCACGCCGGTCCGCGCGAGCTCGAACATCGGGGAGTTCGCGATCCTGCTGCCGGGCGAGGAGCAGGTCGTGCTCACCAGGGAGGTCGCGGTGCTGCGCGTGGGAGGCGGGCAGCAGGAGGGCTGGAGCCCGTTCTACCTGTTCTGGGCGCTGTGCCTGCGGGCGGTGCGCCTGCAGTGGCAGCGCGTGACGTTGATGCAGACCAACCGGGAAGACGCCGGCAAGCGCTACCGGGAGATCCGCGTACCGGTGCCGCGCAGCCGCGCGCAGGCCGAAGAGGCGTGCGAGGCATTTCGGGTGTACTTCACGTCGATGGCCGAGGCGCGGGGGCGGTTTCGGGAGCAGCTGGGCGGCTCGGGGCTGCAGTACATCGCGAGCGCGCTGCCGAGCGGGAGCGGGGGAACGGGGCGGGAGACCTGACGTATTCCCTTGCCGGTATATATCGAGCGTGGCATATGTCGCCCGTCATGCGAAAGACGGCGATCGCGCGAAGCGCGGAAGTGGCGGGAGTTTTCGGGCACCCGTTGCGGCTGGGCATCCTTTCGATGCTGGCGGACCAGCCACGGATCGTGACCGATCTGGTGGCTGGGGCGGGCGTGGAGCAGGCGCAGGTATCCAAGCACCTGGCGATCTTGAGGTCGGCCGGGCTGCTGCAGTGCACGCCCGAGGGGCGTTGCCGCGTGTACTCGCTGGCGGACACGCAGGGGGTGCGCTCGCTGCTCTCGGCGCTCGCGTCGGTGGGGCAGACAGCAGCGACCAACAAGACGCGTTGCGCACGGACGTCGGTGCGCGCGAGGGCCACGGCATGAGCGCGGAGACGACGGCAGCGCCGCGGCCCCGGCGGACGCGGCAGAACACGCTTCTCAAGCGGCTCATCAACCGTCGCAGGGCAGTGCAGGCCGGGCTGGGGATTGCCACGTGGTTCGTGGTGACGCGTTACGGGTTGAGCCTGTGGTGGGTGTTCTTTGCGGCGATTGCGTCGGGGCTGGTGCTGGGCAAGTACTTCTGCCGCTGGGCGTGCCCGATGGGCGCGATCATGGAGATCATGCTCGGGGCCGGTGGCGAGGAGAACAAGCAGAAGAGCCTGTACAGCTACTTCAAGATCGGCTGTCCGATCTCCTGGGCGGGCGGGCTTCTCAACAAGCTCAGCGTGCTCCGGGTCAAGGTCGACGAGAGCAAGTGCACGCACTGCTCGGTGTGTGACAAGGCCTGCTACGTGGCGCAGCTCGCCGACGGCCGAAGCCTGCACGAGGGTGGCAAGGTGAACGCCTCGACGCACTACTCGTGCTCGCGCTGCCTGGGCTGTGTGAAGGCGTGTCCGTCGGGCGCGCTGAGCGTTGGACCGAGCTGGCCTTTCGGCACGGTCATCCCGTCGCAGAACCTGCTGCGCGCGTCGGAACCCGAGGAGGCGGACGACAGCATGGCGCTGCAAGCGCTGGCTGCCGACGCACCGGTGGCGGCGGTGGACGCAGGGCGCGCTCTGGCGCAGGTCCGCGTGGAGCGTCCGCGCCGAAACCGTCGCAAGCGGCGCTAGCGGGATTTCGCGCGAGCCGAGCGCAGCGCGGCCGCGAACGCGCTACGATCGCTTCCACACCGCCGGCGCGAATGCGACGCGCGAGCCGGGCGTTGGGAGAGTCGATGAGCGGCCAGCGGCAACGGCACCAGCACCAGCACCACCTTGCGAGGCGGATGAGCGCAGGTGGGTTGCTCTATGCCGCAGCGCTGGCGAGCGTGGTCGCGCTTTCATGCCGAGACCGGAAGGCGATCCGTGGGGCTCCGGCGCCGTCGCACAGCGCGCAGCATCCCGCCAGCGCGCCTGTTTCCGCTGTCGCGTCGTCCACGCCTACTCCCGTCGCTTCTGCCACGTCCGCGCAGCCACCCGAACCGCGGCTGCTGTCCCTGGGCTTCTCGTTCACCGCGACGTACCGCGAGCCGCGATTCGCCTGGCGGCTCGTCGACAAGGGCTCCTGGCAGGCGTCGGCCGACGGCTTGCCGCCGTTGGATGACGAGCCGACGCGGCCGGTCTCTGCGTGTCCCGAAGGGATGAGCCTGGTCGAGGGGCAATACCTGATGGACACGCGCGGTCGCGACGACAGCGACGAGGTGATGCTCGCGCAGGAGGAGACATGTACGCACTGGCTTACGGAAGACCGGGGCGTGAAGGGGATCTGCAGCCGGTTCGACCGGGACAAGTGGAAGGTACGCCAGGCGCGGTTCCCGCGCGCGCCGATGAGGTTCTGCATCGACCGCTACGAGTTCCCCGACGCCTATGGCGAATTCCCGTTGGTGGCGACCACGTTCTCGGAAGCGCGAAGCGCCTGCGAGAAGGCGGGAAAGCGGCTGTGCACGGAGACGGAGTGGACGTTCGCGTGCGAAGGCGAGGAGGCACGACCGTTCCCTTACGGTTGGGAGAGCGATCCGGACGCCTGCAACATCGACGTGCTGGCGCCCGGCCCGCCGGACGATACGTTCAAGCCGAGGTTCACGGTACACACGGCGCGGGGGATCGATTTGGCCTGGCACGGGCGGCGCTCCGGTGAGTCGCCGTCGTGCACCAGCGCGTTCGGCGTCGAGGACATGATTGGCAATGTCGACGAGTGGACGCAGAGCGTGCGTCGCTACGGCTACCAGATGATTCTGAAGGGCGGGCATTGGGGGGGCGGGCGCCACCGCTGCAGGCCGCAGACGCGCGGGCACGGGCCGAACTACCTGCGATACGACGCCGGCTTCCGGTGCTGTCGCGACGTGCCGGGGCCTCGGGGCTGAGGGACTACAGCATGAGCTTTGCGCCCCAGTTCGTCGATCCCTACCTGGGTGACGGTGGGGTTCTGCTCGACTCGTCGGACTTCATCGATATCGAGCTGAGCACGGTGGGGGTATCGTCGATGACGAGCATCACGCTGTCCATCTACGGGCGGAGCTTCGACACCACGGCAAGCGGCAGCTTCAACTGGCAGACGTTCGAGGGGACCGGCGGTACGCCCTCCGGGTTCGTGAGCAACGTCGCCCCGTACGAATGGTACTCGACGGACGTGACGTCGGGCATGAGCGCGGGGAATGGGAACGTGCTTCTGCGGATCAAGTCGGGGCCGCCATCCGACTCCCTTGTGTCAATCGCATCGAGATCTGCATGCAAGCCCAGTGATAGGACCTGCAGCTCCCCCCTCCGTGCTCCGCCTACCGGGCGGCGAGCGGGCCTCCGGAGAATCGACCCGGACCGGTCCACGGCTTGTCAGGGTCAGAATCGAAGCCAGGCAGAGACTGGCAGCGCTGTCGGGCAGTGAAGGGACGGGATCTCCGGCGAGCCCCGGTGTTCCTCGAGTCGCCGCGTGCGACGACCTCGTGCGCACGTCGGTGCCCGTCACGCCGGCCGCACGAGTTCGTTCCTATCTTGGCGCCGATCGAGAAGGGGCGGCGTGCATCGCCGCGACCCTACGCCATGGGGGACGTCGCGCCGCGGTGCTCCTCGAGCGCGGCCAGATGGTCTTCCCACGACGTAGCGAAGCAGCGCGAGGTGGTTGCGTTCGCCTGACAAACCTACGACAACATCCGGGTGCCCGCGTCGCTCGTCATCTGGCTGGCCGCGCTGCTGTCCGGCGGTGCCGCCCTGGCTTATGAGATTTGCTGGTCTCGCGCGCTGGTCGTGCCTCTGGGCAACTCGAGTGACGCCACCGGGATCGTGCTGGCGGGGTTCATGCTCGGGATCGCGGCGGGGGCGAGGCTCGCGGGTGCGGCGGCCGACCGGGTGCGTGCGCCGCTGCGGTGGTATGCGGCGGCGGAAGCGGTCCTCGCGCTGTTCGCCCTGATCGCGCCCCGGCTCATTCCCGCGCTCGGGGCGCTGCCCGCCGGCCCGGCTTCGCTCGTGCGCCTGTCCGCTGCTGCGCTGCTGATCGTCGTGCCGTGCCTGGCGATGGGGGCGTCGCTGCCGCTGCTGGTCCGCGCGCTGACCCGGTTGGGCGGGTCGATGCGATCGCGCATCGGCGTGACCTACGGCTTGAACACCGGGGGCGCGGCCCTGGGAGCCATCGTCGCGGGCTTCTGGGGAATTGCCACGTACGGCGTGGCGCGCTGCTCCGCGATGGCAGCCGGCGCGAGCTTGCTGGCCGCATCGCTTGGGCTGCTCGCCTCCTTCGCCCGATTCGCGAATCCATCGTCCGACACCGTCTCTGCGTCACAACCCGCTGGTGCATCTTCCGGTGATCGCTACGGTGCCATTACGGCCACCTTCCTCTCGGGCTTCGCGATGCTCGCGTGCGAGGTCATCTGGGCGCGGGTGCTGACGTTCGTGTTCGGCCACGACACGTATGCGTTTGCCGCGCTGCTGGCCCTGGTGCTGGTGGGCTTGTCGGTCGGCGGTCTCGCGCACCGCGCCCTGGCTCGCGTCGATCAGCGGGTGCTGTCCGGCGCCCTGCTCGCCGCGTTCTCCGCCTCGGTTCTGCTGTCGTTCCACGTCGCGGCCTCGCTCGTCGTTCGCTTCGGTTTGGACCCCTTCGGCCTGGATGCGACTCGTGGCCTTGCCACCTCGATTCACCTCGAGCTCGTGCGCGAGCTGGCCTACACGCCGGTGCTGGTCGTGCTGCCGTCGCTGTTCGCCGGCGCTCTGTTTCCCGCCGCGTGCGCCTTGCATGCCGGCGACTCGCGGCTGGTCGGACGAAGCGTCGGGACCGTCGGACTGGTCAACGGAATCGGCTCTGCGCTTGGTGCCCTGGCGGCCGCGTTCGGCCTGATGGCGTTGGCCGGCATCCAGCACGCGCTCGTGCTCATCGCCTGGTTGTGCTGCGTGGGCGCCTGTGCGCTGCTCGCGGCGCCTGCCCTGGCCGCGACCGACGCCCGTCGCAAGCGTACGGCCCTGCTGAGCGCGGTTGCCGTCGCGATTCCGACGCTGGTGGAGACGGCGAGGATGCCTGCGGGACTGCCCCGCAGCATGCTCCTCGCGGCCGTGGGAGACCATCACCAAACGTTGCTGTATTACGAAGAGGCGCGCACCGGCACCGTTTCCGTCACGTCCAATCGCATCAACGGCGAGAAGGTGCTGATGATGAACGCGGTCAACGAGGTCACCACGCGGCAGGTGCACGACGAGAGCTTCAAGCTGCTGGGGCACCTGGCGTTGCTGCTTCACCCGCAGCCCAGGCGCGCCGTGATGATCTGTCTGGGGGCGGGGCTTTCGGCGGGGGCCGCGTCGCTTCACCCGATCGATCGTCTCGACGTGATCGACCTGTCGTCGGCCGTTCCGCACGCGGCCAGGAAGTTCTCGGTAGAGAACCACGGTGTGCTGGACAATCCCGTGTTTCGGCTGCACGTGGACGACGGCCGCCAGTACCTGCTCAACAGCCCGGGCGGCTACGACGTCGCGATTGTGGACGCGACGCATCCCAAGTCGGTCGACTCGTGGATCCTGTATACGCGGGAGTTCTACCAACTGCTGCGAAGCAGGCTGGGCGAGGGCGGCATTGCGGTGCAGTGGCTTCCGCTGCACGGCCTGTCGGAGCGCGAGTTCAAGATCATCGTGGGCACGTTCCAGGCGGCGTTTCCGGACATGACCCTGTGGGCCGACGTGGGCTTCGAGACCTACGGGCAAGTGGGCTATGCGAAGCTGGTGGGCGTCAAGGGCGGGCCGCTGACCATCGACGTGGGGGGGCTGGAGGAACGTCTGAAGAGGCCGGCGATCCACCGGGATCTGGAGCCCTACGGAATCGCCACGCCCGAGGAGCTGCTGAACCTGTTCGTGGCTGGTCCCGAGGCGATTCGGGCATGGACCGCGGGTCTGCCGGTGCAGACGGACGATCTGCCGATGGTGCCGTATACGACGCAGTACTCGTCGGGGCGGCGGATGGAGCCCAGGCTGCTGCTCGGGGTACGTACGCCGGTGACACCACTGTTGCGGAATGGCAGCGACCCGACGCTCGAAGAGAGGCTGGAAGGGGCGTACGAGGCGCAGGGGCTGGTGATGGCGGGGATGCCGGAGCGTGCGGCGCAGCTGCACCCGGAGCTGGTGCGGCCGAAGATCTACCTCAGGCAGCGGGGCACGACATTGCCGTATTACGAGCAGCTCGCCGCGCTGTACGAGGGGGAGCCGGACCGCACGTTCGAGGCCGCCACGCAGCTCGGCGCGCTGGGACACCCCGAGGAGGCGGTGGCGCTGTTCGACAAGGCGTTGACGAGCCGGCCGCACGACTTCCGCATGCGCTTGAACCTGGCGCTGGTGCTGGGCGGCATGGGGCAGTTCCGGAAGGCGGTGGACCTGCTCACCGAGCTTCGGGACGAGCAACCTGGCTCGGCGATTGTGCTCTACGATCTAGGGGCCACGCTGTTGTCGTCGGGGCAGCCGGGGGCGGCGATACCGCATTTGCGGGAGTCGCTCGCTTGGGACCCCGAATCGTTGGGTGCGCAACAGAGTCTGGCCGAGGCGCTGCTCGCAACGGGGGAGACGGAGCGGGCCGAGGCGCGGCTGCGGGAGATCGTGCGGGGCAATCCATGGGTCGAGGAGGCGTGGGAGCTGCTCGGCGTGGCCGCATGGGAGCGAGGCGACCGGGAAGCCGCGATCGATCGTCTAGGCCGCGCGATCGGGCTCAACCCGTACCGCGCGGGCGTGCGCGTGAGGCTCGGCGGCGCCTATCGCGCAGCGGGGCGACCGGAGCAGGCGGCCGAGCAATACGACGCAGCGATGCGCCTGGAGCCGCGCTTGGAGGCGGCGGTGCTGGGGCTGGCGGGAGTGCGTCTCGACGAGCGCCGTTACGAGCAGGCGGCGCAATGGTACTGGAAGGCCATCGATCTCGACGGGGACGACGCGAATGCGGCGTACGGGCTGGGGCTGGCGCTGCGGGGACAAGGGCGCGACGAGGAGGCGGTGCAAGCGTTTTGCCTGGCGATGCGTCTCGACGGGCGCACGCAGCGGGCGTCCGAGGAGCTGCGACGGATGGGCAGGAAGCCGGCGGACTGCGGACGGTAGTGCGCTCTATCGGGGCGGGTCGATGCCGCGGTCGCGACGGAACTCGCGGCATTGGCGGGAGCCGGCGCGGAACGTGCGGCATACGGTGGCGCGGACGTCGTACTTGGAGCAGTCATGGGGCGCGCCGGGCAGGCCCAGATGCACGCAGGCGCCGCGAGGACCGATCGCGAAGGCTTTCTGGCCGAAGTGGCCTTCGGTCAGCGACTCGAGCATATCGGTGCGGCCGAGACGCTTCCACATGGCGATGTCCTCGTCGGTCACGAGGATGGTGCCTTCGCGCTGGTGGCAGCACGAGGCGCAGCGACGGCAATCGAGGGGAGGGGAAGAATCGGTCATGGTACGAATGCACCGCCAGCCTAGGGCTGGGCCGCAGGCAGCGCAAGGATCGCCTCAGGCGGTCGCCGTTTCGGGATCGCGATCGACCATCGCGCGGGAAGCCTCGAAGAGCGTGGTGAGGGCGTAGGTGACGGAGGCCATGCCGCGTTCGATGTGGGCGACCTTGCGGTGCAGTCGTCGATTGGTGCGCGAATACCGATACAGGCGCAGCAGGGCGCGATGGCGTTCGGGGCCGGACGCGGAGTTGAACGAATCGACCTCGCGCTCGATGTCGGCGAGCAGGGCGTCGATGCGTGCGTCGAGGCGCTTTCGCGACTCGCTGATGGCGTCGGCCTCGGACGAGTAGCGAGCCAGCAGGTCCTCGACGCGGGGCAGGATGCGGTCGAGGCGCGCGAGCAGATCGGCGGAGACCAGGCTGCGCGGCGCGGCGGCGAAAGAGGGCGTGCGCCCGTGACCGGACCGACCCGGAGCGGAGCCGTCGAGCTCGGCCTTGGTGAGCACGCGAGCAGAGTGGATTTCGCGAAGGGGCGAGGTGGCAGCGACGATGGGTGCGAAGGGCGTGGGGCTGTTGATGTCGATGACGGTCTTGAAGTAGTTGGCCCAGGCGTGATCCTCGCCGTAGCTGGTATCGGTGATGCCGACGGTGTGCACCGAGGGATCCGCGAAGTCGGGGAAACGCTCGAGCAACCTGGCCATCTTGGCCTCGCCGGCGTTGACGTGGACCCGGGAAGGTGGCGAGATGCGGCGCGGCGGGCGCAGGAGCATGAAGAGGCGATGCAGGGCATAGGGCGAGCTGAGGTAGCCGTCGTGCTCTTCGACCGCGGTATAGAAGATGTCGTCGACGTGCAGCTCGGCGGCGGCGGCTTCGAGCACGGGCTGGGGCGAGGCGCTGCTGATGATGATGCGCAGGTCCGGGCAACGCTCGCGGAGCCAGGCGAGGTCGGCGGCCTGGATGACCTGATCGCCCTGGAATCGAACCCAGATGT